>JAOZMZ010000056.1 GCA_029934055.1 Kiritimatiellia bacterium
GGATAATGACGGGGAGCAACCTGTACTGGGTGATGTATGTGTATCCTTGGGATGCCGTGGATCCATGGATAAGTCATATGGGGTTCTACTCGTCGGATAATGATTCGGATGGGGGTGTATTGGCAAGCATAGGGGGCAAGGGGCTGCAGATATTCGGGATCAGCGGCGCGGCGTATGCGGGGAGGGCGTGGGACATGTGGTGTGGATATAACACGCTTGGGGAGACGGACGTAGTGGTATTCGGCGTGAAGGATGTGGGGCAGTTGTATGACGAGGATAACTTTGACGATGGGGATTATGCGGGATGGAGTGTTATTCCTAATGGGAACATTACCTGGAGCGTAGTGGACGGCAAGCTGCGGGCGACGGTAGTTGGGAGTGGAGGGTACGCATACATTCAGCGTGATGGTCTGGATGTGAGCGGGAAGAACATCACGATTGAGAGTGATATAGTGTACACCAACGGGGCGAAGTGGGGCGGCATACGCTATCGGGGGGTGTACCTGGACGTCAATCCGACGCGCTGCGGGTGGCGGGATGATGCGTCCAGCTTCTATGCGGGGATCAGCCCGAATGAGTGGCATCATGTGGTGGTGAGCATCCGGGGTGGGGACCCGTATCCGATGAGTGATCTGTATGTGGATGGGGAGCCGGTGTTTTTGGGTGAGCCGATAGAGAAGGCCGACTGGAACAATTCCACGGTAGGGTTTGTGAGTCCGTACTATGGCGGGTATGTGGAATACGAAGATTGGAGTGTGAGTGACGAGGAATACACTTTTGCCAGTGAGCAGGTGGCGGGAGAGAGTATACCGACGAATGAGGAGGATGTGACCTTCTGGCCGTTTGTGCCGGACTATGATCCGCAGTGGTGGGAGTTCAACGGGAGCAGTGCTGGGGGCGCGTACGAGTGGTATGCATACCTGAGGGGAGAGGGGGTGCATGCCTACAGTAATGCGGCGGTGTATTTTGCGCCGCGATTGATGGTGGAGGAGAGCGGGTTCCCGACGAACCTGGAGGCGGGGCAGACGGTGCAGGTGCCGATGGAGTGGGAGCAGTTGGGGTCGAACGTGCCGGTAATGTTGCGGATTCGGTTGGAGGATCCCTACCAGGGTGTGGCGTACGGAGATGCGCTTTACCTGGTGACCGCCAGCGACGGAAGCGGCTGGTTTGATGTCAGCGTTGCCACGAACACTCCGGCGGGGAGCAACTACCTGTGGTGCGCCTACATGTATCCCACCAACGCGGCGGATCCGTTTGTGGAGCGGCTGGGTCTGGACGACACATTCCGATTTGATGCGAACGGGGTGCCGGTAGAACCTGAGACGGTGATTGAGGTATCCTCTGAAGTGGGGGGGCAGTTCCTGGTATACAGCGATTCGGGGATACCGGCGGGATCGGAAGTGTATACCTGGGGATATGGGAGTTTTGACGGGGACTACACCGGAGAGACGCCTCCCGAGGGTGTGAAGTGCTTCAAGACCGAGTGCACCTCGTCGTATGCGGGTTGGGGTGTCTTCAAGGAAAGCGGCTCCTGGGATATGAGCAGCTACTCGGGCGGAACATTGCGTTTCTGGATCAAGAGCACGACTCAGGTGAAGATCAATATTGAGGACGCCGACCACACCAAGGGGACCAAGTATGTCGCCTCCAGTGGTGGGGCTTGGCAGGAGGTAAGCATACCGATCAGTGATTTCAGCGGGGTGGACATAAGCCGTATATATGGTCTTTTCGAGGCCACAATCGAGACGACCGGTACCTTCTACATAGACAACGTCAGATGGGTGCAGTGACAAGTTCGACCAGGCGTGAGGCAGTGATTGCCTGAAAAAGGAGCCGGCGGATTCTCAGTCAATGGGACCCGCCGGTCTTCTCGAGGAGGCGGAGATTATCAATAATGATGCCGGGGGCGACGCCTTTGCACATGTCGTAGATGGTCAGGGCGGCGGTTGCAGCTCCCGTGAGGGCCTCCATTTCCACCCCCGTTTTCGCATGGGTTTCCACGCTGCAGGTGACCACTGCGGTGGTTTTTTCGAAGGAGATGGAGATGCGGCAATCTTCTACGGGTATCGGGTGGCAGAAGGGTATGAGATCGCTGGTTTTCTTGGCGGCCATGGTGCCGGCGATGACTGCGGTGGCGAAGACAGCACCTTTGGGGGTCTGGATTTCGCCGGCGGAGAGGTATTCGAGGATCTCATCAGGGAGGATGACTTTGATGCTGGCGACCGCCCTGCGGTGAGTGACGGGTTTGGCGGCGACATTTATCATCCGCGGCTTGCCGCCGGCGGTGAGGTGAGTTTTCCGGTGGGGTTGGTGGTTGCTGTTCATATCGGATTGCATAATGGCCCATGACGGAAGCGGTCACAATACTGAAGTCCACCGCCGGAAGGGAACGCTGGTGCCGGCGGGGAAGTGGTTGATATCGGCTTGGAGTTCGACGAAGCCGTTGCTTTCAGAAAGAGCGGCGAAGTGTCCTGAATTGTTGTACTTCACCGGTTCGGCGGTAAGGACGCCTTCGACGACGGATGTCCTGACGGGCGGGAAGAACGTCAAGCGGGGCTCGAAATCAACCGGGCGGGCGAGAACGGCCGTTTCTTCTGATGTCTGGCGAAGTCCCATTGCGTGTTCTGTGTGGGGTAGTACGTAGCGATGGAGGCACACCATGGAGGAGACGGGGTTCCCGGGCAGGGCGAAGACGGGTTTGTTGTTCCTGAACATACCGAACCACAAGGGTTTTCCGGGACGTTCGCGCACTTTGTGGAAGATTTTTTGGACACCGAGTTCCTGCAGGACCGAGGGCACGTAATCGAAGCGGCCCATGGACACGCCCCCGGAGATGATGAGCAGGTCGAAATTGTCGAGGACGGTGTTAAGGACGGTGAGAATCGCATCCCGGTCGTCGGGGGTATGAAACACGTGTACCTCTGGAAATGCACGGGCGTGAAGGACGGACCGGATGCCGTAATTATTGATGGGCCGGATCTGGAACGGATGGACTGGGTGTCCCAGGTCAACCAGTTCATCACCGTTGGATACTACGGCGATTCGCGGTGGGCGGGCGACGCATACTTCGGTCTGGCCGGTCGAGGCGGCCAGGGCGATATGGTTCGGGGTAAGGCGTTTACCGGCCGGCAGGAGGATATCGCCCTTGTTCAGGTCGGATGCGCGGTGATGGACGTTGTCGCCCGGCGCGATGCGCAGGTTCGGATTTATGTCGGCATAGTCGCCGGATATCTTGATTTCTTCGAAAGGGACGACGGTGTCACAGCCCTGTGGCAGGACGGCGCCGGTCATGACCTGAATGCAGGCGGATGCAGGTTCTGATAGTGCAAGCGGCGGGCGTCCCGGCAGGGCGGTGGATTCGATTTTGAAACGGCGGTTACCGTTACCCAGGGCGGCTGAAGCCAGGGCGATGCCGTCCATCATGACCCTGTCGAATGGCGGCAGGTCACGGTCCGCGGGGACCGGGCGGCGGAGGATGCGTCCGGCGGCGGATGTGATGGGGACATATTCCGTCGGCCAGTCCGCGGGAAGGGCGTTGGAGATCAGGGCGTCGGCCCGTTGCGGCGTGATGAATGTGTCCTCAGTCATAGCGGAGGAATACGTCGTAGCGGTAGGGGTTACTGGAGTACTGGACATCGAGAATCGTGCGGCGGTTTTCAAGAACGTCGACGTCGTCGTTGAAGCTGTGATCGCCGCCGCGCTGCTCGAGGACGAGGCGGTATCCGCCGGGCTTCAAATCATAGGCCTTCCAGTCACTGTCCGGCGCCTTGTTGGTTTCGACGCCGTTGAGATAGACGGAAATATCGTCATCGGTATGGTTGTCGATGATGAGGGCGCCCATTCCGGCGGGCGGGTCATGATCATAGCTGTCGTCGTCGCTCTCGCAGGAGGCGAGGGCCAGGATCATTACGAGCAGCAGGGTATGGGTTTTGAAGGCTGACCGCAGTATGAAGCCGATGGGAAAATTCACGCCGGCAACTCCTTTCCGCCCGGGGGCGCTGATGGGTTCGCGGTGAGTTTCTTCTTCAGCAGCATGCGGTTGGCATCCTTGCCGCGTCGGTAGGTGACTGAGTCCATGCAGTTCCTGATGAGGTAGAGGCCGACGCCGCGCGTGTTGCCGTCGTGCCAATGATCGGGGAAGGTAGGCAGGCGGTATCCTTCGAAGTCGAATGAGCGGCCGTGGTCGATGATTTCGACGCTGAAGGTGTCCTCGGTGACGTGCAGAACGAGATCGATGGGTGGTGCGGGCGAGAGACCGCGATAGGCGTGTTCGAGAACGTTGGTGCAGGCCTCATCCACGGCGATTTCGATCTTGCCGATTTCCGTTTCGGCCAGACCGGCGTCTTCGGCGAGGGAGGTAACTATGGAACGCACGAGCGCCAGCGAGCGTGGATCGCCGGGGACGCTCAACCTGACTGTGGCCGGAACTTCCATGGCTGTGGCTGATCCTTCATTGGACTGCAGCGTTGATGCCGTCTTTATCCGGATTGACGAGGAGGACGTTCTGGAGTCCGAGAATGTTGATGATGCTGGCGATTTTTTTGGAGACGTTTTGAAGAGCGAAGAAGCCTCCCCGTCCGACGCATTGGGAATGGAAGTGGAAAAGAAGTCCGAAGGCGGTGCTGTTAATGAAACGGACGTTCCGGCAGTCTATGATCAGGCGCGGCACGGGTTGGGAGCAGAGCGGTTCCACGGTGCGGCGGAAGGCTTCCAATGAGGCGGCATCGATTTCGCCCCTTGGTGCGACGATTGTGAGATCCCCCTTGCGTGAGACCCGGATGTCGAGTTCTCTAGTATTCATTGTGCTGGACTCAAATTCCGGCGTTTGGGGCTGCAATTTTGCCAAGCCTCAACTAGAAGAGTATAGTGTCATGGCGGTTTTGTCCAGTGCAGGAGGTTGCTGATGCAGGCAGGACGGGTAGCGGTATTGCGGACGAGTCCGGCGACGGTGCTTGAGGATTACCACCGGCTGATGAACCTGGCGGGATACCAGGATGAACTGCCGCGTGACCGGGACACGGCGCTGAAGATCAACATAAGCTGGCACTTTTTTTATCCGGCGAGTTCGACGACGCCCTGGCAGTTGGAAGGTGTCATTCGGGCCATGAAGCGTGACGGCTATGATCCGGGCCTGCTGCATGGATGTCACAATCGGACGGTGGTCATAGACGCACATCTCGGCGAGAGGGAGAACAAGCAGCTTGCGGTGATCGAGGCGCACGGCCTACGCAATATTCATCTCTACGACGAGGATGAAGAATGGGTTGATATCCGGGAAGCGGTAGGCGACCTGGCGGACAGGTTCATCGCCCTCAACGATGTCTATCCCCGGGGCTTCATGATACCGCGCAGGCTGATCGGGGAGAACATCATTCACCTGCCGACCGTGAAGACCCACGTGTTCACGACAACGACGGGGGCGATGAAGAATGCGTTCGGGGGCCTGCTCAACGAACACCGACATTGGACGCATCCGGTGATCCACGAAACTCTGGTGGACCTGTTGATGATACAGAAAAAGATTCACAGCGGTATCTTTGCGGTCATGGATGGTACTTTTGCGGGTGACGGTCCCGGCCCGCGCTGCATGGTGCCGTATGTGAAGAATGTGATTTTGGCCTCGGCTGACCAGGTGGCCATAGACGCGGCGGCGGCGCGGATGATGGGGTTCGACCCGCTGAAACTGAAGTACATTCGCATGGCGCATGATGCCGGATTGGGATGTGGTGACCCGCGCGAGATAGAGATAATGGGGGATCGGGATGCCGCCGAGGAAAATTGGCATTTCAACGGTCCCTTCAAGAAGATGACCTTTGCCAGCCGGATGCAGCACAAGATTTATTGGGGGCCGCTCAAGAAGCCGCTGGAATGGTCGCTGAAGACGGTTCTTGCACCGTGGGCTTACATTGCCAGTGTCCTGTATCATGACAGTTTCTGGTATCCGACCCACCAGCGGATAATCAACGATATCCTGCACAGCGAATGGGGCCGGCTTTTCCACAACTGGGAGGCCGTGGCGCTGGATCCCGATGATCTGGAGACGCCGGGGTGGAAGGATGTCGGCGAGGATCCGGTTGAACTGCATAATGAGGCCATGCGCTATTTCATGAACTCCATGCGGATTCTCGGGCTTGCCATTCGGGAGGCTCCGGAATTCGCCGCGCGGCGGAGGCGGCGGGTATCCGGAGACGGAAAGGGGGGAGGCCGAAAGGGGGATGCATGATGAGTCCCAAGCCGGTGGAAATAATTTGCACGGCCTGCGGCCGGGAGGCGCTGCTGGTACGCGAGCCGGTCTACGACGGGCTCCGCAAGACCGGCGAGGTCCTGAAATGTTCGGCGTGCGGGCATGTGTATGCGGACGAGGGGGAGATTCACTTCAAGACGGGCGAGGTCCCGAAGGTTTTTGACGAGTCGGACCGAGAGCACCGCCCGGAGGTTTTCGAGGCCGGTGAAACGGAGCGGTTATGCCGCCATTGTGCTCATTACGTGGTCAATCCGTTCATGCAGTGGTGCGGGGTACATCACCGCGAGGTGGAGGCGACCGACACTTGTGACGATTTCGAGCCGCGTCCGGAGGACGGTGACGGCGATCAGTTGCCGGGCGGGAAGGCCCCGCTCTTGAGTTGATTCCGCAGATTGTCGGGCAGCGGGCATTCGCTGCAGGCGGCGTCTCCCGGCAGGCAGAAATCGTGGGCAATCTGGATGAGTCCCTGGCGCCTGATACCGGAGCGGTACAGGCGGGGGTTGTGATCCGGGCCGAGGAGAGCCGCCGCAGTGGATTTCATGATGGAATTGATTTCTTCTGCGGGCAGATTGTCGAGGGGGATCTCCTTTTCTCCGGCGGCGATAAGGAACGGGACTATCGTATTGACGGTTATGGCTGCCAGGCGATGTTTCCCGAGGAGGGCGACCGGTTTTGCGAGCCGGGGTCCGCGCAGGGAGAGGTGATGGTGCCAGAAGTTTTCCGGGAAGTCGAAAAGGGCTCCGGTTGCGCGTCCGAGATTGGGTGAGCGGCGGTAAAGGCGGGTGACGGCTTCGGGCAGGGGGTGCGGATTCGTCGCGAGGCATGCCAGGGCCATGAGGCGGCGCAGCGGGTGATTGACGGGGCGGAGGCCGTTGAGGCGCCAGGAATTTTCCGGCAGAGAGAGGTGTTCCCAGCGGGATGCCCGCGGCCACCAGTCGTCCCAGACGCGCCTGAGGAAGCGGCGGTTTTCCGGCGGCCAGGCCGGTGAAGGTTCTTTGGGGAGGAGGCCGGAGACTCCGGCGAGAATTGCGTAGGCGACATGCGGGTCTCCAGCAGACTCATGGCGGAGAGCATCGCGAGGAACGATGCGGGCCAGGCGGCGGAAAGGCGTCTTGTTATGCTTGTAACCGAGGGCCGTGCTGATTTCTTCGTAGAGGGCCTGATCGGTTCCACGTTCACGGGCGATGTCGGCGAAAGCGGCCGCCTTGCGTCGCAGGCGTTCTTTGCCGGCGGCTTCGAGCAGGGCGTCGGCGGTTCCTTCGGGTGCGGCCTTTATGATTTCGTGGCAGGGGCGGCGGGGGCCCCGGACGGAGTAGGGGTAGGCGGTGGGATCCACGCAATCCAGGGAAAAGCCGGGTTTATGGTGAAGGGCCGTTTGAAGGGAAATATGGATTGTTCCGGGAGGGAAAAGCGCGCGGTCTACATGAGCCTCGAAGTAAGTCACGTGGATACGGACGTTATCGTAACGAGTGTCATTATGGTGGCCGTGTGAGATCCAGTCGCGTGGATGGATGTGAATTTCGACGTCACCGGCGATCATTCGGGAGCCGACACGCACAAGAGCCGCGAGGAAATCTGGCCCGGCTTCGAGATTCCATCGCCCGGGGCGTTCGACTATGACAGGTTCTCCGGAGGCGTCCTTTAGTGACGTCGGGCGCAGGTCGTCATCGTACCAGACGCAATGGAGATGGCGTTCGGAGTATGGGAAAACCGGTGAAAATGCACGAGGTTCGCGGACGGCGGCAGGCCACGCAAGGAGACGACGGTAAACGCTGGAATCCCGTGTGATGTCAGGCAAAGAGGAAGCGGCATACGTCGCGGTCCTTGATTTCATAGTGTTTGCCTTCCTGCCGGAGGCAGCCCTTGTGGCGGGCCTCGGCGAATGAGCCGGTCCGCAGCAGGTCGTCGGCGGTGACGACCTCGGCGGAGATGAACCCTTTTTGCATGTCGGAGTGAATCAGGCCGGCGGCCTCCGGGGCGAGACGTCCCCGGGGCAGCGGCCAGGCCTGAAGGATGTTGTTTTCGTTGGTGTAGAAGGTTATCAGGTCGAGGATTTGGAAACCGCTTCTGATGAGGCGGGGCGCAGCGGTCTCGGTGAGCCCCAGGGCGGACATGAAGTCGCCGCGTTCTTCGGGGGGAATTTCCAGAATCTCGTGTTCCAATTTTCCGTGGATGGGCAGACACGCGAGCTTGCGTGCGCGGGCGTATTGATCCAGCTCGGCGGCACAAGTCTGCTCTTCCGGCGGGCCCTCGCCGAGGTTGGCGACGAAGAGTTCCGGGCGTATGGTGAGAAGTCCGAGGTTGAAGGCGAGGCGGCGTAAAGCGGGGGAAAGTTCAAGAGTATAGAGATGTTTTCCATCCTCCAAGGCCTTGAGGAGCGGTTCGAGTTCGGCGGCCTGCTGTCGGCTTTCCCGGTCGTGACTCTTGCCGAGCTTCGCGACGTGACGTTCGAGGAGCTGGAGGTCCGCCAGCAGGAGTTCGGTGTGGATGATCTGGACGTGTTCGAGGGGCTTGTTGGGCGGGGCGGTATGAGCGACTTCGCCGGATGAAAAGCAGCGCACCACGTGGACGAGAGCGTCTACGTTGCGGATATGGCTCAGGAACTGGTTGCCGAGACCTTCACCACGGTGGGCGTTTTCCACCAGGCCGGCGATATCCACGAATTCGATATGGGCGGGGATGATCTTTTCGGGGTTGAGAAGGGCGGCGAGTTTTTCAAGGGTCTCATCGGGGACGGTGACGGCGCCGATATTGGGTTCGATGGTCGTGAAGGGATAGACGTTGGTGGCGGCATGTCCGCGGGTGAGCAGGTTGAAAATGGTGGACTTGCCGGCATTCGGCAGGCCTATGATGCCGAGTTTGAGCATGCGCGCTATCTCCGGTTGTGTCGCTTGACTATCCGGTGGGGGCTTTCATAATAGGACCCCATTCCGCATATGGGCCAGGACCCGGCTGCGGTCGCTGAGATATTGAACAAGCATGTCCGGCGAAGGTCAAAGGCAAAAAAGCGCAGTGAGTATTTGTTTTCGTACGGCACGGCGATGATCAAGGTATCACACTTGAGCAAGCGGTTTCCCGGGGTAACGGCTGTCGATGATGTCTCTTTCGAGGTGCGGCAGGGCGAGATAGTCGGCTTCCTGGGGCCGAACGGGGCCGGTAAGACGACGACCATGCGCATATTGTGCGGATATCTTCCGGCGTCGCGGGGGCGGGTCGAGGTGGCCGGACACGACGTGTTCAGCGAGTCGCTGGAAGTGCGGCGCAGGATAGGATACATGCCTGAAAACGTGCCCTTGTATCCGGAGATGCGCGTTGACGAGTATCTCATGTTCCGGGCGCAGTTGCGGGGGTTGCCGTTGCGTGACGGCCGGCGTCGCCTGGAGGAAGTGCGGGCGCTGTGTGGTCTCGAGAACGCCGGCCGGCGCATAATCGGGCAGCTTTCCAAGGGGTACAGACAGCGGGTGGGATTGGCGGACGCATTGATCCATGATCCGGAGCTGGTGATTCTGGATGAGCCGACGATCGGGCTGGATCCGAATCAAATCAGGGAAGTGCGCGACCTGATACGGAGTCTGGCTCCGAGGCATACCGTGCTTTTGTCGACGCATATTCTTTCCGAGGCGGAAGTCACCTGCGAGAGGGTGATTATCATCAATCGGGGACGCATAGTGGCTTCGGATTCCCCGGCGAATCTGCGCCGCCTGGTTCACATCGGGGCAGTAGTTCGAGTGGAGCTGAAGGCGGAGAAGCCCCAAGTGAGGGGCGTGTTGGCGGGACTGCCGGCGGTGGAGAACTTGGTTGTGGAGGGAGAGGACAACGGCTGGCTGCGCGTCAGGGTGGAGGGCTCGGCGGACGTCGATTTGCGGGAGAACATATTCGATGCCGTAACGCAGCGGGGCTGGAAGTTGCGTGAGCTGCACATGGAGCCCAGTCGGCTGGAAGAGGTTTTTGCGAGTCTTACGCAGGGGGAGACGGTATCCGAGACGTCTGGGGCGGGGCAGAAGGAGGATTCCGTGGAATGAAGAGGTTTCTGATACTGTGGAGGAAGGAGGTAGCGACCTATTTTCTTTCTCCCATCGGTTATATCGTGATGATTTTTTTCCTGGTGGTGATGGGGTTCAGCTTTTGGCTGCTGGTCAATGTTCTTTCGCAGGGGACGGAGGGGGGTGCGGTGATGAACGAGCTCTTCGGCTCGATTTTCTTCTGGATAACGCTCCTGATTGTTGCGCCCGTGGTCACCATGCGTCTTTTTTCGGAGGAGAAGCGTTCGGGGACTCTGGAGACGCTGATGACGGCGCCGGTGCGTGATACGGAAGTAGTGCTGGCCAAATACGCCGGGGCGCTGACGTTTTATGTACTCTTGTGGGTGCCGACGGCGGCGTATGCATTCATCCTGAAGATGTTTGAATTGCCGGGAACGCCTGTGGATCTCGGCCCGATGTACAGCGGGTATGCGGGGGCGCTGCTGGTAGGGGCCTTTTACCTGGCGGTGGGGATTTTCACGTCGTCACTGACGCGTAACCAGATTGTGGCTGCGATAGCGTGTTTCGCGCTGATTTGTTCGGCGTTTTTCGCCGGATTTCTTCCCTACCTGGTAAGGAGCCCCCAGATGCGGGATGCACTCGGATATGTGTCCTCGGTGATGTACATGATGGATTTCTCGAGGGGTGCCCCGGACACGCGGGCGGTTGTTTTTCATCTTAGCGGTGTGGTTTTGATGCTTTTCCTGACGGTCAAGGTGCTCGAATCACGGCGTTGGTTGTGAGGAGTACGGGTGCCCGTGGAGCGAAAGGATCAAGAGGTGAGCGGGATGCGCAAAGACGGTGAGAGTCGCAGTGGTCTCAGGCTGGCCTTCGGTCTGAATACGATCGCCGGGACGCTGTTGCTGGCGGCACTGCTGGTGATGGTCAATTATCTTTCCTATCGCCATTATGTCCGCGGTGATTGGAGCCGGGCGCACATGTATCGGCTCAGCGACAAGACCATGACCCTGCTGAAGTCACTTACCAACGACGTTAGAGTGGTGGTCTTTTTCCAGCCGGGCCAGGATATCTACGATGATGTTGAGAATCTGATGAAGGAGTACAAGTACGTGACGCCGCATCTTCGGGTGGAATGGGTTGATCCCGACCGGGATCTCGCCCGGGCGGAGGAATTGGCGCGCAAGTATGACGTAGATCAGGCCAACGTGGTTGTATTCGACTGCGGCGGGCGCACCAAGTACGTGAGTGCGGCTGACATGGTGGAATACGACTACAGCGCGATGCAGTTCGGGCGGGCCCCGGAAAAGAAGGGGTTCAAGGGAGAACAAGCCTTTTCATCGGCGATCATGAGCGTGACCCAGGCTCGCAAGCCGGTGGTATATTTCACCAGCGGGCACGGCGAGCGCGATATCGAGGACTACGACCGCCGCAAGGGTTATTCGGGCATCACGCGCGAGATCAGGCGCGACAACATAGATGTGCGGACCCTGTCACTGGGTGAGAAACATGCCGTACCCAAGGACTGTGACGCACTGATCATAGCCGGGCCGACGAAACGGTTCTCCGATGCCGACCTGGAGATGATTGACGACTATCTCGGCAACAACGGCCGCCTGCTGGTCATGCTCGAGTCCTATGTTGACACGGGTCTCAAGAAGGTGCTCCGAAAATGGGGGGTGAAGATCGGCGATGACATCGTCGTGGATGCGACACGGACGCTGACGGGCCGCGAGCTTTTTCTGACCGAATACGGGGACCATGCAATTACGCGCAAGCTTCAGGGGGTCACTTCCATCTTTTACATGCCGCGTTCCGTTCTGCCGCTGGAAAAGGATGGGGCGGCCGAGGGGGGCGCCGACAAGCCGCATGTGACGGTTCTGGCGAGCAGTTCGCAGCACGGCTGGGCGGAGACCGATCTGGAACAGGAGACGATGAGGTTTGACGCCGGGAGTGACATTCCGGGGCCGGTATCCGTAGCCGTGGCAGTGGAGAAAGGTTCTGCGGGGGGCATAGACGTGCAAATACGGCCGACGCGTCTGGTTGTCTTCGGCGATGCGGATTTTGTATCCAACGGGGCCTTGACCGGCGGAGACCTGGATTTCTTCATGAATGCCCTGAACTGGCTTCTGGAGCGCAAGGAACTGCTGGCGATTTCGGCCAAGCCGATCGAGAAGGTACGTCTTCTGCTGACGCGGCATGACCTGGCGATGTTGTTCTGGCTGACGGTTGTGATCATGCCGGCGGCGGTGGGCCTGGCGGGACTGTTGATCTGGTGGCGTCGGAGGGAATAGACGGATGAGCTGGAAGACAACGCTATGGCTGTTTGTCGGCGTTATCCTGACGGGGTCCTTTATCTGGTTTTTCGAGCGGGGGAGCGAGACCACGCAGGAGAGGTTGGCCCAGAAGGGTCTGGCTTTGCGCATCAAGCCGGGAGACGTGGAATACCTGGCGATTACCTCGGGGGCGGTTTCCGTCGAATGCCGCCGCGAGGATGAGACCTGGTGGATCGTTTCACCGTTGAGGGCGCGGGCCGACGGTGGCGCCATTGATCGGATTTTGTACGGCCTGCAGGATCTGCGCCGGCATGCCGTGGTGACTGCCTCCGAGCGGCGCGAGCGCGGCCTTAGCGCGGCGGACTACGGGCTCGACAAGCCGCGGGGGATTTTCGTGTACGGGGACGGGCGCGGGATGCACACCGTAATGATCGGGAGGGACAGCCCGCTGGGCGATAACGTATATGCGGCCGCGAGTGTAACGGGGGATGTGATGGCCGTCGAGCGCCGCATCGTGGACCTGTTGCCGGAGTCGCTGGCGGCTCTGCGTGACCGGGCGCTTGTGCATGCCGGACGGACTGAGATTCAACGTTTCGGGATAAGGCGTCCGGCGGGCTATCTTCAGGTGACGCGTGATGAAATACCGACACCGTGGAAGATTGAGCAGCCGATCCGTGGACGTGCGAATACGCTGCGGGTGGAGGAACTGGTTGATGATCTCGTTGGTCTGCGGATTGCGAAATTCGTCGCTGACGACGTCAAGGACGCGACGGTCTACGGCTTGGCGGAACCGGCCTACCGCCTGACGCTGTGGCGGAAAGACAAAGGCGGGCCGATGATCCTGGGGGTGGGCAGGAAAGTTGAGGGGGATGAGGGGCTGGTTTATGTGAAGTGGGAAGGGAACGCTTCGATCTACGCGGTCACCAACCGGTTGCTGGAATTGCTGGATACGCCGCTGGAAAAACTGCGTGATCACCACCTGATCGCCGCCTCGCCGACGATGCTGACGGGGCTGAAAATCACAAAAGGCGACCAGAATCTTGAACTGCTCCGCACCAACGGTGAATGGATGGTCGTCTCGCCGCGGGAAATGGCGGCTGACAGCAATGTGGTAGAGCATCTTCTTGAGACCTGGGCCGGGGTGACGATCCGCGAATTCATTGATGAGGGGGTGACCAATCTCGAGAAGTACGGGCTGGAGCAGCCGGCCATGGTGCTGGAATTCGAGGCGGGCGGGGCTACCGGGCGGACGGTCATTGTGAAAATCGGATCACGGGCCGCGGGGAAGGGAAGGCTCCCTGTCCGGGTTGAAGGTGAATCTTCGGTGTACATCATTGATGAGCGCGCCGTCGGAAAAACCTCGCTGGACCCTCTCCGGTATCGCGACCGGCGTGTTCTCGACGTGAGCGTGGCGGATGTGCGCGGGTTGGAACTCGATCGGCGCGGGAAGCGCCAGAGTGTCAGGAGAAACAAGGCATATGACAGTTTTGAGCCGGGGGAGAAGGGCGAGTGGAAGGTATTGCGGGCGCATCTGGATGAAGTCATGGACAACCTGTGTCATCTGCGTGCCTCCGAATACGTAGCCGAGAATCCCGGAGATCTCGGTGTATACGGCCTGGACAAACCGAGGGCGACGCTGACGGTCTACCTGGCCCCGGAGGCGGGAATAGCCAAGACCTTGATGATCGGTGATCGTGACGAGGATCGCTTCTACGCTATGATCCGCGGCGGCGAGGTGGTATTCTTGCTGGAGAAGAATGTCGTCGATATGCTGACTGCGGATTTGTACGAGCGTGGAGCGGTTAGTGAAGAGACGCGGGACGAAGGTAAGGCGGAATCGGGAAAAGCGGGAGAGTAAGTCGCCGGAAGGTAATACGCGGCGGGGAGGACGGCGCGCCGGCGGCAGGGGGTTGCTCATCGCCAAGATAATCGTGCGGCCGCTGCTGGCACTGGTGACCCTTATTGTTTTGCTGCTGGCCTACCTGGATGTATTCGGCCTTCCGGCGAGCCTGATGGGGCTGGTTGTCGAGCAGTTGGGGGCGCAGGGGGTGATTGCTGATATCGGCCATATCCGCCTCGATCCGGTCAGGGGCGTCCTGGTGGACGGCGTACACCTTTTCGACGGGCCGGACAGGAAGCAGGAAGTCATGTCGGCACGTCGCGTGGCCTTGCGTCTGAAGCCTTGGCGATTGCTGCGAGGTGAGGAATTCATCAGTGGAGTACGGGTGAGGGACGGGCGTATCTTCCTGACGGCACGGGAACGCGGGGGGGGCGCTCAGCGCATCGGAGAGATTACGGGCGTCAATCTGGATGTTGCGAGTAGTGAGGAAGCATACCTGGTAAGGAGTATCGAGGCTGATATCGTCGGGCTGGGTGTGCAGGGCCGCGGCCGGGTGCTGCGTAGCCGGCGGCCGGCGAGGGGCAAGCCGCTTGTGCGCGTAATCCGGGAGATAGAGAACGAACTGGCCCGCTACAAGCGCCAGATCGTTCGGGTGGAAACGGAAATGCGCAGCCTGGGGCTGGGACGACTGCTGCAGGCCGACGTTGATTTCGATATAGATCCCGACACGCCTGCGGCCGACCGGATCCGCTGTGCCATTTGGGGACGGGCGGCGGCATGTCAGCGTGCATCGTTTCGCAACTGCGGGCTGAGATTGAAGTTGCTGGGCCGTAGGCTGCGCCTGGTAGGCGCCGTACTACGCGTGGAAGATCGCGAGATTCGGGTGAATGGAACCCTTGACCTGGACAAGGGGCTGGTGGAGGGACGGATCGTCAACAGCATTCCCCCCGACAGGTGGATAAGCCTTCTGCCGGGTATACGTAATCTCGTCCGCGAGTCGGGAATCGGAGAGGGAACCGACTTGGGGTTCGACATGACCTTCGGTCCGGTCCCCCTGACTTCCATATGGAGGAAGGTGCAGGGGAACGTAACCGTAAGGCATGGGACCTTGCTGGGGATCCCGGTTGAAGACGGATCGTGCCGGCTGGAATCAAACGGTGATCAATTACTGGTGCGTGACCTGGATGTATTCCTGGGGCGGCGTGATGCGGGGGGAGGTCGTCTGCGGGCCGGCCTGAAGGTCAACTTCGTCTCGAAGGAGTATCAGGGTTCTTTTACGGCGAATTTCGATCCACACGTGCTGGCGCCGATGTTCAATCAGGAACAGGCCGAATTCGTGAAGCTGTTTACTTTCACGGGGGCGCTCCCGTCGGCGGCCTGTTCGGTGGCGGGTCGCGTGGGGGATCCCAAGGCATTCCGAATTTCGGGTGAAGTGAAGGCGCAGGCCTTTACATTTCGGGGGGTGCAGCTCCAGTCGGCGACGGCGGACCTGCACCTGGAGAATGAAATCTTGGACATGGATCCGTTGGTGCTGGTGCGGGATGAAGGGCGTTTGACGGGCCGGGTACGCTTGGAATTTCCGACCAAGA
>JAOZMZ010000057.1 GCA_029934055.1 Kiritimatiellia bacterium
GGCGTGACAATTGAGCAATCGCTGAACGCGGTTATTCGCGAAGCTTTCCGCGGATTGTTCGACGGGGAGCTTCCGGATGGTGTCGAGGTGCGTTTTTTGCCGGCGGGTGATGAGCGTTTCGGCGACTACCAGTGTAATGCCGCCATGTTGCTGGGACGACGCGCGGGACGCGTCCCGCGGGAGTTGGCCGCGGAAGCCGTAGCGCGGGCTGAATTTCCGGGCTGGGTCGAGCGGGTGGAGATCGCCGGGCCGGGATTCATAAACGTCCGTCTGTCTGCCGGCGGACTGGCCGAGCATCTGGCCGGGATGGAATCCGATGCGCGTCACGGCATCCCGCAGGTTGGTGAGGGGCGCACGGTGGTGATGGATTATTCCAGTCCGAATGTGGCCAAGCCCATGCACATCGGGCACATCCGTTCCACGGTGATCGGGAATGCGCTCGACAGGATGTACCGCAGTTTGGGGTACCGGGTGATCGCCGACAATCATATCGGTGACTGGGGAACACAATTCGGGCTCTTGATTATGGGGTACCGCCATTTCCTGGACAGGCAGGCGCTGGAGCGTTCGCCGGTGGAGGAACTGGAGCGGATTTACGTGAAAAGCTACGAGCGTTTTCGCAATGATGAAGAATGGAAGCGGCGGGCCCGGCTGGAGCTGGTGAAGCTGCAACGGGGCGATGAAGAGAACATGGCGTTGTGGCGTCGCTTCGTTGACTTGAGCATGACGGAGTTCGAGCGTATCTACCGGCGACTGGGTGTCGAGTTCGATCTGGTACGCGGCGAGAGTTACTACCGCGGAGAGTTGGAGGAGATCGTCGCGGAGTTGCAGAGGCGCGGCCTGGCGCGGGAGAGCGAAGGCGCGCAGGTGGTCTTCCTGGACGAGGAAAAGCTTCCACCGTGCATCGTCCGCAAGCGTGACGGCGGGTTCAACTATGCGACGACCGACCTGGCGACGATCCGCAGCCGGTTGCAGGAGTTTGCTCCGGAGCGGATAGTATACGTCACCGACGAGCGCCAGCAGTTGCATTTCCGCCAGATATTTGCGATAGCCCGCCGCCTGGGATGGGATTGCGGACTGGTGCACGTGTGGTTTGGCTTGATGCGGCTGCCCGAGGGAACCTTTTCGACGCGGGAGGGCAACGTCATCAAGTTGGAGCTGCTGCTCGACGAGGCCGAGAGGCGGGCGCTGGAGGTGGTGCGAAGTGCGAGTCCCGGGATGGATGGGCGCCAGCAGAGGGAAGTGGCGCGGGCGGTGGGGATCGGGGCGGTGAAGTACGCGGACTTGAGCCAGAACCCGCAGAGTATGGTGACTTTCACGTGGGAGAAGGCATTGGCGTTGAATGGAAATTCCGCTCCCTACCTGCAATATGCCTGTGCACGGGTGGCGAGTGTGCTGGACAAGTATCGCGAGCGTTTTCCCGGACGTGAGCCGGCGGACTATCCATTTCTCATTGCGGATGGGGTGGAGCGGCGTCTGGCGGCGCGCCTGGTGCGGTTTGGCGACGTCGTCGTACGGGCGGCGCACGCCTACCGTCCCAATCTCCTGGCGGATTATCTTTATGACGTGGCGCAGGTCTACAGCTCTTATTACCAGCAGGTACCTTTCCTGAAGGCGGAAGAGGGGCTGCGGGAGAGCCGCGTGCGCCTGAGTGCGATCACCGCCGACGTTCTGCGGAACGGGCTGAACATGCTGGGAATTGAGACGCCCGAACGCATCTGAGGGCGCTCAGGCCTCCCGGTTTTCGTGTTCCGCGCTGATGATATTCACGCCGCGTTCGATTTCGCCGCGGCGTGAGAGGGCCCTTTTCATGATTTTGCCGGAGGCGTTTTTGGGAAGTTCATCCATGAAGTGTATCCGGCGGGGTATCTCGTGGCGGCCGAGGTGACGGCGACAGAAGTCGCGGATTTCGGAGGCGTTCGGCACGGCGTGCGGTTGGAGGCTTACGTAGGCCACCGGGATTTCTCCATGGAGGGGATGGGGCTCGCCGACCACGGCGGCTTCACGGATGCCGGGGCAGCGGTAGAGGACTTCTTCGATGATGCGCGGGTAGACGTTTACGCCGTTACAGATGATCATATCCTTGCAGCGGTCGACGATGTAGAAATAGCCGTCGTTGTCGCGGTACCCGAGGTCGCCGGTGCGGAACCAGTCGCCGAAGAAAGCGGCCTGGGTTTCCGCCGGGCGTTGCCAATATTCCTTCATCACGTTAGGGCCCCGCACGGTGATTTCGCCGATCGTTTCGGGGGGCAGTGGGTTGCCGTGGGCGTCCATTATGTTCATTTCGACACCCGGCACGGGCAGGCCGACCGATCCGGGCTTGCGCAATCCGCCGATGGGATTCACGCACGTCACCGGGGAACATTCCGTGGGACCGTCGCCTTCGTAGATGGGGACCTTGAAGCGCTCTTCGAAGCTTTCCATGATTTTGCGGGGCAGGGCGGCGCCGCCGGAGATGCAATAGCGGAGACTGCGGAAGCAGTGATCCAGGTCGCGGGGCAGCCGCAGGAGCAGGTTGAACATACTGGGGACCGCCGGGAGGACGGTGATCTTCAGGCGGTCGATCGTGCGGGCGACGTTATCCGGTGAAAAGCGGGGAAGGGGAGCGAGGCAGCATCCATGCAGGAGGGGGAAGATCATGCCGGCCATGGCCGCAAAGGCGTGGAACATGGGCAGCACCACCAGGATGCGGTCATGTCCGCCGGGCTCCAGGTGCAGGGCGGCCTTGACACTGGCGGCGTTGGCCACGAGGTTGCGGTGGGTCAGCACGGCCCCCTTGGGCCGACCGGTGGTTCCGGAAGTGTAAAGGATGACGGCGGGATCGCGGGCGGGATCAATAGCGGGCAGCGGCGGTTGTGTCCCGGGATGGATGAGTCGTTCCCACGGCAGATCATCGTTGTCGGTTTTCCGGGAGGAGTTGATTCGGATACGCAGCTTGATGCGCGGAGCGGCGTCGAGGATTGCACGGGCGGCCTCGAGTTGGTCGGAGAAGATCATGGCCGCGGCGCCGCTGTCGCCCACGATCCAGGCGGCTTCTTCGGGATGGAGCATGGGGTTGAGCGGCACGACGACGGCTCCGGCCTTGACGATTCCGCAGTAGGAGATGACGAAGGCGGGCGAGTTGGGGGCGTAGAGGCAGATGCGGTCGCCGGGCCGGACTCCGCGGGCGATGAGGGCGGCGGCGAGTGCATCCGATTGCGCGGCAAGGGTCGCGAACGAGAGGGTGTCGTCTTCCGTGACGATGGCGGGGGCCTGCGCCCATTTTGCGGCGGCGCGGCGGAGGGCTTCCGGGAGGCTGATATTTTCAATACTCGTAAGCGCTGCCACCGATGAACTCCCGCAAGAGGGATTTCGGATGTATGGGGCTGTCGTCGGCCACTTCCTGGAGGGGGTTGAGGAATTCGTAGACGCGTTTGGCGCGGATATAGGCGTCCTGCCGTTTGGGATCGTCGCGGTAGAGGCTCATGGCTTCCGGGAAGTACTTGAAGAGACGGTTTTTGAGAATCGGCAATTCGTAGGGCAAGGCGCTGTTGACGAGGTAATCCACGCTGCCGATGAAGGGGATGATGTGGCGCAGTTCGCTGCGGCGGACGTAGTGCCAGTGGGTGAGGGTTTGCAGGGGCTGCAGGTTGCGGTGCCAGCTGTCGCGGATCATGCGGCGCATCAGGCGATTGTCGGCCCAGCGCATGAAGACACCCTGTTCGTTGCGGACCTGTCCGAGGGTTTCGATGTAGAGGCGGAATTTCTTTTCGGCGGGTATGCTTTCCGTCATCGGCCCGTAGAGCCCGTGCAGGCTGTCTATCAGCAGGATTTCGTTTTCTTCCAGTTTCATTTCATGGACATTGAGCTGGCGGTGCCCGCTCTTGAAGTCGTAATGGGGCGTGCGGATGGTGCGGCCCTCCAGAAGAGCGACGAGGTGTTCATTGATTAGCTTGAGGTCGAGGGCTTCGGGGGTCTCGTAGTCATAGTCTCCGAATTCGTCCCGGGGATGTTTTTCGATGTCGAAGAAGTAATTGTCTACGTTGATGGCCACCAGCTTGGCGCCGACGCTGCTGAGGCTTTCGCTCATCTTGATGGTGGTGGTGGTTTTGCCCGAAGAAGACGGGCCGGCGATGATGACTATACGCACCTCGGGAAGGCGCTCGATTATGCGGCGGGCTCCGGCGGCGACTTCGTCTTCGTAACGCCGGTCGCATTCACGGACGAGATCGGGAAAGTGGCCGTCGGCGATGATGCTATTGATGCCGGCGACGGTTTCGCAGTTGTGGTCCATGTTCCAGCGGAGCACCTCGTAGATTTTCTTGTAGGGAATGTTGTCGGTCGCCTCGATCTGTTCTTCACGCCGTGCGCGGGCGCGGGCACGTTCGTGGCGGTAGATGATATAGGCGCGGGCGGTGGTGGCATGGCCGTGGTTTATGAGGGTTTCTTCGACGACGTCCTGGATATCCTCGACGGAGGGCGTGGCGCCGGGCCCATAGGTTGCCAGGAGGGTTTTCTCGACGTCTTCGGCGAGTTTCTCGGCGGTTTGGCGGTCTTCGCCGCCGACGGCCGCGGCGGCCTTGAAGATCGCGGTGGTGATCCTGTCGCGGTCGTAGGGCACCACCGTCCCATCCCGTTTGACTATCTTTTCGATTCGGCTGGGGTGAGCTTGCATGTTTGTTTCGACCTCCCTATTCGGTCCCTTCCAGGAATCCTTCCAGCTTGCGGATGCGGGTGGGGTGGCGCATTTTGCGGAGGGCCTTGGCCTCGATCTGGCGGATGCGCTCGCGGGTGACGTTGAACTTGCGGCCGACGACCTCGAGGGTGCGGGGGTAACCGTCGTCGAGACCGAAACGCAGGCGCAGGACCTCCTGCTCGCGTTCGGTGAGGGTTTTGAGGACCTCGTGCAGGCGTTCACGCAGCAGGCTGAAAGCGGTCATGTCGGAAGGATTCTCGGCGGTTTTATCCTCGATGAAATCGCCGAAATGGGTGTCGTCGCTGTCGCCGACGGGTGTCTGGAGGGAGATCGGCTGCTGGGCGATCTTGAGCACGGCGCGGACACGCTCGACGGGTAGATGCATTTCTTCGGCCACTTCTTCCGGGGTCGGCTCGCGGCCCAGTTCCTGAACGAGTTGTTTCTGCACGCGCATGAGCTTGTTGATCGTCTCGATCATATGGACGGGGATCCGGATCGTACGGGCCTGGTCGGCGATCGAGCGGGTGATGGCCTGGCGGATCCACCAGGTGGCATAGGTGCTGAATTTGTATCCGCGGCGGTACTCGAATTTTTCGACGGCCTTCATGAGGCCCATGTTGCCCTCCTGGATGAGATCGAGGAACGACAGGCCGCGGTTGGTGTATTTCTTGGCGATGCTTATGACCAGGCGGAGGTTGGCCTCGACCATTTCGGTCTTGGCCTGGAGCCCTTTCTGCATCCAGTTGCGCAGGAGGCGGTAGGTTTCGACGAATTCCTCGCAGCCCATGCGTTGTTCTTCTTCCATAGCACGCAGTTCCCGCCGGAGGTTGCGCAGGGCGGCGGCGTTGGCCTTGCCGCGGCGCCCGCGCAGTTTTTCGATTTCGCGCATGTGCCGGCGGATGGCCCGGTAGTGGTCGTCGGTTATGTTGACCAGGTCCTCGATGGCTTTCTGCTTGAAGTGCAGTTTTTCGAGGTTGGCCTGGAGGGTGCGGCGGGTGCGCTCGAAAGACTTGCGCAGTTTTTCCCTTTGGCTCTTTGCGATCCGTGAGCGGTGCATGGCGCGGAACTTCTCGCGGCACTGTTCGTGCAGGCGCAGGATGTTCTTGCGCAGGCGGGGGATGGCTGCGAAGTATTTTTCGCGGCTTTCGACGTACTTGTCGCTGATGATGCGGTCGAAGCGTTCCTGGCCGCTTTCGAGACGGTCGAGGAGGGCGAAGAAGGAATCCACGGCGCAGCCGAAACGCATGAAGACTTCACGGGTATTCAGCTCGGCTTCCTCGATGCGCTTGGAGATTTCGACTTCCTGTTCCCGGGTCAGGAGGGGGACCTGACCCATCTGCTTGAGGTACATTCGGACCGGGTCGTCGAGTACGTCCACGCTCGCTTCATGGCGGACGCGCTCTTCCCGTTCCACGCGCGCCTTGAACTTGTCCACGTCGGCGGCATCGATGACCTCGATATCCATTCCGCGCAGGAGGATGACGACGCCGTCGAGCTCATCGGGGCTGATAATGCTCTCGGGGAGGGCCTGGTTGATGTCGTCGTAAGTGAGATAGCCCTGATCGCGGGCGAGCCGGATAAGCTCCTTGATTTTTTCATTGCGTTCTTCGCGGTTGACTTTGAGCTGAATGCGGCCGGACTCGGGCACAGACGTCCGCGGTTTGGAGCGTTTCGTCTTGGCGGTAGTCTTGCGCCCGCGCGTCGAAGATTTCTTTTTTCTGGCAGTCGGACTCATACAATACCCCTTGCTTCACTTTCTCGATCGGATGAAAACTCTATTTCGAGACAGTCCACCTCTATTATAGCGCCGAGATTCAACAATATTTCCAAACCGCCGGCCGGCGTCAAGCGCCTCTTGCAAATTTTTTCAGTCGATTTCAAGCATATCACGCGCTTTTTCCCAGCCCTGGCGGAGGGCGTTGACGACCATGACCAGGTGGGCGTCCTCGGCCCGCAGGCGCGTGGCGGCGGCGGGGTCCTTTTCTTCCCTGAGCCGCCGGCGCAGCTCGCGGCGGCGGCTGTCGAGGGCGCGGCGGCGGATGGTGAGGATGACGTCGCGGACGGCGTCGAGGGGGGTTTTTTCGGCATCGGCCGAGAACTTTAGGGGGGCGGACTCGATTTGCGCCAGCAGGCTTATACAATCCCGGCGGGTCTCGTCGAGGAGGGGGAGAATGTTTTCCTGGTCGCTGTCGAGGGCGGTGTGCACGAGGATGCGGCAGGGCTCGTGTCTGATCATTTCGAGGGGCAGGTAACGGCGCACCTCGGCCCGCGTTTCGGGGTGGCGGATGACCAGCTCGGCGAGGGCGAATTCCTCGGCAGGAGCAGGTGGGGGTGCCGGGGCGTTTCCGCCGGGGGAGGGGGTGGGGGCGAAGCGGCTGCGGACACGCACCCGCTGCATTTCCTCGGCGAGGGTGCGGGGATGCAACCCGAGTCGTCCGGCGGCGTGGACGAGCATGTGCTCGCGCTGGACCGCACTGCCGGTGTGCCGGATGGTCTCCACGAGGGCGCGGGCGACACGCAACAAGCCGGCCTCGGTGGAGAGGTCGTCGCGGCGGCTGAGGACGTCGAGTTGGAAGTCGAGGATGCCGCTGGCCCGGCGGATGATGGATTCCACGGCGGCGGCTCCGTCGCGGCGGATGAGGGAATCCGGATCCTCGCCGGGGGGCAGGACGGCGATCCGCAGTTCGAGGCCGACGTTGAGAAAGGCCGGTGCCGCGCGCACGGCGGCGTCCTCTCCGGCCTTGTCGGCGTCGAGCAGGAAGACGACCGTATCGGCGTAGCGTTTGAGTATGCGGGCCTGCTCGTCGGTGATGGCGGTGCCCTGGGCGGCGACGGCGTGGCGCAGCCCGGCCTGGTGGCAGCGGATGACGTCGATTTGGCCCTCGCAGAGGAGCGCCTCGCGTTTTTCGAGGATGGCGTGGCGGGCCTTGTGAAGGGCGAAGAGCAGGCGGCTTTTCTGGAAGACGATGGTTTCGGGGGTATTGACGTACTTGGCGGGATGCTGGTTTTCGGCGAGCACGCGCCCGCTGAAGCCGACGACTCGACCGGCCTCGTCGTGGATCGGGAACATCAGCCGGCCGCGGAAGCGGGGGTAGAATTCTCGGGGTTTTCCTTCGGCGGCGACCACGAGTCCGGCGGCCTGGAGGACCGCTCCGGAGAGTTTTGTCTCGCGGGCCCAGTGGAAGAATTGTTCCGGTGTGGGTGGAGCGTAACCGATCAGAAATTCACTCACGAGTTCGCCGGGCAAGTCGCGCGCGGCGAGGTATTTCCTGGCTGGGTCGGCCGCGGGGGATTCCCGGAGCGTGCGGTTGAAGAAGCGCGCGGCGCTTTCCAGGGCGCGGTAGACGGCTTCCTTGTCCGGCCGGGACTTTTCCCCTTTGCGTTCGTGGAATTCGAGGCGGATCCCGGCGCGGCGGGCCAGCATGCGCAAGGCGGTGTTGAAGTCCACCCCTTCGTATTCCATTATGAAGCGGAAGACGTCGCCGCCGGCACCACAGCCGAAGCAGTGATAGATCTGGCGCTGGGGATTGACGTGAAAGGACGGGGTTTTCTCCTTGTGAAACGGGCACAGCGCCTTGAAACTGTTGCCGGCGCGTTTGAGCGGCAGGTAGCTGCCGATGATTTCGACGATGTCGTTCGCCGCGCGGATTTCCTCGATTTTTTCCTTGGTGACGGTCTTCATGGTCGGCGGCCTTCGTGGGTGGCGGTTTTCGGGGCGCGGGGGTGTTCATCCAGCGGCGGCAGTGCGGGTATGCGTTGGTTGAGGCGGCGGTAGGCCGCGGGGATCAGGGGGGCGAACGTGCGGCCGCTGAGGGATTCCTCCATGAAGAAAGTACGCACCGTTCCGGCGGGCAGGAGGAAGGCGAAGATCAGCAGGGCGGCGGAATAGATGAGTGCTCTGAGCAGCCCGGCGAGGAGCCCCCCGAAGCGTTCCACGGATCCGTGGAAGGAGAGTTGCATGACTTTGCGCAGGATGATACGCACCAGCACAGCGGCCAGGAACACGGCGACGAAGGTTGCCAGAAAGGCAAGGGCCCGGGCGATACCGGGCTGCATGCCGGTGGCGGCATGGATGCGGTCTCCGAGAGGTGCGGCGGTGTGCCAGGCGGCGTAGACGGCGAGGGCGTCGGCGATGACACGTGAGAGTTCTCCGGAAAGTCCGCGGGCCAGCCCCCTCACCATGCCGAAAAGAAGAAGGGCCAGGATGAAGACATCCACTACGTTGGTATCATACGGTAGAGACAAGAGCGACATGCCGCCTCATTCGGTCTAGGGTTTTCTGCCTGCGCACGGTAATTATATGATGAATCCATTGGAGGAGCAAAAACTTCCCTGCGGGTTTGAGACACGGGCGGGGTGCCACGCGGGCAGGGTGTTATTGGCGTTGATGAACGGGGCCGCAGGGCGCAATATGGGGCAATATGGGTGGCTGATGTAGCCGGTGCCGCCGGCAGGCGGCCGGCAGGAGGTGGAACGGCGGGTATGAAAACCAGGTTGATGAGATTGGTGTTTTGCGGCGCACTGATATGGGCCGCGGCGGCGGGGGGTGTGCAGGGAGGGGGGCCGGCGCGGGTGACGGCTTCCTCGGCGGCCGGAACGACGCTTTCGATATACGACGATGGGACCGCCCTGGTGCAGGAGCGGCGTCATGTGACGCTTTCGGGAGGGGATGCCATTGTCGTATTGGGCGAGATTCCGGCGCACATAGATCCGGGATCGGTTTCTTTCACCAGCGAAGGCGAGCCGGGGATGGAACTGATCGAGACCCATTTTCATGATTTCCCGGAGGACGCTTCCGGGATGCTGCGGCGCTATCTGGGGGGAGATGTGCGGGTGTTGGGGCCGGCCGGAGAGGTCGCAGGAGTGCTCAAGGGGGTCCCGGACGACATGTCCGCGGAACGTTGGCGGCCGCCGCTGACGCTCGCCGATGCAGCCGGGGGGCTGCACGTATTCATGGATGCCGGCGACGTGGAAGAGATTGTTCTTCCGGGGGCGACGGGCAAGTTAAGCCTGCGGCCGGAACTGGAATGGCGGGTAAAGGCGCTTGCGGAAGGGCCTTTGAGTTTCCGTTTGAACTACCGGGTGCATGGGCTGACATGGCGCGCGGCCTACGGGTTGGTGTTGGGGGAGGGCGGCCGCAGCGGGTCGCTCGTAGGGCGCGTGTTGTTGCACAACGGGTGCGGCGGGCGGGTGAATGCCGGACGGGTGCGCCTGGTGACCACCGAGGCCGGTCAGGCGCGCCGGCTGCGCCTGAAAGAGGAAGACGTCAGTGCCCCGCGGACGGCGCCGGTGGTGCTGCGTTATGCCTATGGCACCGAAAAGCCTACTTTCGAGTCGCGGGTGACCGGGCCCGCGCCGCTGGGCGTGCTCGAGCTGCCGCGCGAGGTTACGCTTGCCGATGGGGAGGAAGTGGTGATGAGGTTTGTGGACGCGGCCGGGCTTCCCGTGCGCAGGTTCTACGTATACGACGGTGTGAAGTTCGATCGTTTTCAGAGAAACCGGCGCAACGATTGGGACTACGGGACAGAATCGCGCGAGGTGGTCGAGAGTTATATCGAGTTCGACAACAGCCCGCGGAACGGTCTGGGGCGACTGTTGTTGCCGGGAACCATCAGGGTCTACCGTCGCTACGCGGACGGTGCGCAGGAACTTCTCGGGGAAGACATGCTTCCACTGGGGCCCACCGGGGCGGTGGTCCACGTGCGCATGGGGCCGGCGCGGGGATTGCGGGGAAAGCGCGAGCGGCTGGGCTACTCCGAGGTGGTACCGTTCCACGAGTACGAGGAGAGTTTCGAGATCCGCCTGGAAAACAATACTTCCGAAGAGGTTGAGATCCGCGTGGTCGAACACATGTACCGCTGGCACGTGTTCGACATAGTCAAGGCGGACACCGAGTACGTCCGTACGGGGGCGCGGACCATCGAGTTCCATCCGCGAATCGGTGCCGGCGGGCGCCGCAGCATTCATTATACCGTACGCTACCGGTGGTAAGCGGGGCCGGATGATGTTTCGAGGGCAGAGGATCGGCGCGTTTCTCCGCGGGGTGGCTGTTGGGGCTGTTTTGGCCGCCGGTGCCGCACGGGCGGAAGAGGCGCCGCTCGCCGCCGACGTGGGCCTGACGATATCCCCGGGATGGTCGGCGGTTCATGAGCTGCGTCATGTGGACTTGCTGGAGGGGCGGCGGTGGCTCGTCATCGAGGGTATTCCGGCGGCGGCCGAGATGACCAGCCTGCGCCTGAGTTCGCGGCGATTTCCCCTGCGGCTCCTCGAATGGCGGCGCGTGCGGCCGGACATGCGGCGGGATTCGCAAGGGGAGACGGGCGACGTACTCATCGTGCGGCGCGGGGACAGGTGGGTGAGAGAGGGCCCCGGGGCGCGGAGTGTGCCGGGGGAGACGAACGCGCTGCGATGCCTGGTGGAATCGCCGGTGAGCGGGCGGCGGGCGATCAGCGTGGACTACGTGGTGACCGGCCTGGAATGGCGGGTCTCCTACCAGTTGGCGATTCGGGGTTCATGGGACAGCGAAAAACGTATGGCCTGCGATCTGTGGGGCACGGTGCACATCCGGAATCGGACCGGGCGCACCTTCCGGCGGGCGCGGGTACGCCTGGTTGATCCCGGACGCAGCCTGTGCCGCCGCAAGCCTCCGGGATATCTGATCCTGGCCGATGAGAGTCCGCTTTCCGACTTGTGGCGAAACCCTCGGGGCGGGGAGGCGCCGGGATACGTGTGTCGTCTCGGCAGGCGGCTGGACGTCGTCGCCGGAGAGACCACGCGCTCGCCGCTGGTGGCGGCGTACCGCGTGCCCGGGCGGCGCATATACGAGATGGACACGCGCAGGTTCTCTCTCGATCCGGAGTCGGACCCACGTCCCTTGCGCCGCGTGCTGGTATTCCGCAACGAAAGGGCGGCACACCTGGGCATGGACCTTCCGGCGGGTGGGGTTGAGATATTCCTCGGAAGTGTACGTCGGCGGCTTTTCGGGTACAGTCGCCTGCCGCGCACGGTTGTCGGCGATGAGATCCGGGTTGACCTCGGGGATGCTCCGGACGTTTTCGGCCGGCGGCGGGCTGCAGCCGCAAGGGATTTCGGAGACGGTTACAGCGAGACGGTCTACGAGATATTCATACGCAACCGCCGCGGGCAGCCGGTGCGGGTACGGGTTGATGATTTTCCCGGTACGGTCGAGTGGAAGATAACGAGGTGTAACTGTCCATTCGAGCGGCGCGGCGCACGGCTTCATCTCGAGGCGACCGTCAAGCCGCACCGCCTGCGCGTTCTCCAGTACACGCTGCGCATTCACAGCCCTCCCGCCGTGCAATCCGGCGGGCGCGGAGGCGGCGGCTGAGAAGGGTCACTCGACGTTTTTCAGTTCGATTTCGATCCTGCCGAAGATCTTCGCCAGCAGGTTGTAGAGCGCCGCGGCGATGACGAAGAAAATGAAGCCGAAGATTGCCAGAATGACGGGCATCGCCATGTAGAGGACGGCCATGACGCGGAGATGGGCGCCGCCGAAGACCAACATCATGATGCCGATGGCCGTGTAGAACAGGCCGAGCAGGGCATAGAGAGCGACGATGATCTTGCTGGACTGAAGGATCGAAATGCGGGCGAACTGAGTTCTCATGGACGGACTTTCTTGTCGTCTGTATTCCTGACTGCTGATGCATTCACCGCTGCGGCCGCGATCCCTCCGGAGCCGGGGATTCTTCCCACTCATCCGGAGAAATCCTGTTCGTAGCCGTCGCGGACGCGCGTCGTCGTTGGACGACGGCCTTCGCTCTGATTATGAGGTTTCTTGGCGCGGCGGGCAAGCGGATGTGTCCCGGCGGGGCGCCCGTGGTGACTGCCGGCCACGGAAGACTGTTACGCGAAATTTCGAGATTCCGCTGTGGCGGAAGAAAAGAAGAATCTCTCGCAAAGCACGCAAAGACCGCAAAGAAGAGGGAAGAAAAGAAGAGCCTCTCGCCAAGTCCGCAAAGCTCGCAAAGAAAAGACGGTTAGATCAGAAAGAATCCACGCCCAGAAGAGCCCAAGGCAGGCAGAGGAATCTCTCATCCCCGAACAACCCAACAACTCAGCAACCTAACAACCTCATCCGCCGACCTCCCCGGCCGACGCAGCCCTGGCGTAGTCGGCTGACCGCCGACCTCCGACCTCCCTGGCCGACGGAGCCTTCGCGTAGTCGGCCGCCCTCCGTGTGCTTCGTGTCCTCCGTGGTAAAAAGAAAAGAAGAATCTCTCGCAAAGTCCGCAAAGCTCGCAAAGAAGACGTAAGAAGGAAGAATCTCTCGCGAAGAGCGCAAAGAAGAGGTGAGAAAAGAAGAGCCTCTCGCCAAGAGCCCAAGGCACGCAGAGGAATCTCTCGTCCTCGAACAACTCAACAACTCAGCAACCCAACAACCCCGACCTCTGACCGCTGACCTCCGACCTCTATTTTCCGTCCTCCGTCCTCCGACCCCCCTCTCCCCAGCCCCTTTCCACAAAGCACACAAAGTGCACGAAGGGAAGAACAGATAACTTATCAACCTATCAACCTCCTACTTGTGAAGACAGTGACATCTGTGTAAGATACATATACGGGTGCAGATAAACTATAGGTTCCACGTTATTGTGGAAATGTCTTGGCATTATGTCCTGAATTCGGTGATATACGGTTGTCCGTCGAATAACTTCATGCCGGCGGCAATAATGGAAAGACTTGGCGAAATAGAAGATTCTCAGCAGCTAAGCTGTTCGATCTTGCCGGGTGTCCTGAATTTGCAAGATACCTCCAAGTTCAGCCCGGGAAAAAAGTCATGATTGCCTCGAGTAATTGCAGTTTCGGAGATGGGGGGGGCATTATGGACAGGTTGAACGACGGCATGATGCGCCAATTCGTTCTGAATGTGCATGCGCCGTTGAGGAAGGACGGAGTTCCTCCAACAATGCAATAGACGATCGTACGGTTTATGGCCGCCGGTCATTGGTAATGTCGGCGTGGACATGAAGAAACAATATCAATTCATAGTCCGACTGTTCTTGGTGGCATTTGCCCCCATGCTTTTTTCCGGCTGTGCGACCTATTTGGTTCGTGCAAATCCGGAAATCGCGATATTTTGGGACACGACCCCCCAGCGTCCCAATTTCATCTCAGACTATCCACTGTATCCCGCAACAAAGGTCGATATCATGGCGGCACAAATTGAACCCAGAATGATTATCCCAGTGATCATTGACCTTCCTTTCTCGCTCGTTACGGACACACTGCTATTCCCTGTAGATTTTATAAGATACAAGATGAAAAAACGCCGAGAGTCTCCTGCAGGCGAGCGCCTGAAGGCGCCGCCTGAGGAGAAACGAACGACATAGGATTTTGGGAAAGGAGGATGGGGGATGCGTAGTGTATCGCGGAGTTCGGTTCCACAGTTGGTCGGGGTCGGCCCTTGAGAATCAAGCTTTCGGCGTTCGTCCGAAGCTCGCCCTTCGTTGGGATTCTCGGTCTTGCAGTTTGGCTTCCACGCGCCTCACCCGCCCCTGCGGTAAGCGGTCTGTTGGCGGTTTGCCCCGCCGACAGTTTCAAAGGATTGCAACTTGAATCCGCATCATTGGAAACATTGCGCGGGGGAATTTTCTTTTCCCCGGCGGAAGCTCGCAAAGAAGAGGTAGGAAAAGAAGAGCCTCTCGCAAAGAGCCCAAGGCACGCAGAGGAATCTCTCATCCCATAACAACTCAACAACCCAACAACCCAACAACCGGCAACTCTCCCCTCCGTGTTCTCCGTGTCCTCCGTGGTAAAAAGAAAAAGAAGAATCTCTCGCAAAGCACGCAAAGCTCGCAAAGAAGAGAGAAGAAAGGAAGAACATCTCGCCAAGATCGCCAAGACCGCAAAGAAGACGTAAGAAGGAAGAATCTCTCGCAAAGGTCGCAAAGACCGCAAAGAAGAGGGGAGAAGGGAGGATGTCTCGCAAACAGCCCAAGGCACGCAGAGAAATCTCTCATTTCCGAACAACCCAACAACCGGCAACCATCAACCCCCATCCGCCTTACCGTGGCCTCCGACATCCGTCTTCCGACCGCCGACCGCCGACCGCCGACCGCCGACCTCTGACATCCGTGACCTCCGTGTTCTCCGTGTGCTCCGTGGTTCAAAAAAATCTCTCGCAAAGCCCGCAAAGATCGCAAAGAAAAAAGTGGGTCTTCCGCAGAATCTGTGGGTGAAATGACATGGGAATGCCGCAAGCAGGGTGGGTTTGTTCACGCCTCGGTAAGCGGGATAGCGCGAGCAACCGGATGGGCTCGGCTCTGGTGGCCTGTCGGCCACATTGCTTCGAAGGAGGAAAGGCCAAGGCGGTGGATTGAGAGATAAGATCGAACTTGAAACGCACTGAGCTTTGATGCTCCAAATGCTGTTAATGAAATCGCAGCCAAAGGAGCGGCCCAGTGCGCATCGAGACCATACTGAATCATTGCTATCGTCACAAGTCGTTTGTCTATTCCGGATTCCGGTGGGATCAGGTCGGCGGGAGGGACGCATTGGTAGTGAACATCGTACCTCGTAAGAACGGTGTGGCGCAGTGCTCGATCTGTGGGCAGAGCGCTGCGGTGTATGATCACTTGGGCGAGCGGCAGTTTGACTTTGTGCCGCTGTGGAATATAGCGGTGTATTTCCGTTACGTAATGCGCCGGGTAGATTGCCCGACGCACGGTGTGCATGTGGAACGGGTTCCGTGGGCGGAGGGTAAGTCACACTTGACCAAGCCCTTTCAATTGTTCCTGGCCAGGTGGGCGCGGAAGCTGTCTTGGAAGGACGTGGCGCAGTCATTTGGGACTACCTGGGACAACGTGTTCCGGTCGGTGAAGGCGATTGTGGAATACGGCATGA
>JAOZMZ010000006.1 GCA_029934055.1 Kiritimatiellia bacterium
AGGGGGACTCGGCAGCCACCAGGGCCAGGGGTTCACCGGCATAGAAAACCTCGTCGGTCGCCAGCAGAGGCATGTCCTCCACCAGCGATGCCACGATGTTGCGCCCGGGAATATCGGCGGCGGTCACTACAGTTATCCCGCTCCAGTCGAAGGCCGGATCCGGCGTACAACCGCGGATGCGGCCGGCCGCGACCGGCGAACGCACGACGCGCGCCCACAACATTCCGGGCAGGGTTATGTCGTCGGCGTACCGCGCCCGGCCGCTGACCTTACCGGCGGCGTCTTTCCTTATCAGGCTGCGCCCGACATAACCGGGCGACTGTGCGGAAGGCTGCAAAACATGTGCTCCTTTACGATCTCCAAAGTAGCGCGCCCGCCCACGGGGCATCAATCCGAAAAAAGAAAAGCGGGGATGGAAACGCCTCTTTCACCCATCGAACTATACGTTGAAATACGGGTTGTCCCTGTCTTCATCCGACTGCGGCTCGCCGTACGGCACGGTCCGGGCGGCGAGTTCCGCGCGGCGTGCGGCGCGGGCCTCTTCGTCCGCCGGCCGCCGTCCGGCGAGAAGCTGCTGGCAATACCGGAAAAAAAGATTGGGGTGACTCGGCGAGATGAACACCGGCCGGGGATTGTCGTAGAGCCGGATCCGCAACAGGGCCCGCATCGAGGTCGCTGCATAAAAGGCCGACGAAACAAAATCGCCGCGATCGGCCCGCACGATTCCTTCTATCTCGAAGAACGGAAGGGGCATGATATAAGTCCAGCCTTCGATGAGGATACCCTCGCCGCAGGCCCGGTAAACGCGCGGCGGATAGAAAAGCGGATGAATCTTGAAAATCAACTCGGCCAGATAGGTGCGATCGAAGTGCGGCGGCAGGGAAATGTCCCATGATATTCCCCGGAAACGCCGCAGATGCCGCCGCTTACGCACCCAGGCGACGACAAGTACCGCCGCCTGCACGCCGGCAATCCATCCCAGAAACCCCTCCAGCGAACCGGTGCCCAGGGTACAGATTCCATAGCGGCTGCCGAAGCCGTAGACGCGGAAATAGCCGACCCCGGCGAAAAGGGTCGGAGAAAGCAGATGTATGAACGGCGTGGAGACGTATTCGAGCGTCAGGCTCGCCCAGACCACGTGCAGAAAATACATTCCCCCGATCACCAGCGCCCAGAGGTAGCCGTGTCCCAGAGTCCATCCCGAAAGCGCCCGCTGCCAGAAGGAAGCCGCATGCTCCGCCGCGCGTTCCGGGAAAAACACCATGCAGAACGGAAAGAGAATCGAGCCGACGACAAACAGGAGAACCATTGCCTCCAGCTCCCAAGGCCAGCCGGGCGGAACCCAGCGCGAAGTGCTCTTCGTTTTCACCGGCCTGCCTCCATGTTTCCCGAAGCGATTGCCTCGAAGACGCAAGTTCAACCTTACCCCTCATCACCAGCGCCTTCAAGCTCGTTGCAGATGCCCCGGCATCCATCTCCGGCAAGGCCCTCCGCCCACCGACCCTTCCGGGGGAAACTGGTTATCGTCTTGCGCCCCCGCATAATTCTGTTATCTGAATGGATCTATGCGCTCACATCAAGAAGGGAGCCCAGTCATGCGACATACGAAAATCGTATGCACCATCGGACCTGCATCGTCGGATCCCCGGCGCATCCGGTCCCTGATCGAGGCCGGCATGAACGTCGTCCGCCTCAATTTCTCGCACGGCACGCACGCCGAACACGCCCGCGTGATCGCCGCCGTCCGCGAACAGGCCGCCGCCCTCCAGCGCCCGGTCGCCGTGCTCCAGGACCTGAGCGGACCCAAGATCCGCATCGGCGAAATACCGGACGGCGAAATAACGCTGCGCAGCGGCCAGCCTTTCACCCTGACCACCCGCAACGTTCCCGGCGACGAACACAAGGTCTCGGTCTCTTATCCGCAGCTACCGCGTGAACTCAAACCGGACGACCCGGTCCTGCTCAGCGACGGCACGGTGGAATTGGAAGTGGTCGCAACGAGCGAAACCGAAGTCCGCTGCATGGTGGTCATCGGCGGCCGCCTGAGTTCCCACAAGGGCATCAACCTGCCGACCAGTTCGCTCAGCCTGCCGGCCCTGACGGAAAAGGACCGCACCGATCTGCTCTTCGGTATGGCCCACGGCGTGGACGCCGTGGCCGTATCCTTCGTCCGCCGCGCGGCGGATATCGAGGAAGCCCGCAAGCTGATGGACGCCCATGAGGCCCATATCCCCCTAATCGCCAAGATCGAAAAACACGAAGCCCTGGACAACCTCGACGAAATCATCGCATCCGCCGACGGGGTAATGGTCGCCCGCGGCGACCTTGGAGTGGAAATACCGATCGAAACCATTCCACGCATGCAGAAGATGATCATCCAAAAGGCCGTGGCCGCGGCCCGGCCGGTGATAACCGCCACCCAGATGCTGCGCTCGATGGTGAACAGCCCCCGCCCCACGCGCGCGGAAGTCACCGACGTGGCCAACGCCGTGCTCGACGGCAGCGATGCCGTGATGCTTTCCGAGGAAACCGCCGTCGGACATTATCCGACCGAAGCGGTACGCATCATGGACCGCACCCTGCGGGACGCGGAAACCATCTTCCCACACGGCATCTGGTTACAGAGCCATGCCCCGAAAGCCGGCGTAAACACGGCCGCGGCCGTGGCCTACGCCGCCTGCGACCTCGCCGAACGGGTGAACGCCGCGGCCATCATCACCTGCACGCAGTCGGGCAGCACCGCCTGCCAGGTGGCCCGCCTGCGTCCCGCCCAACCGATCGTGGCGCCCTCGCCCGATCCCCGCACACGACGGTTCCTGAACCTGGCATGGGGCGTGGTTCCCCTCGCCCTTCCGGCGGTACATGACAGCGATGAGCTCGTGCAGCAGGCCGTTCGCGCCTCCGTCAGCGCCGGTATCATTCAGCCGGGGGCAAGGGTCGTGGTCACCGCCGGAGTCCCCCTGCAGACGCCCGGAACCACCAACTTCATCAAGGTGACCACCGCCTGAAGACAACCATCGAGAGTTGCGGGCGCGGAGAGTTACAATTTCTGTGACGAGTCACCGTGCGTTTCCCAAACCTCGACGTCACGATGGATACGGACATCATCGGCCGGCGAACGGCGGCGCTTCCGCTCGGCCTCGAGTTCCGCAATCCTGCGATTGAGCGAATCAATCTGGTTCTTCAGAAGAATCACCCACATCAGGAACAGCAGCGTCGTCAAACAGAAAAGAAACTCTCTCATCGCCCGTTACCCCGGTCAGATACCCGGCGCCCGCCCTCACCACTTGTGAAAACGGTACTTCTCGCGGATGTTGTTGTGGAAAAAGGCGCCCTTCGAATCGGCCACCATGAATTTTTCATATACCTCGGAAGGAACATCGTAGTAGTCGTAGACATCCCCGCTGTCGAACGCCAGCGTGAGAGTCCGGGTGGCGGCGTCGTATCGGACACTGTCCAGAACGCTCGATTTTACCGGCACGAATCCTTCCATCTTCCCCGCGGCCGTGCGCCCGCATCCGGCGGCGACCATGAGCCCCCCAAGCAGTACCAACGTCCAGAGAGCCGTTTTCCATGAAGCTTTCATCAGCACCTCCAACTCAACCTTCGCTCCTCCGGCCAGCACCAACCCCCTCATCTTATCAGCCGGCACCCGCCGCGGCAAGCGCCGCCTGAGCCCCTGCGCGGTGAATCCCGTATGCCCTCCCCCCTGAAAATGCTCCGGCCGAAACCCGTCAGTCAAAGACAACCGTCTTGTTGTGATAGACGAGGATCTTGTTCTGCAGGTGCGACCATACCGCCCGGGCGAGGACCATCTTCTCCAAATCACGCCCCTTCCGGATGAGATCATCCACGGTGTCCTTGTGGCTGACATGCATGATATCCTGGGCGATGATCGGTCCCGCATCCAGTTCCACGGTGACGTAGTGACTGGTTGCGCCGATGATCTTGACGCCGCGCGCGTAGGCCGAGTGATACGGGCGCGCCCCGGGAAACGCCGGCAGGAAGGAATGATGAATGTTGATTATCCGATTGGGATACGCCGCGACCATTTCTTCGCCGAGTATCTGCATGTAACGCGCCAACACGATGAAATCCACCTTGCGCGAACGCAGAAGCTCGAGCTGGCGCCGTTCCTGTTCGGCGCGGTTTTCCGGCGAGACGGGCATATGATGGAATTCGACGCCGAAACGTTCCACCAGGCCGGCGGGATCCGGATGGTTACCGATCACCAAGGGCACTTCCACTTTCCATTCGCCGGACTCGACCCTTGCAAGGAGATCGAATACGCAGTGCGGCAGGCGCGAAACAAAGATCGCCATGCGCGGCGTGTAGTCCGAGAAATGCAGCCGCCAGTTCATGGCGAAACGTTCGGCGACCGCACGAAAGGCCGCCGGTATCTCGTCCCGCGGCAGGCCGAAACCGGCCAGTTCCCACTCGATGCGCATGAAGAAAACGTTCTCCTCGAAATCGACATGCTGATCGAGATGGACGATATTGCCGCCGTGTTCCGCCAGGAACCCGGTAACCGCCGCATCAATTCCCTCGCGATCGTTACAGGATATCAACAGCGTGGCCGTCGTCGTCGGCGCCGGACGTGTACTCTCGTGCATGATGCAACCTCCCTGTCGCGTGCTCTCCGCCCGCCTCACTTTTCATTGAGCATGTACGTCACGTGCGGAGTGAACAGCCGCGATTCCACCAGAAAGGCATCGTGTCCCTTGTCGGAATGAACGGTGATGTGTTCGCAGGTCACGCGTGCTTTTTTCAGGCGGCCGACGAGTTCTTCCTGCTCCTCCGGGTAATAACAGACGTCGGAGTCGATACTGAAAACCAGGAACCGCTGCCGCCGGCAACGGCGGAAGAGGGCATTGTAGTTCGTGGCCCCCGCATCCTTGAGCAGGTCGTAGCGCTGCCACATCTCCATGATCCGCAGATAGGTGTTGGCGTCGAAACGCCTGACGAACTTGCGTCCCTGGTGGAGAATATAAGACTCCACCGGATGACTGATGCGGTAGCGCCGCAGGTCCTTCTCGCGCTGAACGACCTCGGCGCGCGCCCGCCGGCTCATCGCGTCGAGTGATACAAATGTCTTATGGGAAATCATCCGTGCCAGGGCCAGCCCTTTCAGCGGCGGGCGCCCGTCGTAGTAGTCGCCGCCGTTGAAGTTGCCGTCCTCCTCGATCGCGTAGATCTGCTCGAAATTGTGGATGCGCTGCAGAATGGTGACTCCCAAACCGGAAGCCACGGAGATCACGCGACCAACACGCTCCGGATAGCGCACCGCGAGGTTCAAAGCCAGCATGCCGCCCAGCGAGCCTCCCACCACGGCGTGAAGCCGTTCGATGCCGAGATGTTCGATCAGCCGCATCTGGCTGTCTACCACGTCGTTGGCGGATATCGCCGGGAAACGTCCGCCGTACGGTTCGCCGGTGGCGGGATTGATGGAACGCGGCCCGGTGGAACCGTAGCAACCGCCGAGATAGTTCGCGCAGATCACGAAAAAGCGGCGCGTATCCACGGCCCGACCCGGCCCGATGAAATCATTCCACCACCCGACACGACATTCGTCCGTCCACAGGCGGCCCACACCGGGCACGGACGGATTGTAGCCCGCCGCATGCTGGCTCCCGCTGAGAGCATGAAACACGAGCACGGCGTTGTCGCGCTCCTTCGAGAGGCGGCCGTACGTCTCGTAGGCCAGCCGCACCGGACCGAAACGACGTCCGCTCTGCAAGCGCATGCGCCCGGACGGGGTTTCACCGAAGGTGAAAAATTTCGTGCGTACTTTCTCCATGGCTCATCTCCCTCCGGCGGCCGCCAGCGCCTGCTCGATGTCGGCCAGGATGTCGTCAATATGTTCCAGTCCCACGGACAGCCGCACCAGCCCCGGTGATATCCCCGCCGCGCGTTGCTGCTCGGCGTCCAGCTGCGAATGCGTCGTGGTCGCCGGATGAATCGCAAGGGTGCGCGCGTCCCCGACGTTCGCCAGATGCCGGATGAGCTTGAGCGCGTCAATGAAGGCCGCCCCGGCCTCGCGACCGCCGCGGATGCCGAAGACGACCATTCCGCCGAAGCCGTTGGCGAAGTAACGCCGCGCGGTTTCATGGGACGGATCATCCTCCAGCCCGGGATAACGCACCCATTCGACGCGGGGGTGCTTCCGCAGATAACGCGCGGTCGCCAGGGCGTTCTCGCAGTGACGCTGCATGCGCAGCGGCAAGGTCTCGATACCCTGTATGAACAGCCACGCGTTGTCCGGGGAAATGCACGCCCCCAGGTTGCGCAGGGATACCAGACGCATGCGGACCACGAAGGCCACCGGCGACAACTCGCCCAGATCGGTGGCGTAGCGGATGCCGTGGTAGCTCGGATCGGGCTCGCTCAGCAAAGGGAACTTGCCGCTCGTCCAGTCGAACTTTCCGGAGTCAACCACTATACCCCCGATCCCAGTGCCGTGCCCACCCAACCACTTGGTCAGGGAATGCACCACGATGTCGGCACCATGCTCGATCGGCCGCAGGAGATACGGCGTGGCAAAGGTGCTGTCCACCACCAGCGGCAAACCGTGGGCATGCGCAACATCGGCGATCGCCGCTATGTCCGCCACGTCCAGGCCGGGATTGCCTATGGCTTCGCAATACACCAGCTTGGTGCGCTCGGTTATCGCCTTGGCGAAATTGTCCGGATCACCCGGATCGACGAAATGCGTGCGGATGCCGAACTGCGGCAGAATATCGTGGAACTGCGTGTAGGTGCCTCCATAGAGATTCCGGGCGGATACGACCTCGTCCCCGCTGCGACACAAGTTTATGATCGCATAAAATATGGCGCTCGTCCCGGAAGCAACCGCCAGCGCGGCCGCCCCGCCCTCCAGCGACGCAACCCGTTTCTCGAGCACGTCCTGAGTCGGATTCATCAGGCGGGTATAGATGTTGCCCGCCTCTTTCAGGGCGAAAAGATCCGCCGCATGCTTGGTGCTGCGGAACACGTAGGAGCTCGTGCGGTATATCGGCACCGCCTGCGAAAGCGTCGCCGGGTCCGGCTCCTGGCCGGCATGCAGGCATTTCGTTTCCAGCTTCATGTTTCTCTTCCTCCATCCCTCGCGCGGAACCGCACCTCCAACCTTCCCGCGCCCGCCATGCGATTTCGACCGGCACTGCGAAGAGTTCGCTCCGCGGGAGGGCCCCAATCAAACGCCTCTTTGACCTGACCGGGGGAAGAGAAAAGCCAGTGATTGCTCCTCGTCGGAGCCACATCGTCCCCGCCTTCCAGCGAGGCTGGCTTTGACACCTTATCCCCTGCAAGGACAGGTTGTCGGGCGGTCAACGGGCCAGATCCCTCACGCCTCTCTCGATGCCTTCCCGCCCGGGAGCCTGGTGCGCGTGTGCTCCCGAGCCGGTTGCATATTACTCTATGCTCATTAGCATACTCCGGAAAAACATCCGTGCAAGGCAATTACCCCGAATATTAGGCACGCAATCGGACGTTGCACACCCGCACCGGACGTGTATGCTGTCAGGGTGCGGTATCCATCACCGAAAAATCGCAACGTCGTGGTCACCGGCTGTTCCTCGGGAATCGGCGCGGCCACCGCCCGCCTACTCTCGGAACAGGGCTGGCAAGTCATCGCCACGGCCCGCCGGCCGGACGACCTGGAACGCCTGCGCATCCAAGGACTGACCGCGGTGCCCCTGGACCTGGCCGTGCCCCAGTCGGTGGAAAACGCGGCCGCCGAAATCCTCCATCTCTGCGGGGGGCGTATCGGGGCCCTGGTCAACAACGCCGGATTCGGGCAGCCCGGCGCGATCGAGGATCTCGAGCGCGCCGAAATGCGGCGTCAGTTCGATGTCAACGTCATCGGCCTGCAGGATTTCACCAACCGTTTCATTCCGGCATTCCGCCTGCAGGGCGCCGGGCGCATCGTCAACGTCAGCTCGGTGGTCGGCAGAATCGCCCTGCCGTTCCTGGGAATCTACTCCGCTTCCAAGTTCGCCCTGGAAGCCATCTCGGATGTACTCCGCGTCGAACTGCGCGGCAGCGGAATCTCCGTAAGCATCATCGAACCGGGACCGATTGCGACACGCTTCGGCGAAAACGCCACCCGCGCCGCCCGCATTCTGCTGGAAAAGAAATCGTCGCCGTTCGCGGAAGCCTACCGGCGATACGTCGAAAACAGCATCGAGCGCCCCTCCTGGATGGAGCGCTTCCGTCTGCCCCCCGAAAGCGTCGCGCGGGCGGTGCTGCACGCCCTCGAAAGCCGCCGGCCGCGCCGGCGTTATCCGGTCACTTTTCCCGCGGTGGTCGGCGGAATCCTCCAGAGGTTCGCTCCCTATGCCCTCATCGACCACCTGTTGTGGAAACGTCTCTGTACCCGCGTTCCCCGCCGCAGTTCCCCGCCTCAGGAAATCTGAAGCGCAGAAGCGGGCGCACCCCTCAACGCCGGGCCCGCACCAGGGCGGAAAAAATCTCGCGTAATTCCGGACAGCGCAACACAGCCGCCGCAGCGGCATAACTCAATATGCCCACAGCGACACTGGCCAGAACACCCGCCGCTGCAGCCGCTTTTCCTCCCGTATGCGGCAAGAGGGTCCCCAGGGCCTTCTGAAAAAGGAACACACACACCGCCATGAAAAACGCCGCCACCACCTGGCGCAACCCGGAAAGCAACACCCTCCGCCAGCCCGGCGACCCGATGCATGCCTGCAGGCGTACGCCCAGCATGAGCGCATAGAAACTCTCCGCAATAACCGTGGCCGCCGCCAGGCCCGCGTGCTTGTAGTAAAGCGGCCAGGTACAAACGAAGAGGACGTCCAAGAGAATGTTCAGCCCAACGGTCACCACCCCGATCCTGACAGGCGTGCGCATGTCCTGGCGGGCGTAGAAGGCCGGTACAAGAACCTTGTTGGCACTGAAAACCACCAGCCCGGGGGCGTAGCAGGCCAGCGCCACGGCCGTCAAATCCGTGGACTGGGCCGTGAAATTGCGCCACTGGTAGATCATCTCCACGATCGGATGCGCCATGATCAGCAACCCCGTCGCCGCAGGAATCATGAAGAAAAAAACCTGGCGCAAACCATGATTCAAAGAAGATTTCAGCTCCTCCAGGTCGCCGCCCGCCGCATGACCGGAGTACGTCGGCAACAGCACCGTCCCCAAGGCGGTTGCGAAAATGCCCAGCGGCAGATAGATCATCCGTTCACTGAAAAAAAGCGCCGCCGGCGCCCACGGTCCGACGGCCAGCGCCAGCAGGCGGTCCACGACGACGTTGAACTGAGTCACCGCAAGACCCAGCGCCGCCGGAATCATCAAGCGCAACATCCGCACCAGGCGCTCGTCACGCCGGAAGACATTCCCGATACCAGTGAGACGGAAACCCCTCCGCCACAGCGCCGGCAACTGCATTCCCACCTGAAGAATCCCGGCCAAGACCACCGCCCAGGCAACCACGCGGACCGCCGCCGCCTGTCCCCCGCCGAGGCGCGGGACGACAGCAATCAGGGCCGTGATCCATACGATGTTCAGCACGCACGGCGCCGCCGCCGGAACGGCGAAATGCCCGCAGGAATTGAGAACGGCCATCGCCAGCGCCGCCAGACATATGAAAATCGCATAGGGAAGCATTATCTGCAGCATCCGCAGGGTCAGCGCGGCCTTGCCGCCGGGCTCGCAGAAACGCAACGCAATCGCCGCGGTCGCCCAACCGATCAACACCAGCAGGCCGAGCACCACGGCCAGGAGAATGAAAACACGCCCCGCCAACGACCACGCCGACTTCTCTCCGTCGCGCCGGCGGGCCTCGATGAAAATCGGAATAAACGACGCCGAAAGCGCGCCCTCGCCGAAAAGACGGCGGAACAAGTTGGGAATGGTGAAAGCCACCACGAAGGCCGACATCCATACGGATGTGCCGAACAACCCCGCCATGAGTATGTCCCGCACCAGGCCCAGCAGCCTGCTCACTGCGGTCCAGAAACCCACCACACCTGCCGAACGAATGACGCGGCTCTTTTCCATCACCTGCGACAACCTGGTTGAATCCGTCGCCGACCTTTCACCAGCCCGTCCCCGCGCCCTCCATCCCGAAAAGCTCCCCGTCCCACAACGACAGGGCGCGTAACCCCGCCAGCCCGTGGCGGGTCGGAAATATGCGCAGGCGGTGTCTTTGCGTCTGGAGATCGTCCAGCGCCGGGGAAAGAGGGTCAGCCACGCCGAAAACGTCCGCCAATACATGTCGTTCCCAGACACCCGTCGCGCTGGTGATCTCCTGCTCACTCCGCCCAAGTTTCATCTCCGGGTTGCAGATGCCCCGGCCGCAATCATGAATGGCCAGGAAGGCCGGCTGATCATATTCCAGAAAGGACCGCACGACATCCTCGATCAGACGATAGGGACGGGCATCGAGAAAAACGATCTGCGGCTTGATTGCATCGAATATCTCGGAGGCCGCCCGGCCGGTGATATCCTCCAATACCAGTTCGACCTCGTTCCTGTTGCAGTAGCGGAGTTCGTCGACAATGTCGTAACATCTCATGCGCGGTTTCAATCCCAGCAAATGGGCTGCATCGAGGATCTTGCGGGTGGACTCGCCGTACTGGGTCCCGATCTCCACTATCGAGGTGGGTCGCAGCCCCATCATCGCCACGAAAATAATCCAGAGTTCTTCGAAACACAGCGACTTCTTCTCCCGCATCCTCCGCCGGTACCCCATTCGGCGGTACCACCGGGAGTAACGACGGAACAACGGCCGCAGCCGCCGCACATCGCTCTCTATGAAATCCGCGGTCGCGGCCAAAAGTCGGCGGTGACTCGTCCGGCGGGGATACTTCGGGCGGAACCCGTCCCCGCGCGATCCACCGGAATGCCGTGCATTCATGCTCTCCTCCACGTCAAAATTCTCCGCAACAGAGCCGCCCTCATCCTGCCCCAGGCGGCTCTTCCCTTGCAAGGGCCTTCAGGTCTCCCGCAGACCTTCGGCCGTCAGCCCATCCAAGAGATCCGCCAGGCGGGATGCGATAATCGGCATGTCGAATCTTTCGGCGACGGTCGCCCGGCCGGCCGCCCCGATCCGACCGCGTAACTGTACATCTTGCGAAAGGCGGTGCAGGACTTCCACCCAATTCTCGTCTGTGCGACAGAGAAAACCGTTCTTCCCGGAGCTGATGATCTCCTTGACGCTTCCCACCGCCGAACAGACCGCCGGTATGCCGGCCGCCATGTATTGCAGGGCTTTCAAGGCACATTTTCCCCGGGTCCATTCGTCGTCCGCCAAGGGCATCAAGCCGATATCGAATTCCAACAGGTCGGCCACCTCACTGGCACGCGACCACCTTCGGACATCCACGGCGATACCCGGAAGGTCCACGTCGCCATCGGAGACCACCATCACCCGGAAACGTAACCCCTCCCCGGCCAGCCGTCTCAATGCCCGGCCCAAGGCTTCAAGATACCGGTGATTCACGCGGCTCCCAATCCACCCGAAAACCGGGACGGCGGACGGACGGGCCGCTCGGTATGGATAGCTCTTCATATCTACACCGGTAGGCACCACTTCCACCCGGCGCGCATAGGTCCGCGCATAGTCGGCCAGGTAACGATTGCCCGCAGTTACCAGGTCCGCCGCCTGCATCACCGCCGTCAACCGCCGTTTCACCCGCCTGCGCGTCGGCCAGGAACGCCGGCTCTGCGACGTGAAAACAGCATCGTCATAGTCATATACGAGCGGCACTCCCATCCGCGAGAGAGCCCGCAGGAAAGTTACACTGAAAAGTCTCTTCTGGATTACGACCGCCGCCGCCCCGTGCACCCGTTCGAGGAAGCGGCGCTCCTCCGCGTATCTGGCGGGCAGCCGCCGCCAGCCGCCGGCGCACGGCAGCGGAGGCACTATTTCCACCTCAAATCCACGGCGCTCGAGATATACCGCGGGGTCATAGACCCGGTACCGCGCGCTCGCTCCCTCCTGATCCGATATTGTAAAAAAAACGACGCGCCGCACCATCGTCATCCCCGATCTTTCCGACCGGTCTCCTCGAGAACATCGAGGAACCGCGCACTGCAGCTTTCGATCGAGAAGGCGGCCGCGGTCGCCGCCACGTCCTCGGGCGAGACACCTCCCGCGGATGACCATCCCACCACCTCGCGAACGGCCGCCACCATCTCCGGAATACGGTCCGGACGCGAGATCACCGCACCGTTCTTCCCCCTCTGCACGATCTCCGCCGCCCCGCCGAAGACCGTGGTCACCACGGGCGTCCCACATGCAATCGCCTCAAGGACGACATTCGGAAAGGCGTCAAACCAAGTCGGTAACAGGAATATGTCGGCGGCCCGGTAAAGCGGGGCGAGATCCGCCTGGGGGTTCAGAAAGCGCACGCGCCTGCTCAATCCAAGTTCTTGAGTCTGGCGCCTCCAATGAGTCGTCGAATCGCGTCCGACCACCAGGAGGAAGACTTCCGGAAGGTGAACAAGCGCCTGCAACAGGTTCTTCAATCCCTTGCGCCGGAAGCCGCTGCCGGCGAAGAGCGCCAGGACGAGATCCTCCGGAACGGCGTATCCGGCGCGAATCCTCCGGCGGGCCTCATCACGTCCGGCCGGTGAAAAACGCTCGTGATCCACACCGTTGTATATCACGTCTATCCGCGGCGCCCCATCGCCGTAAACCCTCAGAATGTCGTCCCGCACCATGCGCGAATTGGCAACAATCCGCCGGACGGCGCCGACACAGCGCCGTTCAAGCGCGATGATCGCCCGCTGCCCGGGCAAATGCTCGTTCAGCAGGCAGCGCATGCGCGGCTCAAACAAGCGCCTTCTCTCCAGCCACACGCGATGAACCCCTTCCCCCGCCCGCCATATGTCCTGGTACTCGGTGCGGTCAAAACTCAGACTCACATCAAACTGATTGCGGTGCAGAAAATCGGCCGCGGCCGCGGAAAAAGACCGCATCCGCAAGGCCCTCGTCGCGCGCCGGTGCGAAAGAACATGCACCCGATACCCATCATCCCCGGCCGGCGGCCAGTAACCCGTCAACAGGTGAACTGCGTGACCACGCTCAACGCAGGCGTGCATCAGGCACGCCAGGACACCCTCGCCGCCGCCGAAGGGAACGAACTTTTGCTTGATAAAGGCGATCTTCACCGCCCCCCCCCACCGGAGTCCGGCTTGCTCCGCCCGCGGTTGTATTCGATCTCCCAAATCTTGGCGTATTTCATCGCCACGCCGAAGGCACTGATCCCGGAAATCAGCAAACCCCGGAATCCGTCCAGGAAACCGAGTTTCAGGAAATAGCCCTTGAAAAAACGCCAAGGCGGCCGCACGAAAAAATCACGCCAGCGGAATGGAATCCCAGAGGCATGTTTTTCTTGGGCGGTTATCGTGGTGAATCTGTTCAATGTCCTCAGGTGCTCTTCAATACTCTCATAAGTATAGTGATTCAGGTGTCCGTGAAGCGTCTTTACCGGGCCGTCCACGACGACGTGGTCGTGCGGCTCGCGCCCCGCGCTGCGCCCCCTCTCTTTCAAAAAAAGGCGCAACTTGATATCAGGATACCAGTCACCGTGATAAATCCACTTGCCGAGATAGAACACGCGGCGCGGAAACTGGTAGCCCACGAAAGGACCCGTGCCGCGCTCGAACTCCTGCAATATCTCTTCCCGCAGTTCATCGCTGACCTCTTCGTCGGCATCCACGAAAAGGATCCAGCAATAACGCGCCATTTCCCGGATGAGATTCTTCTGGCCGATATACCCGAGCCATTCATGCTGGTAGACCCGATCGGTGTACTCCCGCGATATTTCCACGGTCCGGTCGCTGCTGAAACTGTCAACCACTACGATTTCGTCGCACCATGTCAGGCTTTCCAGGCAACGCCTGATATTGCGCTCCTCGTTTCCCGCAGTCACACATGCAGAAATTTTCGGTCTTGTTCCCATCGGTCAATGCACCCCTGTCCGCTCGATCACACGTTCCAAGCGGCGGTAGACCGTCTCCGGCTGAATCAGGGCGAGACGCCGCCGCGCCTCCAGGGAATCCCGGGGCACATCACGGCCGACTCCTCCCGGCGTCCGCACCACCTCAACCACCCGGCCCAGCGGCCCGGTCACCTCCGGATCGGTCACTCCGAAAATCACTACCACCGGTGTGCCTACCGCCGCAGCCACGTGCGCGCCGCCGCTGTCGTTGGCCACCGCCGCCCGACAAGATTGCAACAGCGCCGCAAAAAGGTCCAGCCCGCCCCGCCCGGCAAGACTGCGCGCCCCCCGGCCGATGCCTTGCGCCACTTGCCGACACAGTCTTTCCTCGCCCGGCGCGCCCAGTACGGCGATGCCGGCCCCCATGCCGGCCCGCAGAAGGCGCCCGAGCTCAATGAAATGTTCCGCCGGCCAACGCTTTGAAGGACCCCGCCCGGCTCCCGGAACCAGGCCCACCCGCGGCTCGTCCAGTCCCTCCAACAAAGCCTCGGCCCGCCGGCGTATTGCACCGCCGATCTCCAGCGCGGGATACTCCAGCCCGCCGGACGCCGCGGATTCCGGTGCCAACAGGCCCATGTATTCCCAGGCCTGATGGCGGCGGGCAGCATCCGCAACCTGCCGCCGCACCTCCGTCAGCATCCAGTCGCGCCCGTGTCCCGGAAACCCGATCCGCTCGGGTACCCGTGCCAGATATGGAACTAACGCGGAACGAAACGAATGCGGCAAGACGTAGGCCCGCCGCACCTGCGAATCCCCGACCGCCCGCGCCGCCCTGACAGTCCCCCGCATGCCGGCCCGCAACTCGATGAGCCGATCCGGAACCGCGTGCAGCCGCCACAGTGCCGCCACCTTCGGTTTCACCAGCATGATCACCCTCGTTGTGGGATTCATTCTGCGGAAGGCCTGCAATGCCGGCATGCTCATGATACCGTCACCGACCCAATTCAGCCCGCAGACCAGCACTTCATCCACGGCAACACCTCCGGGCAGTCAGCCCGTATCAGCGGAAACATATCCGCGCAATACAGTCATTGAAATCTTCCTCCCCACTCAGCAACTGAATTTCGACGCGCAGGAAGAAAAGCGGTATGTCGCGCCGCGCCACACGCGGAATGCGGACGGCATCCTTTTCAGTGGTGATCACCGCCTCGGCGCCGGCCTGCATGCCGCGGTTGATCACGTCGATGATTTCCTGCTCGGCATAACGGTGATGGTCGGCATAGCGCTCCCGGTACACCACCTCGGCCCCGAGCCGTTCGAGTTCCTCTTCGAAACCCCAAGGCGCGGCTATGCCCGAAAGTGCCGCAACCTTGCGCCCCTGCAGGTATTCCAGCCCCTCCCGTTCGGCCGTATACACGTTCTGCAGGTAGCGGGGATGATGCCGGCATTCGGATACCTCAGCCGATGTGTTCCAGCGCCGCAGCTCGCGGCGCAATTCCTCGGCCCCGTCTCCGTCGGACTTGGTAATGAAAATGAACCCGGCCCGCCGGATGTTCCGTACCGGCTCCCGCAATATTCCGCGCGGCAGAACATGGCGGTTGCCGAAAGGATTGGTGCGGTCCACCAGAACGATATCCAGCCGGTGCTTCAATGCCAGGTACTGGAAACCGTCATCCAGTATCAGCGTGTCACAACCCAATTTCTTGATCGCATGCTGCCCCGCCTTGACCCGGTTCTTGTCCACCAGAACCGCAACCTTCGGCAGATTGGCCGCCAGCATGTAAGCCTCGTCGCCGGCCGCCGCCGAATCCAGCAAAAGCCGCCGTCCGTCAGATACCACCAGCGGCTCGCGCCGCCGGTCGCGGAACGTGATCTTCTGCACCAGGCGCTCCCACAAGGGCGGCTTGACGCTCTTGTAACCGCGGCTGAGAATCGCCACCTTGCGCCCGCTCTCCTGAAGGGCCCGCGCGAAGATCTCGACGATGGGCGTCTTGCCCGTCCCTCCTACAGTAAGATTCCCCACGCTGACGACCTGGCACCCAAGCGTGTGATGCCGCAGGATGCCGTGGGTATACAGCCACAGCCTGATCTGAACCGCCGTCGCATACAGGTGCGAGAGTTGCTTGAGCAGCCACCGCAACAATGCGGCTACTCTCCCGCGCTGACGTCCTTCAATGACGCCCAGCAAATAGGTTTCCGCCCGTTCGAGTCGTGTCTGGCTCACGGCAAATAATCCAAATCGTTGACCTTCAGCCGCCTCTTTCTTACGGCATGTTGCCATCCCCGGCGACAACCCGTCAAGTTGCGCACACCCGGTTGCTACGCCCGACGTTTTCTGCTATTATCCTCCACCGAGGATACGACGTCGTGAAAATATCTCTCAAACTCGACGAACTGCGCCGCGAAGACGAGGAAAGCGTGAACGTACGGACGTTCGAACGCCTGCTGAGCGCCGTGCGCCAAGGCGACTTCCAGGCCCGCGAGGCACTCCTCCAGGAATACATGCCGCTCATCACCCGCTTGGCTCGCAAGCGCGCGGGTGATGCAGCCACATCCAAAGTCAACAGCCTCATCGAGGCCGGGCGCCAAGGCCTCTTTTCCGCCGCCCGTCATTACCGCATCTCCAAGGGGCCGGCCCACTTCAAACTCTACGCGCTGGAGTGTATCGAAAAATACATGGACCGTTCCGCGCGCCCGGGATTTTTCCAGCGCCTTCTGGGGCGTTGCTGACCCGCCGATGAAAGACCCGGTTCCACTCCCGACCAGCCTGCGTATTCTGCCGGACGACTGGCTCAATCCGCTGCCGCTGGACCGTATCTTCGGCCGCCGGGCTCCGCTCGAAGTCGATATCGGCTGCGGCAAGGGACGCTTTCTGCTGGCCCACGCCGCCGCCCACCCGGAAACAAACTTCCTCGGCATCGAACGCATGCTGCGCCGTTTGCGTAAGGTCGATCGGCGCGCCCGCCGGCGCCGGCTCGACAATATCCGCCTCCTGCGGGCCGAAGCTTACTATACCGTGAGCTATCTCATACCGGCCGAATCAGTTACCGCTTACTATGCCTTCTTCCCGGATCCATGGCCCAAGAAACGTCATCAGCGTCACCGCCTCTTCGACGCCCGCTTTATCGATGCACTCCACCGGACGCTTCGAACGGGTTGCGCTTTCCACTTCGCTACGGACCATATCCCCTACCTCGAAGCCGTCCGGGAACTCGTCGGTAATGATCCGCGCTTCGAGGAAATCACCCCGTACCTACCCGCCGATGATGAAAAAACAAACTTCGAACTGCTTTTCGAAGGGAAAAAGACTATCGGACGCTGTTCCTTCCACAAGGTCGGGCGAACCGGCTGAAGACATCACTGCAACGGCACGGCGCTGTCACTGTCCGGCACATCCACGACCGCCGCTTTCAACAAGTCCGCCGGCTCGGCGTAACGATCCTGGAGAATGCCGTCGTAGAAAACACTGATCACATATCCATAATATTCCCGTTCGCGTCCCGTCTCCGCCTTTTCCTTCTGCCTGAGACCATGCGGAACCATCCAGGCCGCACTCAACGCGCGGCGGCGCCCGACACCCCATTTGCCCTTCATTTTCAACTCCCTCGCCGGAACCAACCCCGTCGTCGCCGCAATCTCCCCGTTCGATTCGACGCGGTCGAAAAAATCAACCAGCACCCTGACATCTTCCGCCCGGATCGAAGCCCTGCCCGAACGCCGCCGCAATACGAAGTTCACCACACGCATATCATCAAACTCGGAACCCGAAGGCCCGACCCTCTCCATCCGTACGTCCTCGATCCGAATCCTCCGCGGCAAGCGCTCTCCCCCGGAAGGCGCCTTCCTCCTCCTGACCGAACGCCGCAACGCCTGCTCATGCGCCACCCGTTGACGCTCCGCCGCGGCAAATTTCTGCCACGGCCCCACCGGCGCCCTCTTGATGATCCCCGCCCACTGTTCTCCGGCTTCGTCGAGCATCCCGCGGCTTTCGAAAAGCCGCGCGCGCTCTACGTAGGCCGGGAAAAAATCAGGGACGATAAGCTGGATCCTTTCGAGCTCATCGTCCGCCTGCGGAAAGGTGTGGCGCTGTATCTCGAGACGTGCCTCTTCCAGCATGTCAGCCGCCAGATCGTACAACGGATTGTCACCGCCACCGGTGAAGTCGGGCTCCTCAAGTCGTTTTCCGGCGGAAGCACCGGCAACGCCGGCCGCCGCCGTGGTGACTTTCTCGGTCCGGGTGGTCACCCCTCCCGCCGCCACGCCGGCCTTTTCCGGCCCAGCCCCCTCCTGTCCCACCGCGGGCCGCACTCCTGCTCCCGCCGAGGGAGTTTCTGTTGCACCGGATGCGCCCGCCTCGCCGGAATCTTTCCCCACCGTCAAGTTACTCGAAGCACCACCGGCCGCCTGTATCCCGGTTTCCTCTTCAACAGCGGCCACGGTCACTGTCGCTACCGACGCAGGTTGGCCCGTGCCCGCAACAGCTCCCGTCGCGCCCGCGGCTTGGGCTCCCTCAGCCGTACCACCGACGGCCGCCGCTTCCACCGCAGAGGCTGTCACAACCGCCGATGTGCCTTGTGCCGACGCCTCTCCCGAATCGGCAAAGCTCGCGACACCGCGATCGGCCCGCCAAAACGAAAGGACCACCAGGAACACAATCTCCAGAAGGACTACCAACGCCACGAGACCGAACGTAATGCCCTGGACGTGTCCGATCCGGCGCGCCTGGTCGCCGCCCCCTTCCTTGACACGGTGAAACCTGATCCGAACCCCGCCCACCTCGATTTCATCGCCGTCCGCAAGTTCCGCTTCGTCGACATCCATCCCGTTGACGGTCAGGCGGCCGCTGCTGCTCAGGCGCTGAATGCGCACGCGTCCGGCGCTGTCCTCATCAATGGAAAGGTGCTTCCAATCCACGCCCTCGTCATCGAGATGAATGTGACAAGCGCGGTCCCGCCCGATCAGAACCGTACCCTGACGCACGATCAAGCGCCGTCCCTGAAAGGGACCCGTCAAGAAAAGCAACCTGTACACCTGCCGCCTCCCGGGCATCCATTATCCGCCGAACGTAGCACTACATTCCTCCAAGATCGCCTGAATACGCGGCGGCCGCTCAAGGAATGTACTCCTCGAATTCGGGAAAAACCAAGAACCAAAACCAGCAACCCGCGGTGGAAAAATTCTCCAGCCGCCGGCCACAAGATTCAATCGGGCTTTCTTCCGGACATTCTCTTCATCCGCCTGCGTCTTCCGGGAATACGCTCGTTCCGTTCAGGAACCGCGTAAATATCATGAACGACGTCGGCAGGCACCGATTCAACCTCCCTCCCCTCTTCCTCAATCCCCCAAATCCGACAAAGATTCAAAAAACCCTCCGGCAAATCTCTTTCGTCCATTTCAACCCCTCGACTGTCCCTGAATCACAACCCTTTCCCACAACAACAGAATTACAGGTACCACCTTCGGCCTTCGGCGTCAAGAATCCCACTCATGTGCACGCCATGTATGGCGGTCAAAGCCCCTTTCCGGTCGGCACGATACCTTCGTCCAATCGCGCCGCGCGCACACATGGCCACCCCGAACCAGCCAAACCTGCCACCATGGCGGCGTTGTCAGTGCAATAGGCCGGGTCCGCCAGCAGCAACTGCGCCCCGGCCTCATGCGCCGCACCACGTAACATCGCCCGCAAAGTCTCATTGCGAATGACGCCGCCCACACATGCCGCATAGCGGGCCGATTCCGCTACAACCGCAGTCTTCAGGCGTTCGGCCAGCACATCGAAAACCGCTGCCTGATAGGAAGCGGCCACATCCGCCAGGTGTTGCCCCAGAACACCCGGATGATCGGCCAAATAATACCGCAGGGCCGTCTTTACCCCACTGAAACTGAACCCCAGCGCCGGCCCCCCGTCACGGCCTCCCGCCCCCGTCCGCCCTTCCGGATAAGCCCGGGGAAAACGAACATACTCCGGGTCGCCGCCGCGGGCCGCCTTCTCGATCTCCGGCCCGCCGGGATATCCCAACCCCAACAGGGCCGCACCCTTGTCCAAGGCCTCACCGGCTGCGTCATCCAAGGTGCCCCCGATCACCACCATCCGTCCGGGCGCATCCATTCGGATCAGCCGCGTATGCCCTCCCGAAACCAGCAAAGCCACCAGGGGACACACCGCCGCGGCATCGGGCGCATCCTCCCCCAGGAACAGGGCGTAAATGTGCGCATCAAGGTGACTTACCGTCAGCAGGGGAACGCCGAGCCGCAAACTCAATGCCTTCGCCGCCGTAACACCTACGAGAAGTGAACTCGCCAGCCCCGGCCCGCGCGTAACCGCCACCGTCTCAATCCGGCTCCAGTCCAGCCCGCCTTCAGTGAGCGCCTGCTCACAAATCGGGGGCAACACTTCAAGATGACACCGTGAGGCGACTTCGGGAACCACGCCGCCGTAAGGCTGATGCCGGGCCACTTGAGAATAAACGATGTTGGAAAGCACGTCCCGTCCACCGACGACAACCGCCGCCGCCGTCTCGTCACAGGAAGTCTCGATCCCGAAAACGATCATCCCCCGGCCGCCGACTTGAAGGTCGTGCCCTTCACCGACCCGGCGTGTTTCTCGAAGATTATCACGCCCTTGAGCACGTCTACCGCGCGCTCCAGCTGCACGTCGGCGACCTCTTCGAGATCTTCTTCGCCCTCCTCGGGCGGTGCGTTCTTCGGCCGCGACCGTTTGATCAAAACCTTGCGCCAATCCTCCGCCGACATGGGAACCACAATGTCCGGTATGATGCCTTTGTCCTGAATCAGACGGTGGTCCGGCGTGTAGTAGTAGGCCGTCGTCAACCGAATCGCCGAACCGTCCTCCTCTGGCAACACGCTCTGCACGGATCCCTTCCCGAAACTCTTCTCACCGATGATGATGGCCCGCCGGTGGTCCTGCATCGCCCCGCTGAAAATTTCAGAGGCACTGGCACTCCCGCCGTTGATCAACACCGCCATCGGAAAGTCCACGTAATGCCTGCGCCCCCTGGCCCGGAATGTCTGCTGCTGGCGCGCCTTGCGTCCCTTGATGGAAACTATCACGCTGCCGCGCGGCAGAAACTTCTGGCTTACATCCACTGCGGCGCTCAATAGCCCTCCAGGGTTATTGCGCAAATCCACTATCAGCGCCCGCATCCCCTTCTCCAGCAGACCGTCCACCGCCTTCTGCAAGGCCCGCGCCGTGGGTTCGTTGAACTGTGTTATCCGCAGGTATCCGATCCCGTCTTCCAGAATATCGGCGTCCTTGACGCTCGGAACCTTTATTTCCGCCCTCACGATTTCCACAGTGCGCACTTCCTGCGTCTTCGGCCGCAGAATCTTGATGGTCACCTTGGTCCCGGGTTTGCCGCGCAGACGCTTCACCGCCTGGTGCAGGGAAAGACCTTCAGTGCTCTCCCCGTCAATCTCAATGATCTTGTCACCCGCCATAAGTCCCGCCCGGAACCCGGGCGTGTCTTCCATCGGCGCCACTATCGTCAACACGCCGTCGCGCAGGCTGATTACGATGCCCAACCCGCCAAACTGGCCGGCCGTATCGTCTTTCATCTCCTTGAAGACTTCCGGATCCATGAACTGGCTGTGCGGATCCAAGGAAGAAAGCATCCCGCGCAACGCCCCGTAAATCAGGTCCTTGTAGTCGGTTTTCTCAGCGTCGACATAGTTCTCCCTGACCTGCTCGAGAACCTTGGTGAACAAGGCCATGGTGTCGTAGGGCGATTCGCGCTCAGGCGGAGTGGCCTCTTTCGAATACAGGCGGAACCCCACCATCAAATTCATACCCAAGACCAGGACCAGCACCAGCCAGCCCAATCCGCGCCGTGTCAACCTGGATCTCATCGTGCGCCTCTCGTGTTGTCCATAGTCATCATCGCTTCCGCCCCCCTCCACCATCATTCTGCCATGCTTCGACACCTCCGCATGGAAAAATGATCAATTCAATCACCTCTCCCGTTACGCGCCGCCTGACGCCGCAGCGAGTGCACGGCGGAAAACAGATCCACTTCAAATCCAGTCTAGACTACATGTGAACACCAATGCAACCCACCTTTGCCGCGCCCAAGACGTGCCCCGACCGACACTGGCTTGCTACCTGACCGCGACTGTAATAGATTGTTGGCCGATAGAACAAACCCTATCGGTTCGGCATGCAGAAACAGAATCCAGAGCGACCCGCACCAACCGGCGGACCACATACCCCGCCGGCCGCTCAACTCTACCACCTCGAACCACCGGAGCGCCAGAGAACGGACGAGGCCAAAAAACCCGCCGATCAAAAACGCTGGCAGATGGTCAGGAGGACCCTTGCCCACCAGATTTTCATTTCCAACGTGCGCACGTTTTCGATCGTCGCCGGTTGCATGTTGGTACTCTTTGTCCTCGCACTCTATATCGCCCGTAAGACGTGGCAAATCAAACAGGACCATTCACCACCCGCCGAAGCCGCCGGCCCCGCGGCACCGGCCGAGCCGCCCGCTCGCACCATGCCCACGGATGCAGAGGACTCCAAGGATGGGGATGCGGCGGTCCCCCAGTCCCCTCAGCTCGACACCGAAGCAATGCGCAAGGCCGTCTTCCTGGCACGCCGCGGGAAAGTCCTCGACGATGCCGGCGAATATGCCAAGGCGGCTGAACGCTACCGCGACGCCCTGCGTGTCTGGCCGTATCTGACCAGCGTGTGGACCAGTCTCGGCAGAGTGTACCTGCGTCTGGGCGATTACCGGCGGGCGCAACGCGCCCTGGAACGCGCCGCCGAAAACAACCCCAACGACCCCAGCATTCTAAACGATCTCGGCGTGGCCTATCTCTTCCAAAACCGGCTGAGAAAGGCCCGCGACTTCTTTACAGCGGCGCGGGATATGGACAGCCGCTTCCCCGACTGCCACTTCAATCTCGCCCTCTGCCACCTGGCCGAGGGCGATCTTGATTCCGCCGAAGATTCCCTTCGGGAATTCCTGCACATCAAGACCGACGATCCCCGCGCGCTCAAGGAGTTGGCCTACATCCAGGCCCGCCGCAACCATTACCGCGAAGCTTTCGAGACCCTGCGCAAGGCTATCTCCCAGGCTCCGGAATGGCCCGCGCTCTACTTCGATGCCGCCGCGGCGGCCGCTCTTATGGGGCACGTGGAGGACGCCATAAATTACCTCGAAAAGGCCGAGCCCCTCTCATCACCGGCGGCCGTCTATCAGATTTACCAACAGCCGGCCTTCAAGGAGATACGCCTGACCGACCTCGGCGCCGATTTCGAAAAGGACCTCGCAGAAAGAGCCCGGCGCCTCATCGCCCGCTCGGAAGAGAAAGCCGCTGCGCGGGTGCCCGACGAAACCCGACCGATTTCCTCAGTTTCAACCCCGATTCAACAGTAAAGCGCAGGAAGGTGTATGCTTATTGATCAGGAGAGCGTCGCGGTAAGTTCCGCCGCAGCTGTAGGGCATCGGTTGTGTTCCTGCTCAACCCCGTCCCGCATCGTCCGGCAGCCGAGACGTGGCCCGCCCGCATGCTCTCGTCTGAATAACATTTCTCAATTTTGTTCGTGAAAAGTTCGTACTGGTTACCTAATTAGGACAATTGATCATGCCGAAAGAAAGATCCAAGGACATCTACGAAACCCGCTGGCCGCATGAGCAACCCCAGGGATTCGTCCGGCGCGGACAGCGCTCGATATATTTCGACCTGGCGAAACAGGCACGCGCCTGGCGCCGGCGCACGATCATGCTGACATCCCTGCTGTTCATCGTGCTGGCGGCCATCGGCGTACTTTCGATCATCAGTTCCCGTCCTCACGAAATCAATCCTCCGCCGTCGCGACCAGCGGCCTCTCCTAAAGAAAACATCCTCAACGTCAGCCGTGTCTCCCGCATCCAGATCACACCCGAGGCCTCGCTCCTCATAGACGAACTCGGCAACCAACCCGCCCTTGAGCCACCCGCGGAAGCCAGCGCCCCTTTCGATACACGCTGGCTGAAGCAGGCTGCTTACTATCTGGTGACGGCCGAGAAAGCCTATCGCGACGATCGCATGGAGGACGCCCTCAGATATTTCAGCAACGTTTTGAAAATATTCCCCGACCTGCAGGGCGTGCAGCGCTATTTGGGTCTCATATACCTGCGCCTGCAGGATTATTCTTCGGCGGCCGTGGCGTTTGAGAAGGCTTCCCGCGAAAACGCCGCCTCGGCGGGCGTCGCCAATAATCTCGGGGTGGCGTACCTGGCCCTCAAGGACTATCTCCGCGCCGAACAGTATCTCAAGCGTGCCCTTGCATTGAAACCGGACTATGACCCCGCGATCCTGAACCTGGCCACCCTTTACATCCGCCGCAATGACAAGGCTCAGGCCGCCGTCTATCTAAGCCGCTACCTTCAGGTCAAACCCGGAGATATCAAGGCAGCCCAAACCTATGCTTCCATCCTGATGGACATCGGCAAGTGGGACCAGGCGGTGGTCTGGCTCAAACGCGTCTGCGACAGCGTACCCAGCCTGGCCCCGGCTTACTTCCGGCTGGCCCAGGCATTGGCACATACCGGACATGATCAGGAAGCCATCGCCACGCTCCGGCATGGCGCCACGCTTATCGACCCGCGCAAGGCACTCGCCTGGCTCTCGGCCGGATCATTCGATCCGATCCGCAAACATCCGGACTTCCAAAAGCTCGTGTCGGACCTCAGCGCAGCCGGCAGGTAAACCGCCCGCCCCCACGGGGAAAAACCAGTTCGACCACATCATCCCCGCGCACCTCGACAATACAATTTCCATCCGGCCGGCCCTGCCGATAGGATTCCCACCATCCATAGCGCAGTCCGGCCGCCTGCAACCAGCGCCGCGGGTAGCCGATCCCGCCGTTCACAATCAGGAAAGGACGATAGGCCCGCAGGAACGCCGCCTCCCGTGGCCCCGGCGATTCGTTCATGTAACGAACAAGCACCACTTCACGACGGCCGCTGATTTTTCCCATCGCGGACAGGCCCTGCACCAATCGCGGAGGCGCCGCACCCGCCAGCATGACGGCAACCCCACCACGTTCCAATCGCAGTACGAGCGCCGCCGCACCCGCTCTCCGCGAAATGACACCCTTGCGCGGTGCCAGTATCTCCCACCACACCCCTCCCGGCCATTGCCCCTGCATCCCGCTGTGAGCATACCGCACCTTAACGTCTCGCCGCCGTGCTTCCGCCAGGAAAAGGTCAAATGTTCGCGAAGAGACCGCAGACGCCGCATACCAGATTTCATCAACCTTCATTCGTTGCAGCAACTCGACCGCACCCCCCATACAGGCCGAGATCGGCCGGCTGACCACAAACACCCGCAGCCGGTTGCATCCCCTCCGGTGTAATTCTCTGAGTATCCTGCGGGTGCTCGGTCCCCTGCCGCTGTCCACCAGCACGTCCGCCGTTCCCGGCAGATCAATCAGGACCGGCAGCGTGTCACCGCCGTCGAAAACAGTTACGCTCGCCGTACCCCTCGTCCCGATCAGCGACAAAACAACCGCAGACGCCGCCAGGCCCGTCACGGCGGCCCGCCGCATGCGTCTCTTCCCAGTGACGATCGCCAGAATGCTGCCGTACCAGACAAGCAGGAACCACACCGGCGGCGCGCGCACGTACATGTGGCCCCACGGCACCTTCCCCAGCAATTCCACGACCTTGAGCAGTAATCCCGCGAAAACCACATTGGCGTTGTTGAACACCCCCGCCAGCGGAGGAACCGCAAAACCCGCCACCAGCGCCAAGCATCCGGTGAACACCACAAGAAAAGCCCCCGGGACCACAAGAATGTTTCCCACGGCGGCCGCCGGTGAAAATGTATTGAAATAGTACGCCGTCAGCGGAGCTGAAAACAGCCACGCCGCAAGAGATATACACCCCAGCCCGACAACCCCCGCCGCCGCTCGATACAGTGCCCTGCGCGCCACCCCGGAACCGCCGGCCGACCACGGCTCCTCAACGGGCACCAGAGAACCGACTCGACCCGCCCACGGCAAGAACAGCATGATCCCCGCCACCACGGCAAATGACATCTGAAACCCGGGCTCCAGAATCTGACGCGGCGCAAACAACAGGATCAACAACGCCGCCGCCGCCAACGCCGAGGGACCATCCGGGCGCCGCCCGAACAGCGGCGCCGAAAAGAACAACAAGGCCATTATGCATGCCCGTACGGCACTGGCCTTCATCCCGGTCGCCAGCGTATAAACCAAAAGGATCGGAGCAAGACCGGCAATCCACCAGCGCCGCGATAAGCCGAACGCCCGCAGCATGCCCACCGCCAAAGCCGCAATCATCCCCACGTGCAATCCCGAAATGGCGAAAATGTGCAATGTCCCCGTCAGCGCAAAGTCCCGCCGCACACGTTCCGGCAGGGCATCGCGATACCCCAGCAACAGCGCCCGCAGGAGCCCCGCCTCCACCCCTTCACCCTCAATCCCCATGCCGAGTATCTCCGCGCAATGCCTGCGGCCGCGCAGGCAGGCCTCCACCAAGAAATTGCCATGCCCACCCGCCAGGCGACGGTACTGCCCCCGCCCCACCCTCATGGTGTATCGCCGCAGCGGCGCTGCTCCTTCGCCGGCCGTCAATACCCCGCTCAATTCCATTCGATCCCCATATCGCGGCCTTCCCCCTTCCTCGTCTTGCCGCAGATATACCCGCACAACTCCTGCGGCTCTCATGAGACTCCCATCCCGGTCGAAACCGTCCACCCGGAAAGGAAAGCGCCATACTCCGCCATTCTCCGCCCGCCTGCCGGCCTGTACGGGGTCACCGCCGACAACCCCCGTCAAACGCACATATTCCCGTCCGGCACTCACACGTCGCCCCAGGTCCAGCGGGGAGACCACTCCGGCATTCGCCGCCGCCGCCGCTCCTGCGGCACAGGCCACCGCGGCGTAGACAAAAATCAACCCGCCCATCCTGCGGTATAGCAAAATCGCTCCCACACCGGACGCCATCCCCACGAGAACGAACGCCAGGATCCTTTCCGGTGAAAAAAGCCCGCAAGAGGTCCCCACGGCATAAGCCGCCGCCAATCCCACCAGCGGCCGTCGGATGAAAAACTCATATTTCACCGAGGACCTCCCCCCCCACATACCCAACCCCCGTCTAAACTTCCCCCGCTATCAGTTCCGCACGCACCCGTTCGCCGCCCGCCCGCAGATTCAAAGCCTGGTGCCTGCCCACCGTAACAGCCTTCTCCAACGCCGCATGTACGAAATCCTTGGCAAGACGTACGGATTCATCCAATAACAGGCCACGCGCCAACAGAGCCGTCAGCGCCGCCGAAAACGCGCAACCCGACCCATGCGTCTCAACACCCTCCACCCGCGCAGCAACAAACATCCGCTCTTCCCCCTCATCGAACAGCGCATCCACAACCTCACCACCCGGGAGGTGTCCGCCTTTCACCACACAGGCCACGTCATAGCGCCGGCCGATCTCGCGGGCTGCGGCCATCATGTCGTCGCCGGATGAGATCGCATGACCCGCCAAAATCTCGGCCTCATGCAGATTCGGGGTCACCACCCGGGCCTGTGGCAACAACTCGTTGCAAAGCGCTTCTTCGGCATCCGCCTTGAGAAGCCGCGCCCCCGACGTCGCCACCATCACGGGGTCCACCACCAAAATCGGAATTCCTTCGCGCACGTCTTCACCCGCTACGCTCCGAATTATTCCGGCTGAATAGAGCATCCCCGTCTTGGCAGCCCCGACCGGAAAAGCATCGCACACCGCCTTGATCTGCCGAACCACGAATTCGGGGGGAAACTCCTCGATGCCGTATACGCCCGATGGATTTTGTGCCGTCGCACAACTCAATGCCGAAGTACCGAAAACATCCAAAGCTGCAAAGGTCTGCAGGTCCGCCTGGATCCCGGCCCCTCCGCCGCTATCCGAACCTGCGATCGTCAAGGCAACCGCAGCCGATGAAACGGAATTTTCGTTTTTCTCCGGCATCATGCCACCAGCCTAGCCCGAAAACACAGTGGGTCAAGCCATTCATGCGCGATGCCGCTGCTCGTACTCATCCGCCCCCGCGCGCACCTTCGCCCTCCGCTTGCCTCCCCATACAGCACCTGTTATGCTCGGTCATTCGATTTGCTGTGAGGTTAGATATGTCGAAACACCGCCTTCTGCGATCGGGTCCTGTCCGCTTCACTTGGGGCATCCCACTCCCAGCCATACTGCTCATGCTCGCGCATAACCCCGCGAGCGCCGGCGCCGAAACAAACCCGCCTCCCGCCTCAACCTATTCTTCCGGAATTGCAAGTCCGGCGCCGGCCACGAATGAAACCCTGTCTCTGATCCGCGCCGAAGGCAATAGCCGCTTGGCACTGCGCCGGGATCCGCTCGACCAAAACACCCTTTCAGAACTCCTCGGGATCTACCAGCACGGCAACGACGCCCTCATGGCCTGCATAACGGCCAACTTCGCCGCCGAAATATATCCGACCAACGAATTCTTCGCCTCTCGGAAAAAAGAACTGATCTCTTCACTCCAGCCGCGCTGGCGTGACGAATTTCCTGCCAATGATGCGCGCGTCGAACTGGAAAAAATCTCGCGCCTGATGCGTCAAGCTGTCGAACAGGGCCGCCACGGCAGCTTCACCGCCGTGGAACTCCGCCTGCGTTCACTGGCATCCCGCTTCCCCTCCGACCCCGACGTTCTTTTCCGGCTTGGAACACTCTATTACGTTTCGCGGGAGTGGACCATGGCCGCAGCTCTCAACCTATACGCCGCACAACACGCTCGCGCCGGTCGAAACATATTCATCCACAACTACGTCGCCGCCATGGAGAACATCCATGCCGCCGATTTCGCCCTGACATTCCTCAAGCAACGTCTTCAGGAAAAGCCGGACAACCCATTCCTCCTCGCCGAGACCGCCCGCCTCGCACACCGCATGGGAAAAACGTCCGAATGCCTGCGTGTAACCGCCAAATGGACGGCAGCAGCGCCCAGAGACCCCACCGCCTGGTTCACCCGCGGTCTCGTCCTCTATGAAGATGCACGGCTGGAAGACGCCGAAAGCGCTTTCGCCCGGGCCGTCCGCCTGCCCCGCCCGCCGGCACAGGCCTATGCCTACCTGGCCCGCCTGGCATTGCAACGCGAAGATCTCGAACAGGCGAAAAGTTGGTTCCGGAAGTTCACAGAACTGCGCCCCCCCGAAGAAGTCCGCAAGGCACTCTCATCTCCTCCACTCGACCGTCTGGCGCCATTCTTTGCGGATGCGCCCGCCGGCCGCGATTCCTCCCACACCCCCACTGCTCCCGCACCCCGCCCGGAGGACTGATGCGCCACCCGGCCGCACCCGGCACCATTCCAGATGTCGGTCAACAATACGGCGGCTTGCATCCGGAATATTCACCGGCAGTACACTCCGCCGACACGCATACTTCTTGCTCACTCTCCCGCCGGACCGTCGGCTCGCGTCACCCCGGCAGGTGTCTTTTCCTCCAGTAGACGGCGACAACGCCTGAGTTCCTTGTCGCGCGGGTTGTAAGCATAGCCCTCCTGCAACGCCTTACGCGCTTCTTCGGGCCTGCCAGAAGATGCCAGGCAAATCGAAAGATTCCTCCACAGAAATGCTCGGTGGCGGTAGGTCTCGGCAAGGACCCTGTATATCTCCGCCGCACGCCTGTAATCCCCGCACTCCATGTAGAATCCCGCCGTCCCCAACAGCCGCCATGAAATCGGCGCCAGCCCACCCGGCAGGCGCGGACGCCGGCTCCCCCGGCGGCATTCCTCCAGCGCCGCGTCTATCAGGTGCATTCCTTCCGGCGCCTTCGCCGCCAACCAACGTGAAAGATCCGGCGTCTGCCGGCCCTTTCGGATGAACACTGCCGACGTGCCATCGAAATATACCAGCCGCCAGTCGGCCCGCCGATTCAACTGTGCCGCAAAACGAATCCCGTCAGCGAAAACCGTGTTCACAAGGGCCGCATCCAGGCCATAACGCGCCACAAGTCTATCCCAGGCATGCGGCTTCAGCGCCAGGGCCGCCCGATACGAACGGAACGGCTCCGGACTGAAAAGTGTGCTCCGCCCGTCCATGAATACGCGGCGCTCCGGCAAGGCCCACTCGAGATACCCCCCGTCACCATAGAAGTTGAAAGTTCTGCCGGGGAAGTCCGGGTGTTTCATGACCTTCACCGCGTAACATGGAAAGACGTCCCGCTTGACCCCCAACCCTATGCTCATGCCGCTGCCCAACCACCCGTAATAACGGTTGCTCAACAGCAGCCACAGTACTCCCAGCGCCGCAATCCCATAACCCTTCCATACCGCCTTCAGCACGCGCCCCGGCCCGCGCGCCACAACCCCACCGATCACATCCGCCGTTTCCCCCAGCGAAAATGCAAGGAAGGGCATCCCGAAAGTCGCCAGCTGGTCAAGAAAGCGCACCGAGCGCCAAGTCGCCGCAGCACTCCAGATCATGAGCAGCATCACGGCTACCGGAATCCTGCGCCGTGCCGCCGCAAATCCAGCCGCGCTTACAATCAGCACACCCGTTATCAGCCACCTGATGTGCGGCAACCCGAAAGTGCCCGAGAACGGCGACTCCCATTCCACGATGAACGCACGCGCCGGATCGTTCCAATGTGCCAGCAACGTTCCATATATGCGCACGCCGAACGGATTCACCAGCGTCGCCCCCAAAGTGAGCAATCCCAGAAACATCAGTCCCCGGCAGCGCACCACGCCGGCCAGCCACCTCTCTCCGGCCAAACGCCGCCGCAGTATCCGCTCCGCAAAATAGGCGGCGACAACCATCGGCCCCAATATGAAAGTAGGACTCAAATTTGCCCATACTGTTTCCAACAAAGCCAGTCCGAGCAACGTCCCGATCGGCACACTCTCATGTCCTTCACTTTCAAGGCGCGAAAGCCGGTCCATGAACAGCATCGAAATCGGCAGCGTGAGCAGATGTGGCCGCACCGTCATCCGCGGCGCGAGAGCAAACACGCAAACCAACAACGCCCAGCCGGCCGCCGCCGGAGCCGCATAGCGCCTGGCAACCCGGTAGGCCAAGGCCAAGGCCGTCACCCCCGCGGCGGCATGCAGCAGTGTCAACAATACCGGACCTCCGAGACGATAGAACGGCTGCAACAGCAACTGGTAAAGCCATTCGAATTCCAGCCAAGGACGTCCCTGCATCGTAAAAGAGAAATGATCCATCACCGGAATCCGACCGGCCTGCAATATCCAGCGACCAGTAGCCAGATGCCTCCACAAGTCGCGGCTGACCACCGGATGCATCCCCGCCGCCGCACCCGCCGCCAGAAGCAAAATCGGCCCGGCCCCGCGCCTCCAACCCGCTACTGCACTCTTTATCGCTTTGCTCACATGCTCATAATCCCACGGAACTTACTGGCCAACAACAAGATATCATTCTCTATCCACGTCCGGCCCCCCAGTCCCCGCCCGGCCGGCCGCCGGCCTGATTTTTCTGCATTACAGGTCTTGACTATCAGCCCGTTCAAGTCAATAATGTAAAACGTTTTAATAAACGATGGCTTGATGTGTGGAAAGGGTATCGGCGATGAAGAAATTGCTTCCGATTCTCACTATTATCAGCCTTGGAGCGCTGGCGGGATGGTGTGCTGTGGTTGACTACGGCGCGGTCGACACCAGTGATACCCACCCGACCGTGGATGGATCTATAGGTGCAGGTGAATATGACCTCTCCGTAGCGGTACAAAATACAGGCTTCGGAGGGTTGTTCACTCATTTCTATGCGGACAGCGATGGAGAAAATCTATACTTCGGCGTAAAGTACAGCTCGTCCTTCGTAGACAACAACGCCATCGTCATCTATCTGGACAGCGATGCAGAGAAAAACCAGTCCTCCGTCTACGCGGGCGCGCGTTATCTGAGCGACGTAACCGACAACAGTAACTTCACTGAAATGTCGGCCGCCTTCCAAGGCAACAAAGACGGAGATCAGAACAATGATCCCGGATGGGGAACCGGACCGAATTCATATGTCTTCGACGCCGACTTCGCTTTCGTGGTGGACGGTTACGCCGGTAACATCAGCGGCACCGCTACGGGTGATGCGGGCGACGGGAACCAGATGGCGTGCTACGGCTTCGACGTCGCTGATCTGAGCGATCTTGATTGGATCAGTTTCACCTACGCCAACAGTGACGGTAACGGCGTAGCCGAGTTCAGCATCGCCATTTCGACGATGACCAATTACGCCCCCGCAAGTCTGACCGGAATCCTGAGCACCAATCCGGGCAACTATGAGGTGTATTTCTCGGCCCTGCTCCTCAATGCCGACAATGCTTGGCTGAGTAACGAATCCGTTCCGGCCGCCCACACATCCCAGGGCAACGGCTACATTGATGTCGTCAACGTCGGATCCTTCAACTGGACGGTCAACGGCCCCGGGGACGGCGCCGTCCCCGAACCTCATACGGCCACATTGGCGATCACCTTCGGCCTCGTGCTGGTAGGAATCCGCCGCCATCTGCGTCGCAAGGCCTGACGATAACAGTGCTCTCCCGCGTAGGCACCGGCGGGCAGCGTGTACCGCAAATCTCCATATGCGGTGATGACGCGAACCGTGTCTGCAGTCGGCCTGATTGTTACTAACTCGACAGCCTGCCGACTGTAGAATCCAGATAATTCGACATTTGAGCAGAGCGTAGCCCTACCGCAAGAATTCACCCCCTGATGGCGGCCAGGCGGCGCCCCAGTTCCGCCCCGATGGCCTGGACAAGACGGACGTCCCGGCGACTGAAGCGGCGCGGGTTGTGAATCGCAACCAGAAAGATGTCGCCGCTGCGGACCAGCGTCAGTGGTCGGCCCTCAATAAAGACCGTAAGAGATTCAAGTCCGCCCATGTCGAGTTGCTTTATGTACCAGGCGATTTTCTTGTAAATCTGGGGCGCGAAAGCCCCCAGCGCTTCACTGTGATCATCTTCCCAGCTTGATGTCACCAGGTAGCCTTCACGGTGCGCCACTACGCAACCCTCGAAACTCTCAATGGTGGCGAAGCGCGCGGCCACGCCGCGCACATCCGGCAACCCATCGCGGGTATGCCCCAATATCATGTTGATCACGCCTGCATTGCGGAAAATATCTTCGCGCAACTTTATTCCTGTGATGCGTTCAAAGGTCTGCCGGCCGAGACCCGGTACGCGTGCCAGGTCCAGAAGGTTGAAGAACGGTCCATTCTTCGAACGGTCGGCCACAATCCGCTCCGCCAGGCGCCTTCCCACACCGTCCAGCCGCCGTGCAATCTCATCGGCCCCCGCACTGTTGAGATCCATACCCTTGAGAAACAGGTAGGCGCGTTCTTCCATCTCCTCGGCAAACACGGGCGGCACCTTCTCGCCGACGGACTCCTCCTTGCCCTCCTCCGGCACACCCTGTACAAGCTCAGCCGCCGGCGCGCTTGGCGTCGAAACCACCGTACCCGTATCCACGGCGGCTGCCGGGGATTCCTCAGCCCCGGCGCCCTCCGCCGAAACCTCAAGCGGCTCGGCCGCACGCCCCTCTTCCGCCTCCGGCGCACGGGCCTCAGCAGAAAAAGCCGCCGCCTCCTCCACCGCTTCCTCGGCTTCCTTTGCTTCCGCCGGTAACCCGACATCTTCTTCGACTGCGGCAGCTGCCGGCTCCTGGTCGGACATCACCGTCGCTTCCTCCGAAACTTCCTCAAAGCTCTCGGCAACCTTCGACTCCTCTGCCGCCGGCTCCTCCTCCACACCCGCCGCTGCTTCCACCACTTGGGGCCCAACCTCCTCGCCCTCATGCGAGACCCCCTCTTCCGAGACAGCCCCTTGCGCCGCGGACGCCTGTGTCTCAGGACCGGGCTCCGCAACCGCACCACTCGTCTCCACAGTCACCTCTCCGGCCGCCACTTCCCCGCCTGCTCCGGGTGTAAACAAATTGGGAAGTTCTTCCGGAATTGAAACCTCTTCCGACGACATCCGCTTTAACAGTTCATCTTCAGGTATTGCACTGACCACCGCCGCCAGCGGCAAGGTGACCTCTTCTTTGGCATGTGCCACCCACCCGTCGGCCATGAATTTGTCCGGGATTTCGGAAACCACGTCCGATACCACCGCACTTACGCGCCCGCGTGCCAACTGATCGAACACATCATGTACCACAACCCCAACTTTTATCCCGGCCCGGGATGCCTCCGCAGGATCACGCAGGATACTTTCCGGCAGGGTGGTGGCCAGGTCGCTCAAGGATATCTCAAGGGTCATGCTCTGTTCGGATATGGCCGTGCTTCCCCCTTCGTCATCATCCTCCCCGATGATCTCATTGATCTCGGCCAGCTGCCGCCGTATCCTGTCGAGCTGACCGAGTTCCGTCTCTTCGCCGGACTCCTCGGATGGAGCCACAGCCGGAGAGTCCGCAGAAGAAGAATCAGCATGCGTCCCGCGTGGTTCCTCTTTCGCTGAAGGAACCTTTTCCTCCCCCTTGACGCCGTGCCTGAAAATGTTACCCAAGAGTGACACCTCAACACCTCCTGCGATTCGCCGCTTACCATCAATAAATCTACAACATTTCGGAAGCAATTAACATGCCACCGATGGTTTTCCCCGCTCTCTTCTTGATATGCCGGCGCCACCATGGACTCTTCTTTAGCAGACCCCGCAGGTAGGCGCCCCCCGCCTGTTTGCTGAAGCCGTGCAAGACCCTTGGCTGCGGATCACCCTGTCAATTTCGCATTTATGCAAAGTAACACTTCACCTTTGAACTGAAGGAACCCGGCTCTCCGCGACAGGATCCCACCCGCGAGTGCTTCCTCTCCGGGCGGCATCACGTGCAGCGACACCATATCTGTCAATCCAGTAGCCGCCACTCCCACCGCCCGCCCGCCGGCCGTACCGATCCGCCCATCCGGCGCGTCATCCGGAACATCCGGATATCCCGCGATGCGATAATGGCTTGGCCCGCGGCATGATTTCTGCTCTTATGCGGTTAGATCGTTGTGGAGGTGATACCGTGGCGTTCGTCAACATGGCCCGCAAGGAGATTGCTTTCAAGATCGTCTATTACGGCCCCGCCCTCGGCGGCAAAACTACCAATCTGGAACAGATACACGGGGCCATACAGCCTGAATCCCGCGGAGAGTTGACCATTCTCTCGACCCGTCAGGACCGCACCCTCTTCTTCGATTTTCTGCCGCTTCGTTCGGATATAATCCGCGGATTCTCTTCCAAGTTTCAACTCTACACTGTACCCGGACAGACGATTTACAATGAAACCCGTAAGCTCGTGCTGCGCCATGTGGACGGCATCGTATTCGTAGCGGATTCCCAGTGGGAAAAAATGGAAGACAACACGCTCAGCTTTCAGAACATGCAGGACAACTTGCGCGAACAAAACACCTCGATCGATCAGATTCCGTACGCTCTGCAGTACAACAAACGCGACCTTCCCAACATCGCACCGGTCCACTACATGGACTTCCTGCTTAACCGCCGTCGCGTGCGCGTACCCCGTTTCGAATCGATCGCCATCGAGTGTCGCGGCGTGTTCGAAGCGCTCAATACGGTTTCCCGCATGGTCTTGGCGGCTTTCATCCGCGAACACCGCCTCGGTCACGGGGAACTGCCCGAAGACGTCTGCATTTCAAAAGAGTAGGGCGAATGTATTATTCAATGACCAGAGAGCTGAGCGAAAAAATCGAAACCCTCCTATCCGACCTGCTCGTGCGGGCTGAAGCCGACGCAGTATTCCTGTGTGACCGCGGCGGCAACATCATGGCCCAGAAGACCACCGAACACTATGTTCACGAAGAAAACATCGCAGCCCTGGCCGCCGGATCTTTTTTCGCCACCAGGGAACTTGCACGGTTGATCGGCGAACCGGAATTCAAGTATATTTTCCACCGCGGAGACCGCACCAGTATCTACATGCAACATACCCCGCTGGATATGTTGCTGATGGTGGTATTTGGAAAGGCCTCCAATCCGGGCATCGTGAGGCTGTACGCGGAGGAAACCGTCCGTTCCCTGGCCCCGCATATCGAGAAAATCGCCGGCCCGGATGAGACAGTGGGCCTGAATATCGAAATAGACCGGAGTCAGGAACCTTTCAAACGTGCAACCGAGCCCGAAAAAACAGGATAACCAAAAAAACGATTCGGAAGCCTCCGCTGCCGGCGGACCCCCTCCCGGACACGGCAGCGCGGAATATTTCCTGCTCCTGATGGGAGTCGTCATTCCCTTGCCGGAAAACAAGGAAACCGTACTGGGCCGCGATGAAGACTTGTGTGACGTGGTCCTCGTTGATCACCGTGTCAGTAAACGTCACGCCACGATCTTCTTCCGCAGCGGCCGATTCTTCATAAGTGACCTCGAAAGCCTCAATGGCACCTTCCTCAATGGACATCAGCTCAAACAAACCGCTCCGTTGGTCGCCGACGATGAAATCCTGATAAGGCCCTACAAGATATCATTTGTGGGAAGTGACCATCCGGAAGTGGCCCGCACATCCCGCCGCGTGTTGGTTTCCAACGCCAGCCGCCATTCCGGCCATTTGGCCGGATCACTGGAAATATTCTCCGTGATAGACGTAATTCAATTGCTGAATGCAACCCGCCAGAACGGCATCCTGCGCATTACCGATTCCCACCGCCGCGGCGCCAGTCTCGTTTTCGCGGATGGCGAAATAATAGCCGCCACCTACGGGAAACTAGCCGGTGAAGAGGCGGTCATCGCCGTAGTCCCTCTCCACGAAGGACACTTCGACTTTATGCCGGGGCCACCCCCGAAAACGCCCATCCCCATCCCCAAGAAAACACTCACCCTCCTCCTGGAGGGCTGTCGGCGTTTGGATGAAGAACGTCCGGCACAAGAAAGCGGCCGGACTGAGGACGAGAAACTCGGCCCGCGCACCCGCCGTATCGTCCGTATTTCCGGAAGGAAATGAATTCCGTAGAGAATTCAATTTCGGACTGCTCCCCTTTCACCTTCCTCCAATACCCGATAGACCTCCCGCACCTTGTGCTTGAAACTTGCCAGACTGTAACGCGCCGCAACCCTCGCCACCGCCTCCCTGCCGAGCGCCGCCGCCAGCAGCGGCTCCCGGATCCCCCGTAAGATACCCGCCGCCAGGTCTCCGGCCTGGGGATTGACCAGAATCGCACAATCCTGATCCAGAACCTGGGTGTGAGTATCCAGACGCGTCGCCACGATCGGACGTCCGCTCTGCATGTAGGTGTATATCTTCAAGGCCGTATTTTCACCCCGTATCCGCGGCGAAACCAACACCGTGGCCGCCGTCATGAAAGCCGCCATCTCATTCATCGGACGCTTGCCGGCGAAAATGCATACATCCCCCAAATCAAGATCGCTCGCCACTGCCCGCATACGTTCCACCTGCTCGGGCTCGCCCCCCGCCAGAACAAAACGCACCGCCGGCTCCCGTTCATGAACCAGACGGGCCGCCCGGATCAACAACTCCACCCCCTGGTAACTCTCAAAGTTACCCGTGTAGACGACCGCCGGTTCATCTCCCAGCCCGAGTTCCTCCCTCAAGCGCCGCGCGCCTTCAATGTCATCCTGAAAAGATGCCTGAATGGGTGCATCTTCGATCTGGACCACCCGCGCCGACGGACATCTGCGGCGCACCTCGTCCGACAACCGCTTGCACACGGTCAACACAACGTCCGCGCGGCACATCGCCCGCTTCTCCAAATGTCGCACCAGTCCGATCACCGGTGCGAGAGTCACGAACCCCGTATACTGCAACTGGTCCGAAATACAGGAATCCATGTCGTATACCAGCCGCGCCCCCGCCATACCCGCCAACCATCCGGCAAAAAAAACAGATTCCTCAACCGCATGAATCACATCGTAACCTTCCCGTCGAACAAGACCGAAAGCGTGCAGAAACATGAGAAGGTCCAAGGGGATCTTGGCCAGTGAAGGGCCCACTTTCACGTCTCGGACAGCGGGCGGACGCCTTACACGATGGATGCGGACCCCGGGTATCTCCAGATCTTCCCCGAAAGGATAACACAGCAGATCAACCCGGTGCCCGGCTTCCGCCAGGGCGGTAACGACGTTGCGTATATTGATCGGTGTACCGCGAATCCGGAAAAACGGCTGCGGCGCCAGAAACAACACCTTCATTTTCTCTTCCTGCTGCAGGGCGACCGTCATTACACGGAACCGAATGCATTATTCACGCTCTGCTTGAATAATCCACTACAATGATGCCACCGGAAACGCCCACACCCGCCCGCATGAGACCGGCCCGGAACAATATCTACACGCAAGCCCCGTATTCTACGGGAAACCTGCAGGGAAAAAGCCCCGCACACTGAGGCCCCTCATTCCCACAATTCGTACGAAATCCGGCAAATTCCCCTCTCATACATATTTGACAACTCTCGCCACCCCTCATACTATCGCTTTCATAAAGCTGACAGCATCGCGAGGGAAGAACCATGGCCAAACTGTTGAAGCCGCTGATCGTAGTTCTGCTCGTCCTCAGTATCGTTTCCCTGGTCTTGGGAATAATGCTCTTCGGCCGCAGAGAAGTCCTCAAAGGCCGCGCCGCAAAATTTGAAGACGCCGTAGTCAAGTTCGCGGAAAAGATCCATTTCGAACAGCTTGACCGACAGATGTTGCAGGACTACGCAGCAATGCAAGTACCCCTCGAGCATCTGGCGGCCTTTGCCGACAACCAGTATGAAAAACTTCAGAATACCATCCAGGACTTGGACAAGACCCGCGGCGAACTACAGCAGGCCACCAACCGTATCGTCGAACTGACCGCCCATCTGGAGGAAACCCAACAGAAAGTCACAGAGCTGCAGGATCAGCTCGAGGCCAAAGACGTCGAACTGGCACAGGCCAACAGCCGCGTCGACCAGTTGACGCAGGACAAGAGTCTCCTCGAGGAGCAAGTAAGCAAGCTCAATGACAAACTCGTGGCGGCCGAAGAACAAACCCGGGACCTGCAGGACCAGGTGACAACCCTGGAGAATACCGTTCAAGACATGGAGGTACGCCTGGGCGAACGCTTGGCGGCCCCACTGCCCAAAGGACTCTCCGGCCACGTTCTCGTCGTCGATCCATATTGGAATTTCGTAGTCCTGGACATCGGCAGCAAGGACGGACTGGCGCCCAGCGCCGAAATGCTCGTGCACCGCGGCGAGAAGCTTGTCGGAAAGGTCCGCATCAGCTCAGTCAAAGAGAAAATGGCGATTGCTGAAATCGTGAGCGACTGGGAACAAGTCCCCATACGGGAGGGTGACTATGTTCTCTACTAAAACCCTTGGTATCTTGGCTTTGATAGCCGCCGTCTGTTTCCTGATGCTCATCGGGCTTCAGGTGGCGGAACTCCGCGGATACGCGAGCGCTTCCGTCAGTGCCGCTGCCGGCAAGTGAAACCATCCCATGCAATCCTCGAAGTACAGCCGTTGGATCCGTGTCCTGCCTATATTGCTCGTCTTGGCGGCCGCAACCGGTTGCGCGACCGTCGGCAATGAAGCCGCCCCGGAATCCGATATTCCTTGGAATACACCCCAGCCTTGGGAAGGTGCTCCCATGATTCCGGGACTCAACGGCCAGATGTGAGCCGCCCGCGACGGGCGACCCGAGAGTCAGGACGTCCGCTTCTTGCGCCCGCGCCCGATGCCCAAATAGTCGGCGATATTCGCCCCCGTGACGACACGCGGCAATATTGATCCCGCTCCGGCGGTCATGAGCACCTGGACCCCGGGACCATGCCCCGTCAAACGGGAATCACAGTGAATTATCAGCCCGATGCTCACCGCACCTCGGCGAAAACCAAACCCGAAACGGCAATCCTGATCCATCAAGGCAACGATGTCACCAAGACGCAATCCATCCAGACCGTGCTCGCGCAGGGCACCCATATCCTGCGTCTGAATATCATAGTCGCCCTTGAAGCTGTCGTTCTGTCCCACACCGGAACCCATCAGCTCCGGTGGTACCACGGCCGCCACCGGGACTTCCACACGCCCCCCGCTGCGCAGCCGCACTCTCATGCGCCGTAACAAGCGCGGTGACATGCCGAAAAACTTGATCCCCGGCGCATCCAACAGACTCAATCCGGTCCCCCATGCTCTGATCAAAACCTTGTCGTCCATGGTCAGACGTCCCATCACATCCTCCGGAAAATCCACCAGGACATGCTCCACGCCGCCATGACGCCCCGTGACCACACCCCAGCGGCCGGCTGCCGCCCCGCTGATCAGACGAACCCGATTGCCGACGCATGCGTAAGCATTGAATGCCCGGTTCGGATTGGCATCAAGATGCTCCCGGGATGCAGTCAGCGATACCCCCGGCTCAACATGGTCCCCCTCCCACCCAAAAGCCGGGTCCCCTACACGCACATTGTAAGTAATCCCCCCTACCGCCGGAAGTATTGCGCACGTCCCCTCCTGGGTGACCTCCCATCCGTAACACTTGGGCGGCATCACCGCCCCCTGCACGGCCATTTCCACCAGGGTGCCTTCGTTCGTACGCAACACTTCCCGCCGCCCTCAATCACTGGAGGCGCGGACCGGATTCGAACCGGTGAATACAGGTTTTGCAGACCCGTGCCTTACCACTTGGCTACCGCGCCTCCGTCCAGGTAATTCTGATTATTTCCGCGACCGCCCCGGCTCCAATCCGTACAATCCCTGCCGAAATCCTTATTCGATTTCAGCCGGACCGTGAGTAAACAGGCTGTAAACCCATCCACTCGCCGTACCGGAACGATGACGGCTGTCGTTAATAAAACAGATAACACCGAAATTTCCAGTGAAAAAATGCACCGCCGCAGCGTCCGGGAGAGAATTCCGGCATGAATGATGCTAAACAGTAGATTTGTGAATACATCGGCACTAATCATTAAGTCGGACGGACGGCGCTCCCCGGCGCGAAACAGGCTTGGCTGCCGCCTGCGGATTGCCCAGTTCCTGGGACTCCTCCTTTTCCTGAACGCCTGCAACTGCCCCGCTGGCCGGCGCTCGGCATTCCGGCAGCCCACTCACTATAAAGGGTACCGGCGCCTCCACCTCATCGCCGAACCTCGACTGGTAACCGACGAATACATATCCCCGGAAGAAAAAGCCCGCCAGGTCTTCGCATGGGGCCCGTTTGGGGCCGAATGGCGCTTCATGCCGGCCGATTTCCGGAAAAGTCAGGCCGGATTCGACTTCGCGGCGCCCTGCGACCTATCCAGCCACCGCAGTGAAACCGTCCTGAGCTTTGCCATGAAGCCCCATGCCGCGGACTATTTCCTGGATATCGCCCTGCTGGATGGCCGCCATGGCGATGACCGCGTCCTCACCAGCGTGAACATCCACAAATTCCGACTCTGGAAGTACGGTCGCTGGGCCCATTACGGTATACCCCTGACGGCCTTCGGGAACAAAGGGCGACTACTTCACGAAGGAACCGCGTCTTCCAAAAGATTTCCCGTGGACTGGAAGAACATCGACGGCATACGTCTCATCTCTCACACAAACGTCGAATGGAACGGCTTCGTGATCATCCGCAACCTGCAGTTCGGCCCCGTCCCCCTGGGTATGCGGTTGCGTTCCGCCATTCCCGACTGACGGTGTACCGCCTCAGCGCATGTCGCGTGGCGGCGCGGTCGACTCCCGCTTGGACAATGCCCCGGCTATCAATTCCCTCCCCGCATCCAGCTCTCCACGGAAAAGCTGTAACACCACTTCGCAGGCCCGCCGCCCGAGGGTGTAAAGAGGATGGTGCACCGTGGTCAGCCCCGGCGTAGTAAAACGCGCATCCGGTATATCATCGACCCCCATTATCGATATATCCTCAGGCACCTTCAGCCCATGCGTATGCACGTACCGCATCGCGCCGATCGCCATACGGTCATTGGCGGCCATGATCGCCGTTATTGACTGCGACTCGGATAAGAGCTTCTCGGCCGCCCGGAATCCGTCCTCTTGACTCCAATCCCGTCCGCCTTCGGTCACCACGATATCCTTCTCCCGGCAGCCCCGGCAGGTACAGGCCGCTATGAACGCGTCCCGGAAATCCCGCCCGGTATATGTATTTACACCGGCGATCAACCCTATCCGGCAATGTCCCAGTCCGGTCAGGTGCTCCGCCGCCTGCCGTGCAGAATCCTTGTAGTCGATCATTATGTAATTCAGATCCGTATCAGGGTAATAGTGGTTGACCAAGAGAAACGCGTCTTTGCGGCCGTCGAATTCCTTCAGGTAAGTGTCCTCCATGGAAGAGGCGATAAAGAGCATCCCGTCCACCCGCCGCGTCTTGAGGATATTGAGGTACTCGCGATTCTGCACGAACTTGCGGTTGGCTACGTCCAACATGACCTTGTAATCGTGTTCGGATGCGTAGTCATAGATCCCGCTTACTATTTCCCCGAAATATATATCAGCAAATACGTGTCTCAAATGGGGTACAACTACGCTTACCATCCGGCTGGACCGCGACGCCAGCGCCCGCGCCTGCATGTTCGGCTGGTAGCCGAACTTTTCGACCGCCGCCAGAACCCGCGCCCTCGTCTTGGCACTGATCCGCGGACTGTTGTTGAGTACCAGCGAAACCGTGCTCAGGGAAACGCCGCACTCCCGCGCAATATCGCTTATCGTCGTGCGTTTCATATCAGCGTGTCAGCCTTGACTGTCGATTCAGAAAAGCATAGAGCCAGACCGCAGTCAAGCGGTTAACCCAATACGGCGATTATGTACCGCCAAGACGCTGCTCAGACCAAACCACCCACCCTCATCAAGGCCGTCGGCGGCCAATCGTTCCATCCCCGGCGGGTGCGAAATCCAAGCCGCGGATCGCCATACCGACCACCCGGCCCGACGCCGCCCGCAGGCAAAAACAATCGTTAGCTTTTTTGTTGCCCGTCGCGGGCGTTGTGCTAATTTACCGCACATGCCTCTGGAAACTAGGTGACCCCATCGTCTAGCCAGGTCCAGGACATCAGGTTTTCATCCTGAAAACACGGGTTC
>JAOZMZ010000100.1 GCA_029934055.1 Kiritimatiellia bacterium
TGTAGATTTCGATGAACTGGTTGGCTTCCTGGGGGCCGTTGACATGGTAGTAGACTTCGTTGATCTTGAGACCGGCCGCGGCGTAGTAGGAAAGAGCCGCCAGGAGAGCCGCGGCGAGTACCCAAGTGGGCAGACGCCGGTGGCAACGGAGGCGTATCGTCTGAGGTCCTCCCGCGTTCCTCTGTTGTGGTTTCCCCTGCATGTCGAGCATCGGGTTACGAACACGGATCGTAGCCCGCCGGCGGTGAGAATGCAAGCCGGGGTTTCCTGCGCGGAAAAAATATTACAGGCTGGCCGGGGTGCCGGCGGTGTGGTATTGGGGATGGTTGCCGAGTAAGGCGTGGTGCCGGAAGGCGGTCGCTGGTTATGTATGAGTACAGGAAGTGATAGACGTGTCATGGGAGGCTGGACGATGAGAGTGAGCTTGAGGTTGTTGGGAATTCTGAGTGGGGTCTGCCTGGCGGCGGCGATTGTGCGGGGGGAAGAGGCGGGGGCCTCTCCGGCAGGGCCGGGGCCGCAGGTTGACCCGCGGGCCGAAAAGGTATTGCGGGCCTACGCGGCCGCCGTAGGCAAGGCGCCGGTGGTGAAAGTCCTGGTCCACAGCACGACCACGATGACCGCGGAGGGGTTTCTCCAGAAGATGTCCACCGAGTATCTGCTGGCGCTGAAGCGCCCCGACAAGATGGCGCTGGTGAAGCAGAAGGGCATGGCGACGGGGGGCGACATTGTCTGTGACGGCAAGTCGTTGTATTCCTATTTTCCGCCGTTGAACAAGTACACGGTTGATCCGGCGCCGCAGAAACTCAGCGATATTCCACAGGCCAGCGAGGTCTGGGCGGCGACGATGGGGGCGAGCATGTCGGGCCTGGCGGTTGCCGGCGGCCTGCTTGCGGAGGACGTGTACGCCTACCTGATGGAGGACGTCGAGAAGGTCGAATACGTCGGCAAGGAGAAACTCGACGGCGTGGAATGTCATCATCTTCGTTTCATCCAGGCGCGGCTGAATGCGGACACCTGGTTCGAGGCGGGGAAGCCGACGCTTTTGCGTCAGGTGACTCCCGACCTGAGCCGCTTCGCGGAGCAGGTGCGCGAGGAGATGCCCGGCGTGGGCCACGTGGAGATGAAGATGAACGTGAAGATGGACCACTGGCAGGTCGGCGGGGATCTTCCGGATGACTTGTTCATATTCCGGCCGCCGGCCGGCGCGATCAAGAGCGACTCGCTGTTTGCCGACTTGCGGCAGGGTTCGTCGGGCGAGTCCGAGATGGCCGGCGACAAGGCGCCGGTTTTCAAGCTGGACTTGCTGGAAGGCGGCCGGGTGGACCTTGCGGATCATCTCGGCAAGGACGTGATCGTGCTGGATTTCTGGGCGACGTGGTGCGGTCCCTGCGTGCGGGCCTTGCCGGAGGTTGCCAAGGTGACGGCGGAGTATGCTGACCGCGGGGTGGTCTTCTACGCGGTGAATCAGGGGGAGAAGCCTCAACGGATCAGGGATTTCCTGGCGAAGCACGGTATCGAGTGCAAGGTGGCGCTGGACACCGACGGGGCCGTGGGCAAGCTGTACGGGGTACGGGGAATTCCGCGGACGGTGGTGATCGGGCGCGACGGACGGATCGCCAAGGAACACGTCGGCTACGCCCCGGGAGGCGGGCGGCGGCTGGCGAAGGAACTGGACGAGCTGGTCGCCAAGCAGAAGAAATAGGCCGCTCAGCGGGCGATGACCGGGTGCAGGCGGTCCCAGAGATCGTGAAGCGCCTGGGGGATGACCTTCGTTTCGGCGATGACCGGCATGAAGTTGGTGTCGCCGTTCCAGCGGGGCACGATGTGGAGATGGACGTGGTCCTGGAGTCCGGCACCGGCGGTTTGCCCGAGATTGATGCCGATGTTGAACCCGTCCGGGTGCATGACTTCCTTCAGGGCGGGGATGCAGCGTGCGGTGAGTTCCATCATTTCGGAACGTTCCTCGGGATTGATGGCGTTCAGGTCCGGCAGGTGGCGGTAGGGTGCCACCATGAGGTGCCCGTTGTTGTAGGGGTAACGGTTGATGACCACCGCGGCGAGTTTTCCGCGGAAGAGAACGAGATTTTCGCGGTCGTCGCGGCCTTGGAACATGTCACAGAGAAAGCAGCCGTCGCCGTGTTCGGCGAGGATGTATTCCATTCGCCACGGGGCCCACAATCGTTTCACCGGTTCACCTCCGAGTCGCTCTGGTCGTGTTTTCGATCATGCGAGTATCATAGCGGCGGGGGCGTGGTCAAGCAGGGTATGGCGGCGGGGATAGCCGGTTGACCGCGGGGGGCGGGTTGGGCTAATGTTCGCTGTTGTCCCGATTCCGGTTTGGACGGGAACTGTTTTTGGGGTGGAGCGAGGTGTAGGACGCGCATGGCGTACCTTTGGAACAGCCTGTATGGCGGGGGACTGCCGCTGGCGAACGTTTTTTTTTCGTTCCGCGAATGCAACCCGGCGGGAAAGGTCATAATCGCTTTCCTTTTCGTCGGCTCCATATTCGCGTGGACGATAATGGTCACCAAGTTTATCGAACTGGCGCGGGCCGGGAAGGCGTCGGAGCTGTTTCTGGGTGCCTTCCGGAACGAGTCCCATCCGGCGGCGCTGTTCGTGCGGCGGCGGCGTTTTCCGGATAGTCCGCTCTATCGCGTCTACGAGAACGGATGCATGGCGCTGGGAAGCGAGATGGACGTCACCGGCGCGGACCCCGAGGAGTTGTTCGCCGGCGGCATGGGCACACCCGGTAGGATCCTGAGTCCGGCGCAGCTGGAGGCCGTGCGCAATGTCGTCGAGCGGACGGTTGCCGATGAGGCGATACTGCTGGAGGGAAACATGGGGTTCCTCGCCACGGCGGTCAGCGCGAGTCCGTTCCTGGGGTTGTTGGGGACGGTCTGGGGGGTGATGGATGCATTCGGAGGCATGGCGCAGGCCGGCAGCGCCACTCTGGCGGCGGTGGCTCCGGGAATATCCGGCGCGTTGTTGACGACGGTGGTGGGCCTGCTGGTGGCGCTGCCTTCGAGTATCGGATACAATCTGCTGACGCACCGTATCCGCACTCTCTGCGTGCGCATGGACAATTTTGCGCAGGAATTCAACGCCGCGGTGGTGCGCACCTACGGGGGAAGCTAGGAGGAGTTCATGGCGCGGCGGACGGCGCTCGTTTCCCTGCAGGAGATCAGCGAGATCAACATGACTCCGCTGATGGACCTGACGTTTATTCTGCTGATCACCTTCATTATCACCTTTCCCCTGCTGGAACAGGGTATCCGGGTCAACCTGCCGAAGGCCCAGGCCGAGGAGCTGGACGTAGCCGAGTCGCGGGCGGTCACGGTGGACCGCGAGGGGCACTACTATCTCGATGACCGTCCGGTGACGCCGCAGGCGCTGGAGGCGGAACTGCGGAAGACGGCGCGGGCCGATCCGGAGATTCTCGTTCTGGTGCGGGCGGATGAGGAACTGCGCTATGCGCGGGTGGTCGAGGTGATGAAGATTCTGCACGCGGCCGGCATATCCCGCATGGCGCTGGTGACTGAGCCGGAGGCGGCGCGGGCTGGCCGATGAGAACCCTTTACAGGCGCAACCTGCTCGTCAGCACGATCGTACATGTTTCGCTGGTGGTGATCCTGCTGGCGGTACCGGCGCTGCTCAGCCGCAGGATGCGGCGCCGGCCGCGGGAGATGATCACATATGTCGATCTGCAGATTCCCGACGTGGCGCCGCACGCCGCCGCGCTGGTCAGCCCGCCGCCGAAGAAGACGGTTGTGCCCAAGCGCAAAAAGAAAAAAATCCAACGGAGCCGCAAGAAGGTAAGGCGCGTCCGCAAGAACACGCGCAGGTCGGAGCTCACGCCGGAAGAAATCCGCAAACTCCTGGCGGCGGGATTCAAGCCGGGGCGGGAATCGGAGGCACCGCCGCGGCCGGGGCGATTGCCGGGGTGGTATTACGCACTGGTCAGGCAGGCGATGTACGATGCATGGGAACAGCCAGCGGCGGGACCCGGTCTGCGGCCTGGTCTCGTCACCCGCGTGGAACTGCGGGTGGCGCGCAACGGCCGGATCGTCGCGCGGCGGGTAACCGTTCCGTCGGGGGTGGCGGTGATGGATTCCTCGGTACGGCGCGCGGTTGAGGGGGTGCAATCGTTGCGCCCGTTGCCGGCCTCATTTTCCGGCCGGTACGCGGACATAACGGTAGATTTCGAGTGGGCGGGCCCTTGAGGCGGGCGGCGTCGTAG
>JAOZMZ010000101.1 GCA_029934055.1 Kiritimatiellia bacterium
TCTACCGAGGGCGATGTGGCCGACCTGTTCAAGCAGGCCGGTGAGGTCGTCAGCTGCGAGCTGATCCTGGATCGGTTCACCAGTAAGTCGCGGGGCTTCGCATTCGTTGAGATGGCTTCTCAAGAGGATGCGAACAAGGCCATTGAGATGTTCAACGGCACCGACTTGCAGGGCCGCAACATTCGGGTGAACGAAGCACGTCCACGCGAGGAACGGCCGCCGCGTCGTGATTTCAACAGCGGCGGCGGCTGGGGTGGCGGTCAAGGCCGTCGCGAGCGCCGTTGGTAAAGGCGGCGGCTCCGCAGTTGAAACGCAAGGATGACCGGGGTGTCCGGAAGGGCGCCCCGGTTTTATTTTGTACTGTAGCGGCGGGGATGATAGCGCCGCCAGGCGTGATGGACGATTCGGCGGACGAGCTGAACGTGTTCGATACCGACACGCTGGGCGGCTTCGGCGAGATCCTCGCCGTATGAAAGGTCGGGATTGGGGTTGGCTTCCAGGAATACGACTTCGTTGTCGGCGGTGAGCCTCAGGTCCACCCTGCCGTAATCGCGGATGCGCAGAAGGCGGTAGATCCGCTTGCTGACGCGGGCGACCTTTTTCTCGATTTCCGGGGGAAGGCCGGCATGCCGGTAGGATATCTGCCACTTGCGGCGGTATTGTTCGTCGCGCTTGACGCGGGCGGTGGCGATCAGGGGTGCGCCTTCACCGGTACGCCCGAAATGGAGCTCGCGCGCCGGGAAAGTCTGCAGGCGGCGGTTGCCGATTATTCCGACGTAGAGTTCACGGCCGTCTACGTATTCCTCACATATGGCGGGTTGATTCATGCGCTCGTGAAGCATGCGGATGCGTTCGGCGGCTTCCTTCTCGTTGTGGACCAGGGAAGCGATGGAGATACCGTCCGAGCCGTCTTCGTAGACCGGCTTGACGACCAGGGGATAGTTGAGATTACGGGGCGGCGAGGTGCGTCCGACCGGAATCGCGGCGAAACGCGGCACGCGGACGTGGTGGTGGCTGAGAATACGTTTGCAGGTCGCCTTGTCGCGGCAGAGCATGAGGGCGGTCGGTCCCGACCCGGTATACGGCAGGTGGAGGAGGTCGAGGAGGGCGACGATATTTTTGTCCATACGCCGGTCGCCGCCGAAGTGTTCGGTGAGATTGAATACCAGGTCAGGCTTGGTATCCAGCAGGCGGCCGATGGTCTCCATGATATCCGGACCGAAGGGGATGACTTCGACCTTATGGCCATTGATGCGCAGGGCCTCGGCGATGTGGAATTCCATCTCGTGATGGATTTCGGGTGAGAGACCGGTCAGTTGGGGATCGTCGACGGGAACTGCTTCGGCATCTATGAGGACGGCTATTTTCATCATGTCTCCTGGTGTTTCAACCGTTTGAGAAAGCGTTCGCGGGCCTCGAGGACCAAGGTCGTGATGCAGATGCCCACGGGAAAGAGACTTTCCTGTTCGGACGCGCGCAGCCACAGGTTCAGTTCTCCCGAGCGCTGGGCCAGGCGGCGGATTATCTGGTCGACGGTGTACTTGCGGACCGGCGCCCAACGGGCGACGGTGTTGACCAAATTGCGTCGGTGGCGGCTGAGGAAGCGGGCGGCCGGACCGTGGGCGGTCGTTTCCCGGCTGAAGAGTTGCAGGAGAATGTCGTCGTAGAATCCGGGATAGGCCTCGGCGAACTGACGGCGCTTACGCTTGTAATAGTTGGCGAGGGTGGAGCGGACGGAGGCTATGGGCCATAGGCGCGGTCCGCCGGTGACTTCCGGCCGGCGTTGTCCGATTTCCGCCATGACGTGGTCCACGTACTGGAGCTTCTTGAGGGCGCCCCACCCTTGGTATTTTCGGCGCCAGTCGAGACCGGGAGTGAGCCACACGGCGAAAGTTTCCGCGAAATCCTCGTCCGGGTGCGCCTGGGCATAGTTGTCCCGCAGGTGAATGACATAACGGCGGCTGTAGGGCCGCATGCGGTATTCGTCCGGGTCGTAGTCAGTGGATATCGGCCCGAAGAGTTCGCGCCAGCGGGTTCGCCGGTAGAGCCGGTAGGCGTAATTGATCGCGTGTCCGGCTTCATGGCGGAGGAGTTTCATGCATTCGTTTTCCGTGCCGCCTTCAACCTCGAGCATCATGACTTCTTCGAGCTTCTGGAGGCGGGGATGAGCAAGGCAGAAGGGGATGCCGATGGCGGGAACGCGGTCCGGACAGAGCCACTCGGTGGTCAGGTAGCAGGGCGGGTGAAAGCTGATGCCGCGGGCGTCGAGTTCGTCGTAGAGGCGCTGGATGCGGCTTTCGAGGGGGGACCCTTCGATGCGCACGTCGAGATCGCAGATGCGCATGCGCAGAAGTTCCTCGTCGTCGGCCGTTTCCCAATGCCGCGGGGGGGGCGGAACGCGCCGGCGCCGCCGGGCGCCGGCGCCGGTGTCCTGTTGCGGGGCGTTGGTGTTTTTTTTCGGTTCAGCAGCCATGGTGGTCACCGCATCGGTTTCATTATTAGTCCGGGGGAGGCGTTTGAAGCAAGCTTGCGGAGTGGTAGTCCTGGTCGGCGGCGACGGGGGGGTGTCGGCCGGCGGCCCTGCGAGGACGGGCGGTGCGGGGATTACGCAAGCACACGGCAGCGGGCCGTCGCTTGGGCTCCTTAGACGAAACGTCCGTTTTTCTGGAAGACCTTTCCATCCACGTAGAGTACGCCGCCGCGGCGGAGGTCTTTGATCATGTCCCAGTGGATGGCGGACCGGTTGCGGCCGCCGGTTTCGGGATATGAGTTGCCGAGTGCCAGGTGGATGGTGCCGCCGATTTTTTCATCGAAGAGGATATTCTTCGTGAAGCGTTGAATGTTCATGTTGGTGCCGATACCCAGTTCGCCGAGGCGGCGTGCACCGGGATCGGTGTCCAGCATGGAGCGCAGGAAGGCGCCGTTTTTCTCGGCGGTGGCCTCCACGACGCGGCCTTTGCGGAAGACGAGGCGGATACCCTCGATTTCGCGGCCCGCGTAACAGACCGGATAGTCGTATTTAATGAAGCCTTCCGCGCTGTCCTCCACCGGACCGGTAAAGATTTCACCGCTGGGCATGTTGTTGGTGCCGGCCGAGTTGATGAAGCGGCGGCCCTTGATGGAGAAGGTGAGGTCTGTTTCGTCACCGACGATGCGGACTTTGCGCGCGCCGGAAAGGCGGGCGATGAGTTTCTGCTGGCGCCTGGCGAGGGCTTTCCAGGCGGCGATCGGGCGGGGCTCGTCTGCAAAGGTGGCGTGGAAGACGAAATCCTCGAATTCCTTCAGGCTCATGTCGGCGTCCTGGGCATAGGCCTGGGTGGGAAAAAGCGTCAGGACCCAGGGTTTCGAGAGGATGATTTCGCGCAACGGCCGCAGGGTTTTCGAGAGTTGGGCCTGCCGGCGGGGATCGACTCCGGAGAGCGAACGTGTATTCGGGCTTGAGGATATGCGTATGGACGAGTCGACCGAGCGGGCGACGGCCCGCTGGTAGGCGGTGAGAGTCGTGAAATGGTGGGGTTTGCCGCGGCGGAAGAATATTTCCGTCAGGGATGCCGGGGCCATGCGGACGGCGGGAAAAGCACCGGCGCGCAGGATTTCTTCGTAGAGGGCTTCCACGAGGGCTTGGGCTTCGGGAGTGGCATCGACGGCCACGGTCTGTTTCTCCTTGGCGGCGACTGAATAGCGCACGAGGATTTTGGCGAGATTGACGACACGCGGATCCTGCATGATTTTTTCCTTTCGACTCAGTTTGATATCCGGCGCTGCGGCCGTAGAAGGCGCGGTGCGCCGTTGCAACTCGTGCGGTAATATATGCCCGCGTTGCGGGGGCTGCAAAGGATAGAGTCGAAAATCTTCGATGCGGCGACCGGCGGAGGTGGGTTCAGGTAGAGTCCGGTGGAGTGTCGTCGAGAAAACGGGACATGGTCCTGAGTCCTTCCGGGGTTCCCATGTCGAGGAGCGGCGGGGGGCACGGGAATGACATGAGCACGCGCCGGGAGGCGAGGGCGGGGAAGATGTCGGTTTCGAGGGAAGACGGATGTGATGTGGGGATGGCGAGGATGGCGTCGGCCTTGATGAGATATGTGCCGCCGTTCACGTAGCCGGGTCCCGAGCGGCCTTTTTCGCGGAAGCCGGTGATGGCGTTGTCATGATCAATCTCGACGGTTCCGTAGCGGCGGGCATCGTCAATGCGGGTGACGGCGATCACGGCGGCGGTGGCGGCCCGCAGGGCGGTGGT
>JAOZMZ010000058.1 GCA_029934055.1 Kiritimatiellia bacterium
GTCGCAAAGTGCGCAAAGAATGAGGGAAGAAGGAAGAAACTCTCGCAAAGGTCGCCAAGCTCGCAAAGAAGAAGGAAGAAAAGAAGAAACTTTCGCAAAGATCCCAAGGCATGCAGAGGACTCTCTCGCCCCCGAACAACTCAACAACCCAACAACCCCGACCTCTGACCGCTGACCTCCGACCTCCGTCTTCTCCGTGTGCTCCGTGTCCTCCGTGGTTCTACTCTTCTTCTCCCCGGCCCTTTCCCACAAAGGGCACGAAGTTCACAAAAGGTAAGAACAATCAACCAAACAACCATCAACGATCAACCCTTATCCGCTCCGCCCCTTGGCGTACTTGGCGTGCTCTGCGAGAAGCAAAGAAGAAACTCTCGCAAAGGTCGCAAAGTGCGCAAAGAATGAGGGAAGAAGGAAGAAACTCTCGCAAAGGTCGCAAAGGCCGCAAAGAAAGAAAGCAAGAATGATCAAGGCTGCATTCCCTTGTCCCGAACAACCAATCAACCATCAACGATCAACCATTATCCGCTCCGTCCTTGGCGTGATTGGCGAGAAGAAAAATCGGGTGAGTCGGCCGTAGCACCGGCGGCGGGGATGATGTGCGCGAAGTTTTCCGGCACCGGATTTTAGCAGTGCGCAGAGTTCCGATGATTGGAAGTTTCCGTTGCGGGGGCGATTTTTGGTTTGCGCGGCGCCTTGGCAGGGCCTATGCGTTGGGGTATGGGCAGAGACTACGACGAGATCCGTTCGCAGGATCCCGAGCATACTCGGGCGGCCGGGGCGCGTTTGGCGGCGGGCCTGGGGCCGGGTGCGGTCGTGGCTCTCTATGGAGATTTGGGATCCGGAAAGACGGTTTTCGTCCAAGGGATGGCGCGGTCTCTCGGAGTGATGACGTTGCCGAGGAGCCCGACTTTTTCGCTCGTGAACGAGTATTCCGGCAGGCTGCCGCTCTATCATGTGGATCTTTACCGGGTGCGGGACGCACGCGAGGCCTTGGCCAGCGGTCTGGGCGAATATCTGGAACAGGATGACGGGATCACGGTCGTGGAGTGGGCCGAGCGCATCGAGGACCTGTTGCCGGGCGACGTCGTGCGGGTGCGGTTTTCGGCGGGAGCCGGAGAGAACGAAAGGATAATGACGATCGAAACGGGGCCCCGTAATGGAGGAAGTCGTGCCGAGAATTCTGGCGATTGAGAGTTCAGCGGCCCGTTGCAGCGCCGCTGCGCTCGAAGGGCGCAGGGTGGTGGCTGAAAAGTATTGGCGGTCGTCGCGGGATGCCGGGGGAGAAATGTTTGCGGCGCTCGAATCAGTGCGTTCGGCCGCCGACTGGGATTGGGCGGAGGTGGATGTGTTCGTTGTCGGAAGGGGCCCGGGATCATATGCGGGTTTGCGGACGGCGTTTGCGGCGGCGCGCATGTTGGCGCTGCCGGGCAGGCGGCGGATGTGTTGCCTGAGCAGTGGGGTTGTTTTGGCGGCTGGATACCTGGAGGAGGAACAGTCGGCCGAGAGCGTGATCGTGGCCGGGGACGCCCGCAGGGGAATGGTGTGGTATGCTTCTTTTCGGCGTGGAGACGGTCCGTTGCCCACGGGTGATGGTTGGCGGCTGTGCGCGTACGAGCAGTTTTCCGGCAAAGTTCCCGCCGGGGTGCGGGTGATTTCTCCGGAAAAAGAGCGCCTGGCGGGGCGAGGCATGGAGATTCCGGGCATGGTCGGGGTATCGCCGGAGGCCGGGCGTCTGGGGCTTCTGGCGGCGGAATTGTTGGAGGTTGGAGGGGAGTGTGAGCCCTGCGAACCTCTCTACATGCACCCCGCGGTTTGAGAGGGGGCGCCGGCTCGACAGCCGCTCAGTAACGGAAGCCGCTGCGTCCGATAAATTCCCGGAGGATGGAAATGGGGGGCACGGGTCCGGCGGGGACGCTTACAAAGTTGGAGAGCAACTCCAGGAGGCGGCGGGCATCGGCATATTGTTCGTGGTAGGGTTTGACTTCGGCCAGAAGGGGTTCGACCATCGGCTTGAGCACCGCCAGCTCATAGTCGAGGGCGGAATTGAAGGCGATATCGGCCTGCTGCTGGAAAGGGAAGACCCATTTTTTTTCTCCCCGGCGCACATTAGGCCACATCGCCAGGGTCTTCAGGGCGTCGTTACCGCGGAACATATTGTCGCGCACCATGCGGCGTACGAGGCGGTTGTCGGTGGTGGAAATGCGGTTGTTGTTGTCGAGGTTCAGTTGTGTCAGGGCGTTGACGTAGATGCGGAACTTGCGTTCGGCGGGCAGGGCTTCCGTCAGGCGGGGGTTGAGGGAATGGATGCCCTCGATGATGACCATTTGATCGGCGGTGAGTTGGACACGGCGCCCCTTGTATTCGCGGCGGCCACGGGCGAAATTGAAATGGGGGACTTCGACTTCTTGCCCCCGGTCGAGTCGCTGGAGATGATCGTTCAGCAGGTCGAGGTCTATCGTTGCGATATTTTCGTAGTCGGGCTGGCCGTCTTCGGCCCGCGGCGTCTTTTCGCGGTCGACGAAGTAGTCGTCCACGGAGATCGTGATCGGTCGCAGTCCGTTGACGCGCAGATGCACGGCGAGCCTTTTGGCGAAGGTGGTCTTGCCGGAGGAGGATGGTCCGGCGATAAGGATCCAGCGCAATCTATCGCGGTGTTCGGCGATCATGTCGGCGATGGAACCGAGTTTTTTCTCGTGGAAGGCCTCGGCGATATGGATGAATTCGTCGATTTCGCGCCTGGCCGAGATTTCGTTGAGGTCTCCCACGGTCCGCACTCCCAGAACGCGGCCCCACTGCTTGTATTCCTGGAAGATATTGAACAGGTGGGGCTGGGGTTCGAAGGGAGGGATAGTCGGGGCGATTTTAGGTTCCGGCATCTGGATGACGAATCCGGGGGGGTATGATATGAGGCGGAAGTGGGGCACGGCGGCGGTGTTGTCGGCCAGGGGACCATGCGCGAGGTCGAGGAAATCTCCGCAACGGTAAACGACTATTTTCGGTGGATTCCTGAAGCGCAGCAGGTTGTATTTATCGTCCTGTTTCTGTTCGCGGAAGTGCTTGATCGCGTCGCTGAAGAATATCTTGCGGCGTTCGATCGGGAGGGCCTGGGCCACGATTTTGTGCATGTACTCTTCGATATGTTTGAGAGTTTCCTCGATGACACAGGAGGCCCCTTCGACCTCGAAATTGCAGTAGAACGCCGATCCGAGGGAATGTTCCACGCGCAGGCGGGCTTCCGGATAGAGCTTGCGGGCGGCCATCGCGAGAAGATAGGCGGCGGTACGGCGATAGATTCTCCAGCCGTGGGAATCGGCCATCGTCAGAAAGCGGACGCGGCTGTCGACTTCCAGGGGATACGAGAGCGAGACGACGTCATTGTTGACAAGGGCGCCGAGGTAATGGAGCCCGTTCGGAGTGGCCGGTGCCGGCAGGAGTTCGCGTACTGGAGTCTGGGGGGGGCAGGTAGTGTGGGTGCCGTCCTGGAAAGTCACCTTGATGCTGTCGCCGTCCACGTGCATTGCGTGGTTTTCTCCCGATTGGTTCCGGTGTTCACACCCGTCCAATGTCCGGGAAAGACGGGGGGCTGTCAAGTCGTTGCGGGCAAGAGACTGTGGGGGTTTTCCTGCGGCCGGTGGGGCATGGCGGTGAGTGGGGTGGAGGACTCGGACCCCCGGTGGATGGATGATTGACTGCATGGGCGGCAAGCGGGTTAAATATTGCGTCCCGCCGGGAAGGCGGGCTGGAGGCCCGAAATGTCCGCTGGTGAAAGCAATCGTGGTGTGGAAGGGGAAAAAGCGACGCCGCTGGAACTGCCCGAGACGGCGTATCGTTACCGCGAGCAGGCACGGCGGATCGTGCGCATGCTGGGGCCGACCGCCGGCGCGGAGTGTCTGCTGGTTGGAGGGGGTCGGCTGATCCTGGCGTTGCAAGCGCACGGGGGGCGCTGGACATATGCCGACGACGACGCGGAGCGGCTGGAGCGTGTGCGGCGGGCGGGAGTGCGGGAGGTCGCGGAGGTGCGGGGCGGGAGGATCAGCCTGGCGGATGGGCGCTTCGAGCGGGTGGTCGTGGTGGATTTTCTCGAGCATATCGAAGATGATTATGGGTTTGTGGCCGAGTGCCATCGCCTTTTGAAGCAGGAAGGTCGGTTGGTGGTGCATGCGGCGGAGGTCAGGCGCTGGAGCCTCCTCAACCTATTGGAGAAGCTGTTTGGAGTGGTCGAGCCCGGGCGAGTGCGCGAGGGATACAATGAGAGTCTGATATTCGACCTGCTCAAGGACGGTTTTGATCTCGAGGAATTCATCGAATACGAACGTTTTTTTTCGGGTATGGCGGGGCTGGTGGTTGGATTGGTTGCGGAGTACATAGCGGCCCGTAAACTTGCCGATGGGGTGGTGGCTGCGCGGATAGAGGAGGGGTTGAAGCGTTTTTTCGCTGTGAGCTACTACCTGGAGTGGACGGCGGCGGTGTTTGACCGTTTTCTTTTTTTCACGCATGGTCGGCGGCTCACCTGCCGTGCCCGCCGGCGGATATGGCGTCCGCGCCGCACGCCGGTGCTGCACGATGGACGCTCGATCGCTGAAGCCGCCCTGAAGACCAAGATCGGCACGGCGGCGCCGTTCTAGCGTGGATATGGTATGAGTGGCGGATATATGGGTTGACAGCTACGGACGAGCTGGTAGTTTTGCCACCCTTTGAGGACACGGGAACAGAGAGTATGACGAAACGAACGTACCAGCCTTCGAAAATCAAGAGGCAGCGTAAGCACGGTTTTCGCAAGCGGATGGCGACGCGGGACGGTCGCCGCATCCTGAGTGCGCGGCGTCGCAAGGGGCGTGCGCGCCTGGCCGTATAGCGGGGGTGTCTGATGCATGCGCCAGGGACGCCCGCGTCGGTGAAGGGCGGCGGGCGGTCTGCCGGGGCGGCGGGTCGCCCACGGGAGACGCTGTCGCGCCGGCAGCGGCTGCGCCGGCCGGCGGAGTTCCGTGAGGCCTATGACCAGGGGCGGCGCTGGGTAGGCCGCTACATGGTCTTGTGGTTGCGCAGTGGGCCGGGTGCTTCGCTGAGGCTGGGGGTGGTGGCGGGGCGCAAGGTCGGCAAGGCGGTGGCCAGATCGCGGGCGAAAAGGTTGTTGCGTGAGGCATACCGGCGTAACCGCCGGTTTTTCAGCGGTGAATATGACGTTGTGCTTGTGGCGAGGCGTGAGATATTGAATGCCCGCTGGGATGAGATTGTAGCGGAATTGCTGGCCTTGGCGTCACGTGCCGGTTTGATGCCGGACGAAGGGTGAACGGGTTTTGGTGATGAAAACGGTGGTCCTGTGGCTGATCAGATGTTACCAGGCGGTATTGTCGCCATGGCTTGGAGGGGCGTGCCGCTTTCATCCGAGCTGTTCGAACTACGCCCTTGAGGCGGTTGCGGTGCACGGCGTATGGCGGGGAGGCTGGCTGGCGCTGCGGAGGCTGGGGCGCTGTCATCCTTTGCATGAAGGCGGCTACGACCCGGTTCCGCCCGCCGTGGATCAGGCCGCTGTGCGCGGGGATAGCGAGAGGAGGCCTCGGTGAATCGCAGGGACCTGGTAATTTTGCTGGTGCTGGTGGCCCTCTGGCTTTCGTGGCCGATGATTTATCGCAGATTCATCGGCCCGCTGGTGGGTGAGTCCACGGCGCCGGCCAAGCCGCCGGTTACGGCGGCGGAGGAGTCCCGCGAGCCGCCGGCGCTTGGGCCGGAACATTCTGCGGAAGCCACCGGGAAGGCGGCGGGGGCGACTGCGGAAGCAGCATCCGAGGCGGCGGCGTCGGAGATCGTAGAGAAGCCGTTGCCGGAGGGGCGGACGGCGACGATTGAAAATGATTTTGTGAGCGTGAGCGTGTCTACGCGCGGCGGCGGGATCGTTGCAGTGGTGCTCAAGCGCTATCCCAGCAGCCTGGAGCCCGACAGCGGTCCGGTGGTGCTGGATTTCAGCAGGGTGCCGGCCTTGGTCTACGAAGGGCTTCCCGGCGCATCCGTTACGGATGAATTCGCAATGGCGGTTTCTGCGGGGGGACGCGGGGTGGACTTGCGGCGGGAACTGCCCGGCGGAGTCGTTTTGAAAAGAAGGCTGCGCCTGGGGGATGATTATCTCATTCAGGTCAGAGACGTCTTCATCAATTCGGGCCGGGAGGAGAGTGGCATTCCGGCTTGCCGCTGGCAGTTGGGCGCCATGCCGCGCATTCCGGCCGCGTCCGGAGGACGCCGGTACGTGTATCTCGGGGTGGACACCCTTTTCCCGGGGGGTGAACCGGTGCGGCACTGGGGAAGGAAACTGGCGGGATATTTCAAGCGTGCGGCGCGCGCAGATGCCTCCGGAAAGCTGCCGGTAACCATCCGCTTGTGCCCGCGCAGGAATCCGATCGACTGGATCGCGGTGAAGAACAAGTATTTCACGCAGATATTGACGCCGTCGGGTGGGGGTGACGGCTGGCAGCTGTACGCCCGCCGTGAGACCGATCCGCGCGAGAGTGATCCGGCCTATCGCCCGCGGATGACCCAGTTGGCGGCCGTGGCGGCGTGGGTTGAATTCGAGGCGTGCAGGGTGCCGGCCGGGGAAAGCCTGCAACGCGAGGCGCGCTACTACGTGGGGCCGAAAAAGTACTCCGAACTTGCCGTTCAGGGGTTTCATCAGGTCGACATCATGGAGTTCGGGATGTGGGCTCCGGTCGGGCGGATCCTGCTCAAGACGCTCAACTTCATTCACGATCACGTGTGGCCGCACAACTACGGCCTGGCGATCATGCTGTTGACGGTCATCATCAGGATCATTTTCTGGCCGGTGACGCACAAGAGCACCGAGAGCATGCGGCGCATGCAGGAAATACAGCCGCTCATCAGCGAAATCCGTGAGAAGTACAAGGACAACACGCAGAAGCAACAGCAGGAGCTCATGGCGGTCTATCGGGAGCACAAGGTCAACCCCCTGGGGGGCTGCCTGCCGATGCTTATCCAGATACCGGTGTTCATCGCCTTGTTCGTGGTTCTGCGGAGTGCCATCGAGTTGCGTTTCGCCTCGTTTCTTTGGATCCGTGACTTGAGCGAGCCGGAAGGGCTTCTGGCGGGGGTGCTGCCGATACCCTTGAATATTCTTCCAGTGATCATGGCAGTGACGATGTACTGGCAGCAGAAGTTGACGCCGTCCGGCGGGGACAGCCAGCAGCAGAAGATGATGGCCTTCATGCCGTTGATGATGCTGGTGCTTTTCTACAATTTTGCGTCGGGACTGGTGCTTTACTGGACCACCAATCAGTGCCTGATGATCGTCCAGCAGCTGCATATGCGCCGGAAGAGGACAGCGGAACCGTCTGCATCAAGGGGAAAGAGAACAAGGAGTGAGCGGAGATGATGGAGCAGAGCGAGATATCCGAGGTCGGAAGCGGCAATGTTTCCGGGGCGGAGGTTTTTCGTTCCGGCACCGAGGCGCGCGCGGAGTTGAAATTGTTGCTGGAATTGATGGGCTTCGAGGATGCCAAAATTGAGCTGTTTGAGCAGGAGGAGGGCGAGGTGCTCCTGCACGTGGAGAGCACGGAGGCGGCCCGGCTCATCGGCCGTGGAGCGCAGGTGTTGAATGCGCTGCAGTATGTTCTCAACCGCATAATGTACAATCGTGACAGGGCCAGTGCGCATTGCATCGTGGACGTGGAGCGTTACAGGGAAAGGCATCGGGACCGGCTCTTGAAGGAGGCCTTCGATGCCATGGAGCGTGTGCGCCGTTCCGGGCGTGCAGTCCGGCTTGCCCCCATGCCGGCGGCTGACAGGCGGATCATTCATCAGGCCGTGAAGGGGCACGGTGAGGTCAGGACGTATTCTGAAGAGGCGGACGAAGAAGGGCTCAAGCGGGTCGTCGTTGCGCCGGCGGAAGAGCAGGATGGCAGCATTGAAGACGCTTAGCCGTGGATGCGGCTTTCAGCGGCGGGCTGCGCTTGTCGAAGGGTAAACCTTAAAGCATGCAACGCAATCTCAAGGCACTGAGCGACGGCCGGTTCGATCTGCTCATAATCGGGGGCGGGATCAACGGTGTGGCTGCGGCGTGGGATGCATCGCTGCGCGGGTTACAGACCGCCCTGATAGACAAGTCTGATTTCGGTTCGGAGACTTCGGCGGCATCGCTCAAGATAGTTCACGGGGGGTTGAGGTATCTGCAGCATCTGGATTTCGTCCGCATGCGGGAATCAATCCGCGAGCGGAGTACGATGTTGAGGATAGCACCGCATCTGGTGGAGCCGCTTCCTTTTCTGGTGGCCACGAGCGGTCATTTCATGAAAGGGCCGGAGGCAATGGCGGCGGCGGTGATCATGAACGAGATCATCAGTTGTGACCGCAACCGCTATATTACCGACCCCGCGCGGCGCCTGCCTGCCGGACGGGTTTTTCTTTCCCCCAGGCGTTGCCGTGAGCTCGTTCCCGGGTTGGAGCGGCACGGTCTCAATGGGGGGGTGATCTTTTACGATGCACAGATGTACAGCGCCGAGCGGCTGACCCTGGCGTTTGCACTTTCGGCGGCGGAGCAGGGGGCCCTGTTGGCCAACTACGTTGAAGCGACGGGCCTCATCCGCGAGGGGTCCCGGGTGGTGGGTGCGCGTGTGCGGGACCGCCTCCAGGGCGATGAGTTCGAGATCCGGGCGGATGTGGTTGCCAACATGACCGGGCCCTGGTCGGATATCGTGGTTTCCTTGCTGAGCGACGATGATCCGGACCGGACGGTTCTGCGTTCCAAGGGAATCCAGATGGTCGGCCCGCCGCTCACCCGGGGAGTTGCGGTGGCGGTGCCGGGACGCCAGAAGGATCCCGAGGCGGTTCTCAGCCGCGGGGCGCGGCACTACTTCATTACCCCGTGGCGGGGGGTGTCGCTGATCGGCACGACAGATACAGTCTACCGCGGCGATCCGGACGATTTCCGTATCACCGAGAAGGACATTGAGGATTTCATCGGCGACATAAACGCTTCTTGCGGAGGGTTCGGATTGCGGCGCGAGGATATCACTTTTGCTTTCGGCGGGCTGCGTCCGATCACGGAGACGAATCTCGAGAAGGGGTCCACGGCGGCGCGCAAGTATGAAATAACCGATCATCGCCGGGACCTGAAAATCGCCGGGTTGATTTCGGTGGTCGGCGTCAAGTACACGACCTGCCGTTTTCTCGCCGAGCGCGTGGTGGACCTGGTGTTCGACCAGCTCGGCCGGCGGTCGCCCGCGGTGGCTACCGCGCGGACGAGGTTGGTCGGCGGAGAGATTGATGATTGGGAGAAGTTTGTCGCGCAGGTCACCGCTGCGGCGCCGCAGGGCGTAGGCGCTGAGAGCGCGCGGCACGTTGCCCACATGTACGGATCGCAGTTTGGGCGCATTTTCGAACTTGCCGGCGGGGATGCCGAGGCCGCCCGGCTGGTGCCGGGCTCCCGCGAGGTGTTGATGGCGGAGATACTGCACGCGGTACGCGAAGAAACGGCGGTTCACCTGGATGACGTAGTCATGCGGCGTACCGATCTGGGCTCGCAGGGGTATCCGGGGCGGGAGGCGTTGGAAACCTGTGCCGACCTCATGGCGCGGGAACTGGGCTGGGACGCGGCCCGGCGCGAAGAGGAGATCGAGCGAACCGAGAGAATCTTCCACTTTCCGGAGTCGTGATTGCGGCGTCGGCCGAAACTGGGTGGGGACCGCCGGAAGTTATTTGCCCGCCTGGGCGCGCGCGCGTTCGACGATGCGGGCGAAGCCGTCGGGATCGTGGATAGCCATCTCGGAGAGCATTTTGCGGTTGAGGGCTATGCCGGCTTTTGCGAGGCCCTCCATGAAGCGGCTGTAGGTTATGCCGTTGTTGCGGCAGGCGGCGGAGATGCGAACGATCCAGAGACTCCGGAAACTGCGTTTTTTCTGTTTGCGATGGGCATAGGCCGTCGCCATGGCGCGGTCCACCGCTTCGGTGGCCGTCCGAAACAGTCTACTGCGTCCTCCGCGGAAGCCCTTGGCCATTTTCAGGCGTCGTTTCCGGCGGCGACGCGAGGCCGGTGCATTTGTGGCTCTAGTCATTGTTCGCCTTCCCCTTGAACGACGGGTCAGTTGGGCAGGGCATCCCGGACGCGCCTGAAATCGGCGGACGAGACGCTATGGGCTCCGCGCAAGCGGCGTTTGCGCTTGCGCGACTTGCCGGTGAAAAGGTGCCCTCGCGACGACGAGGAGCGCACCAGTTTACCCGTGGCGGTCTTCTTGAATCTTTTCGCCGCCGACTTGTTTGTTTTCATTTTGGGCATTGCCCGTGCTCCCGACCCTGTTTCTGCACTATATGTTCTGCCCTTGGCGGGCACGAAAACCGCGCATATGTACGTCAGAAACGGCGAATAGTCCAGCCCTAATCGGAAAAAACTTTTTCTTATCCGCCGCAGATGCGGCACGGGCGGCCTTCGTCGGGTCCGCAAGGCCGCCCCTCATCGGTATTGCGATAGAAACGGCATCCGGGACGATGGCGCACGCCGGTTCGGGTGTTCAGCCAATGGGCGGGCTGGTCCGCCGGCTGAGTGGGGGTGCCTGTGGCGGCCGGGCCCGCCGGGGAGACCTGCGACCGGGCCGGGCGCCGCTGGCGGCTTGGGAAGAGAATGATCAGTTTTATACCGCTTTTGCGGCAGATTTTCTCGACCATGTCGAAACGTTCCCGGGAGCGCCGGCGCAGGTTGTCGGGTCCCAGGCTATAGGAAATGAGGGCCAGAACTCCCGTACGGCCGGTGGCGGCGGCGTAATGCAGGGCCTGGCCGAGCCCTTCGTGCCACTTGTGAGGCCAGTCTATTTCTATGGCTTCGTTGGTCGTGAGGACGTCAATGCGGCCGTTCTCGACCGGGACTTCGGCCCTGCCTCCGAGACGCTGGGAGAGGGCGTCGCGCCAGGCCGATTCCCGTATGCCCGAGGGAAGGTCGAGTATGTAACTTTCCCAGGCGGGAGCGGAAGCGGCCGCCAGCAGAAGCAGAAAGACGATCAGAGTCAGACGCCGGTCATTCATCGGAAGCAATGTACACCCCGGGACGCCTTTTTTCCAATGTGGGGGGGTTACCAGGGCCTCCGGCGCGGGATATCCGCGCGGAGGGCGTCCACCAGAACGGCCGCGGTTGCAGCGGCGAGAATGGTGTTGCGGGCCAGGCTGAGCAACCCGATACGGCCCGTGCGGGGATCGAGCGAAAAGCAGCCGCAGGCAATGTCGAGTCCGCGGTGGAGGTCCACGGCGATGGCGGTGGTAAAGACCGCCAGCAGGGCGAGGATGATCAGCGCGCCGGCGGCACGCCACGCCGGTGATGGACTCAGCAGCAGGCAGAGTCCCGCGGTGAGTTCCACCCAGGGCATGAGGATGGCGGCGGCGTTGACGAATTGGTCCGGGAGCAGGCGGTAGCGGAAGACCGCCACCGCGAATTCATGCGGCTGGGCGATTTTCGGCAGGGCCGCCAGGACGAAAATCATGCCGACGACGACACGGGCCGCAACGAGAAGTGTGCGCATTTTCATGGTCGGTTCTCCCGGGAACGTCTCCATTCCGCCCAGCCGCCGGCGAAGAGAATCAAGTTGGTGAAGCCTTCCTTTTTAAGATAGCGGCACAGCAGGAGGGCTTCATCGCAGTCGCGTCCGGCGCAATAGGTGACGATCGGCTGGGAGGGGATGAGGGCGGGGGAATAGGTCTGCATATAGGCCTCCGCCTCTGTGAAGGGAAACGGCATGGCGCCGGGTAGGTGACCACGGCGGTAGTCGTTCAGCGAACGCGCATCGAAAATCGTGAACCGGCCTTGGTCGACCGCGCGGATCATCCAGGCGAGATCGGCGATTCTGATCCCGTCGCGGGCGGCGGAGGTTTCGGGATAGCGGGACCAATCCTCTTTCCAGGGGATGCGGTGCGGAGAGACGGTGTTGACGCCCACCGCCACGGCGGCCGCCGCCAGCAAAAGCACCAGGGTGCGGGCGGCCACGCGGCCGATGAGTTTTTTCGCTGCCACCGGGCTGCCTGGAATCCGGGTCGGGTTCATTCCTCAGGGCAGGATTCTTATCGGGATGGTGATTTCGGGCATGCCGGCGATGTCCGTCAACAGCCTGATACTGGTGCCGTTGAGGCGGTCATCCGGCACGAGGTTGCCGAGCACGATCCGATAGCCTCCGGCCGGCATGGGAACGATCGAGGTTGTGATTGAAGGCAGGGGGGTGACGACTTTGCTGATCGTGAAATTCTTTACCTGTCCGGGGGTGACGATGATATAGCGGGTGACGGGCCGCCCGCCGACGCGGGCCAATATCAATTCGGTCGGGGCAACCGAGACGGGTCCGAGCACGCGCGCGATGACCGGCACATCAATGTGGGGGTAATGGGGGTTGTCGGTATAGAGGCGGATATTGGCGCGCAGATGGGTTGCGGGCATGGGCGGCTTGGTGGATACCGTCAGGCGGTAGACATGTCCGCTTTCGACGGTGTGGTTTGCTATTTCGAAGAGAGGCGAGTTACAGGTAATGTTGGTTATCAGGAAAGATGTTTCCGTGGAGGAGATTTCGACGGAGAGGTTGGTTTCCAGTTCGGAAGGTATCGTGCCGAGAAAAACGCGATCCGGGTTGACGTTGATTTCGGTGACGGCGACGCCGTTCAATGCGAGTATCAGGGCGGGCATGGAAGGGTCGTTGGAGTTCACGGTGATCGTCTTGTGAACCCGCCCTTTGCGCCCGCGCAGGTTGAGCTTGGCCGATAGTTCGGTTGATTCTCCCGGGGGGATCGTCTTGCGGGCGATGCGGGCGACGGTGCATCCGCAGGCGGGATGGACGCCTTGAATTTCGAGCGAGATATCGCCGGTGTTGCGCAGTACGAAGGTATGTTCAACCAGTTGGCGGTTGTCTTTCCGTCCGAAGTCGTAGACCGGCGCGTCGCAAACGATATGCGGTGCATGTTGCGCGGCGGCGGTCGCGGCGGGGGCGGTTGGTGCCGCGAGAAGGATGAATGCCCCGGCGGCGGATTGGAGCAAGAAGATTGTTTTGTTTGCTTTCATGGCAACGGGTCCCTTTTGGCAGTAAGATTTGCAAAAAATATGTCTATTTATATTCCCGCATGCCGACAGGGGCAAGAGCGCGGCATGTTTTTTGAGGGCGCCGCCGCTGTGCCTGCCATAAAGAGCTTGCCGGGCCACCGGGAGACGCTAGGCTCGCCGCATGGACGGGAGATTGACGGCATTGACGGTGGTTGTGGCCGGCGGAATCGTTCTCAGCGGTTGCGGTGGCAGGCACCCGGCGGGAGAGGGCACGGGCCACGACGCCTTGGCGGCGGGAGAGCGCGCCGTGGATCCGGCCCTGTTCGACGGCGGGAGGGCCTTGGAGGAAGTGCGTCGGTTTGTAGGTTTGGGCCCGCGGCCGGCGGGAACGCCGGAGGCGCGGCGGGCTGCGGAATATCTGCGGGACCGCCTGCAGGCGCTCGGGATGGAAGCGGCGATCGATACGTTTCATGACGCCGCCCCGGGAGGAGAGTGTGTCTTCCGCAATGTAGTCGGCCGTATTCCCGCGGCGGGAGACGCCCGGAAAAACATCCTTATTCTGGCGGGACATTACGACACCAAGGTGGGAATCAGCACGAATTTCATCGGCGCGAACGATTCCGGTTCCAGCACGGGTGTCCTGCTGGAGCTGGGGCGGGTTCTTGCATCTTCCGGGAGCCCGGGGCCCGAGATATGGATTGCCTTCCTGGACGGTGAAGAGTGCCGGATCAGTTACGGGCCGCACGACGGACTGCACGGCAGTCGTCATCTGGCCAAACGCCTGGTGGACGAGGGCCGCGCGCATCGGGTTGCGGCGGTGATAGTCCTGGACATGGTGGGTGACAGGGACTTGACGGTGACCATTCCGCGGAACGGGACCCCGTGGCTGACGGCGCTTTACTTCCGCGCGGCGCGTGAATTGGGAGTACGGGACAAGTTTTCTCTCTTTCCATTTGAAATAGGAGATGATCACCAACCTTTTCTCGAAGTGGGAATACCGGCCCTGGACGTAATCGATTTCGAGTTCGGCAGCGGGCCCGGCCGGAACGACTATTGGCATACTTCGGCGGATACGCTCGACAAGCTTGCGGCCGCCAGTCTGCAAACCGTCGGACGGGTGACGTTGGCGGCGGTCAACCGCATTTCTCTTCGGCGGCGGGCGGGCGGATGAGATCAGGGGCGGGGTGATTTTTCGGTGGGACGGGTGGCTCAGGTGCAGGTGAGCCACTTGCCCAAGGCGGTGGAGTAGATGCCCCCTTCGGCCGGGATTCCGGTGACTCCGGTGAGTGCGGTTACGTAGGCCTGTATCTGGGGGGCATAGTCCTCCGCCAGCCGTTGGGCGTGCTGATGATCCACGAGGTTCGTTTTCCAGTCTATCACCAGCCACCGGTTTTTGTCGGGGTCATAGACGGCCAGGTCAATGAGTCCTTCCACGCATTCGTTTGGGTTCTTGCGCCACAGGAAGGGCATCTCGGACCGGAACGTCAGCCCCGGTCGTTGCAGGCGGTCGGCCAGTTGCGAATTCAGGAAGAGTTTCCATTCCCGCCGGCCCCGTTCGGCATCGGGACTTTTCGGCAGGAGGCGGGTAAACGTTTCTTCCCAGCGTGAGGGGCCGGCGGCCCAGTCGATGTGTTCCATGACCGTGTGCCACCAGGTGCCGTATTCGCGCGCCGCGCCCGCGTGGGGAGTCTCGGGCAGGTCGTTTTCCATGAACGTCTCGGGATCTTCCGGCGAAGGGGTCTTTGCCAGGGCATGCGGCAGGATGCGCGCCCTGAATGCGGCGGCGTTCGTGCGGGCGAGGGTGATGTCTTCCGGTGTGAGGCGGCGTTTGTCGTCCGCCGGCGCCATGCCTTGGCTTTCCGGCGCAGGCGGCGATACGGGGGACGGCGGGAGGCTCTCCAACGAATCCATTATATCGAGGACCGCTTTTCTTTCTTTGGCGAGGCAATCGGCCATGCCGGGCTTCTTGAGGGGATCATGGTTCTTACCGAGGGGGAAGAGTTCGCGGTCGTCGCAGAGTACCAGCGTCCGCCGGGCCCGGGTCATGGCGACGTAGAGCAGGCGCTGCAGTTCGCTGTAGCGCCGTGCCGCCAGGCGGGGGGCGTAGGTTTCGGCTTCCTCGCCGTCCATGATTACCAGCGGCGGTTCGGCGGGCCGCGAGTAGAGCAATTGGGGATAAGGATCACGGTGTGCGCCGACACCCCGGAAAAGAAGAGGGAGGATGACGGCGTCCCACTGCAGGCCCTTGGCCTTGTGACAGGTGATCAGCTGGAGCGCGTCGGGATCTACCGGGGGTGCCTCGACGAGGCGCTGGAAATCCTCTTCCAGACACCGGACCCATTCCCGGAAGGAGAGCTTTTCGGCCTCTGCCCCGGCGGCCGCGGTCAGGAGTGCGTCGATTTCACGATCGCTTGTGGAAGGGTCGTTTTCTATGGCTGCCAGCCGGCGCCGCAGGTCGGTCTGCTCGACGATCAG
>JAOZMZ010000102.1 GCA_029934055.1 Kiritimatiellia bacterium
ACGACGCAGGGCCTGATAGCGAAACCGTCGCAACTAGAGCCGTAAGGGTGATGGATTCCGCTCTCAAGGACGCTGGTCTGACTCCCGAAGACCTCGAATCCTCCGCACCCCTGGATATCTTCGCGGCCATCTCCACAGGAGACATCGGCCTGTTAAGTGCTGCCCTGCAGGCCAAAGCTCCGCCTTCCCCGTCGCTGGCAATCCGTGCATTCCCCCACGGCGTGGCGGCAGCCCTCTCACGTCAAAGTCGCTCTGTCGGCCGCGCGTTGACCGTCAGCTGCGCCGAAAACTCAGCCCTCGAGGCTCTGGTCCTGGCCTCTGAATCGGTCGCCTCCGGACGCCGCTGCATGGCGGTGGTCGTGGCCGCAGAACCCAGCGCGGAATTCGTCGGCCGTGTCGTAGCCTCAGCCCGCCGTACGAAGGGGGACGTTTCCACTACTGCGGGCGACCCCGCCCGGCCTTCCTTCTCTCCCGCTACGGTCTCGGCCGTGATCGAGGACTTCGATCACGCCGTCGCACGCGGTGCCCGCGCGTATGCCGCCATTGCAGGAGCCGGAAGTGCCTGCGATCCCCCCGGATCTCCACCGGGCTCCGGACTCGCCGTTGCCATGGCTGAGGCATTAGCTGAATGTGGTCACCCCGCTGAGCCGATCAATGTTGTCTACACCCATGGGCCGGAGGGTAATGCTCTTGATGAAATGGAAAAGGAATCCCTGGCGCGAACTTTTGCAGAGGACTTGTCGCGCCTGGCGGTGACATCTCTCAAGCCGCTCATCGGCGACGCGCTTGCGGCATCGGGCCTCTTGAATGTCGCCGCGGCCTGCCTGAGCCTGCGCCGCGGCTGGGTGCCGCTTCCGCCGTCGGACGGCCGACCGTTGCGAATGCAGGCAAACGGCATTCTGGTGAACGGTCATGGGCTCGGCGGCACGAATACTTCGGTGATCCTCAGGAGGGTTTCAAACCAATGACGCCTGCATTCGGCATACTCCTTGCAGCAGTGACGCTCAACGCCGGAACCGGCATCCTGGTGCTCCTGGCCAACCCGCAACGCCGTGACAACATCGCCTCTTTCCTGCTCGGCATCCATATTGCCCTTTGGATCGCGTTGTTCATGGGGGCGCTCTCCTCTCCCGACCACTCGATGTGGTTGCGTGCCGCGATGGTGACTCTCGCCTTCCTACCGTTCTCCCTCGCTCTGCTTCATGAAGCCGTCCTGGGCCCCGGACGATTTCTCCGCACGAACATCGCCGCCACTCTCCCCATTCTGGCCGCCTGCCTGCCTGCAGCCGCGATTGCCGCAATACAGAACACTTTCCGCCTCATTCCGATTGAAGCCGCCGGCATCATCAGGGCAACCCGCCTGGGCATCCAAAGCCCCGTTGCGTATGCCTACATCATCCTGCTGGCGATACCGGCCGTGATCGTAATCGGCCGGCTGCTGCATAGCCTGCGCGGATCGGATGGGATCCAACGCACGGAGATCCAGTTCATACTTTCCGGAATCCTCTCCGGAACGGCGGTATTCTGGGTGGCTGTTCTCGTCGGCCGGGCCCTTCCTGAAAGTCCATCCATCATCTGCGGCGCCGCCGCCGCGATGACCGTCGCCGATGTAATCATTGCCTATGGCCTGGCCACGCACCGCGTGATCAATTTTCCGCAGTTCGTCAGAGAGGTCGTCCTCTATTTCGCGCTGATCAGCCTGGTGACGGGGCTGTATATGATCCTGACCCGGGGCCTTGCAAGGTTCGGTCTGCTGCTCGGGCTCAACGCTGCACGGGAATGGGGCCATCTTCCCGCGGCGGCTGGCGCCGCCGCCGTCGCCGTTCCTCTGCATCATTTCCTGCGCCGCCGGCTGGCCGGGCTGCTTGCCGGATGCGGCGAAACATCCATCGGCTCTATGACTCACAAAGCCAGCCGCATTCTCCAGGCGATAACCACCGTGCCGGAACTCCTCGGACGCTTCGCACGCATGATCACGGAAACCTTCGGCGCCGAACACGTCGCGGTCCTCCTGCGCAGTGACGACTCATTCGTCCAGCAATATCCTGCGCGTCCCGGCCGTTACCCTGCCCTGCAACTGCCGCTCGATGATATCCTCGCACGGGTCCTCGAAAACGAAACCAACATCCTTGTGCGCGACGCCCTCGAACGTGCACGCTCATCGGCTCGCAACCAACGCCTGCTCGCCAAACTCATCGAAATAAAGGCCGCCGTCGCGGTCGCCATCATCTCACGCGACACGCTGGAAGGAATTCTCCTGCTCGGTGACCGTAGATCCCGCTGCATTTACGGGCGCAACGAGCAGGATGCCGTCCTGCTCCTCTGTGACCAACTCGCCGTAGCCCTGGAAAACGCGCGCCTCTACTCCGCGGCCCGCGACAGTCGTATCCGAAGTGAAACTCTCCTGTCTCACCTGCCAGCCGGCGTCATCGCCGCCGATGAAAACGGCCGTATCACCCTGGTCAACCGTGCCGCGCATGACCTGACCGGACTCAAGCCCGGCGAATCGGTCGGCAATCATGTCTCTACCCTGCCGGAACCGATCAACTCGCTTTTCAACGACATCTATCACCACGGACGCACTGTACTGGATCTCGACGCGGTTCTCGCAGCCGGTGATCGCCGCGTGCCGGTCCGTCTAAGCAGCGCTGTCATACGTGACGAACATGACCGTACCCGTGGGACGCTGGTGATCTTCAGCGATCAAACGCGCATCCGGCGGCTGGAGCAACAGGTCCGCCGCACCGACCGGCTGGCAAGCGTCGGAACACTCGCCGCCGGCATGGCCCACGAAATCAAGAATCCGTTGGTTACCATCAAGACCTTCGCCCAGCTTCTGCCCGAGCGCTACGACGATCCCGAATTCCGTGCCGAGTTCTCCGAACTCCTTAAGCAGGAAGTCAACCGCATTGATCTCATCGTCAACCAGCTTCTCAACTTCGCACGCCCCACGCGGGCTGAGCTGGCCCCCCACCATGTCCACGAAATCCTCGACGGCGCACTCCGCCTGGTCGAGAAACCCGTCCAGCAGAAGGGTGTCAGCCTTGAACGTCGCTACGAAGCACCCCGAGATATCGTGCATGCCGACCGCAACCTTCTCGACCAGGCCTTTCTCAACTTCCTGCTCAACGCCGTGCAGGCCATTGAAGGCAAGGGCCGTATTTCCGTGCATACGGCCGCTGTTACGGCCCCGCCACGAACTTCACCGGCAAATATAGGGGCCCCGTCCAAGCCCCACGGAGAATGGATCCGGGTAAGTATCGCCGACACCGGCAAAGGCATAAAATCCGAAGATGTCTCATCGATTTTCGACCCTTTTTTCACCACTAAGACCAACGGCACCGGCCTTGGTCTTGCAGTGGCCCACGGCATCATCCGCGAACACAGCGGCTCGATTGACGTCGAGACCACGCCCGGACGCGGCACCGCTTTCCACATCTATTTCCCGCTGCTGGCATCTGAGGAACACCAATGAGCACCATCCTGCGTCCATGCCCCGTGTTCTCGGACGACCGCCGCCTGCTGCGGACGGTCAAGAGCGCACTCAGGGAGATTGCGGAACCCCGCCCCTGTTCCGACAGCGCCACGTTTCTCGAGGAAGTCCGGCGGCTTGATCCGGTGCTGGCCCTTGTTGACCTGCGGTCGCCCTCGGGACCGGAACTGGCCACGCGCTTCACCCAAACTTTTCCAAACAGTATCCTCATCGCCTTCGCCGGTCCGCGCACCCGCCTCTGGCGCGAGGCCGACGAAGCGATCTTTGCCCTGCTTGACCCGGCATCCGAACGCGAAAACATGCGTTCCTTCTTCGCCGCGGCCTTAAGGCATCTCACACTTCTCGAAGAAAAATCCGGCCGGGCAACCCGGCCCAGCTCACCCGGCAGCACTCACGCATCCCAAGCGACGTCGTCGCACCCTGCCTCTCTCACCCGATTTCGGCTGGACCCCCACGCCGCCGATCGTCCGGAGGAACTTCTCAAAATCTCGCTCGGCCAACTTGCAGCCGAAATACCCGTCTTCCGCGCCGGAATCTTCCTGGCATCCTCACCGGGCGGAGAGTACAAACTCGCCGCCGGAATCAACTACCCGCCGGCGGCGCCGACACTCAGCTGCGCCCCTGATCATCCCCTGCCCCGCATCCTCGCCGACGAAGCCAAGATCCTCATGCTCTCCCAGTGCTCCAGCATCTCACCACCCGCTCACGCCCGTGCCGTGCGCGACATCATGAAG
>JAOZMZ010000007.1:0-30146 GCA_029934055.1 Kiritimatiellia bacterium
AGAAGGCTGAGGACGCAAAAGGTTTGGATGTAGAGGCGGAACGCGTGGATCGGATCGTCTGCCGCAAGTGCGGGCGTCATTTGGACGTCTCCGTCCTGCAGCCGTTCACGACGGTCAAGTGTCCCGAGTGCGGCACGGAAAACTACGTGCCGATGAAGCTCGGCAATTTCATACTGCTACAGATTCTCGGACGCGGCGGGATGGGTACGGTTTACCGGGCGCTGGATCAGTCCCTGGGGCGTTATGTGGCCATCAAAGTCATGCGGCGGGCGCTGGGCGACGACCGGCAGTTCGTTGAGAATTTCATGCGCGAGGCGCGCGCGGCGGCGGCCTTGAATCATCCCAACGTGGTACAGATCTATTCCTGCGACGAGGAACACGGCCAGCCCTATATCGTCATGGAACTGGTGGACGGCGGGCGTCTGGACGCGATGATCGCCGACGGAAATCCCATGGACGAGGTGCGGGCGCTGGAGATCGGGATCGATGTCGCCGAGGGGCTCAAGGCGGCCAACGAGATCGGTCTCATCCATGGTGACATAAAGCCGGCGAACATTCTTTTTGACGCGCATGGCACGGCCAAGGTGGTGGATTTCGGCCTGGCACGTTTTGTGAACTGGGAACAGGACGTACATGAAATATGGGGTACTCCGTATTACATCGCCCCCGAGAAGGCCCGCGGCCAGCGGGTGGATCATCGTTCCGACATCTACAGCCTGGGGGCGACGCTCTACCACGCTCTGGGAGCCAAGCCGCCCTTCGACGGCAAGACGGCGACGGACGTCGTTCTGGCCCGGCTCAAGAATCCGGCCATCGGCCTGCGGGTGATCAGGCCGACCCTTCAGCCGGAGACCGCCGATGTAATCGGGCGGATGCTCGAAGCGGATCCCTTCATGCGGTATCCGACCTATGCTTCCCTGCTGGCCGACCTGCGCGAAGCCTTGCGGATAGCCAAGCAGGAGAAGCGGTCCACCCACCGCAAGACCAGGAAGTCGCACACCGGCCCGATCCTGGCGACGGTGGCGGCCTTTGTCGTGGCTTTGGGGCTGTTGGGCGCGGGGTTGTGGATGCTGCGGCAGGGGGGACACCGTCCGGTGCACAGGCCTGCGGCGGGCACGGTGCCGCCGCCGGCCGCCGCGGAAAGGGCGGAGGCCGGCGGGCGGGAAACCCGACCGGCAGGCGGCGGGGAAGCAGTTGCGCGTGCGCGCCCGCACCGCACGAGCGCGGTTCTCGATCCGTTCACGGCGCCCGCCGCGGTGCGTCTGGTGGCGGCGGCGAGCGAGCTGGCGTCCGGCAAGGCGTTGGCGGCGGAGGAGAAGTTTCAGTCCCTTTATGATCGCCTGCCCGCCGGGGGGATGGGCCGTTACTGGATCAGGCTCTTCCAGGCCACGGCCTGCTGGTACGACGGGCGGGATGACGCCGCCGGGCTGTACACCGCTGAGATTCTCAAGGGTGACTTTCCCGCCGCAGGGGAGAGAATGCATCCCGGCCGGCTCCTGCAGGATTTTGTTCATTTCATGAGCGGCTCCCTGCCGGAGGGACGGCTGCGCATTGACGCGGATGCATGGCCGGGATGGCTGGGACATCTTGTGGATTTCTATACCGGCCTGCGGGCCGTCCGCGAGGGCGATCTGGAATATGCGCGGGAGACCCTCAGCCGTTATGAGTCCTGCGAAAAGGGCAAGCCGGAATGGGTCTACATGTTCCAGCCGCTTGCGGCCCATCTCGACGAGCAGTCCGGCCGGGTGCTTGAGACCGAGCGGGCGCTGCGGCGCTGGATCAAGGACGGGCACGTGAAGCGGGCGCGTGACGGACTCGAACAATTGCAGAATGCCGCGCCGCGGATTTTCGCGGACAAGCTGAAGGCCCTGAATACGCTCGTCGTCGCCGCGGAGAAGGTCGAGGAGGAACGCCGCCGTATCGCCGCCCGCCGCAAACACGAGGAAACCGTGCAGGGTGACCTTGATCTCCTCGACAACGTCATCGCCGGCAACCTGGCCCTGATTGCGCGCTGGGATTTCATGCGGGCTTCGGCTCAACTGACGGCGGTCATGCCGCGCCTGAAGACTCCCGAGGGACGCGAAATGTTCCGGGTGTTGCGGGACAGTTACGACCGCATGGAAAGACTCAAGAAGTTCCTGATCGCTTCCATCCGCGCCCGTCCTTACACGGCGGCGACGCGTGAACTGGGGGGGAACGTCGTCGGCGCCACCCTTTCCGAACTGAGTATCGCCCTCGGGGGGCACGGCATGCTGCGCAAGCAGTGGGGACAGGTGAGCCTGGCGCTGTTGGTGAGGATGGCGGAATCCTACATCAAGATTTCCGGCGACGCGGACAAGCAGGCCGACGAATATCTTTCTCTGGCGGTGCTGTGCTACTACGGCGGCGGGTACAAGGTGGCGGCCAGGTATGCCGCCCGCGCCGTGAAATTGAACCGCCGGCTGGAACGCGAGGCGCGGCGCCTGATGCCGGGCTTGCTGGAGGGCTAGGCGGGAGGTGTCGCTCGATCGTCACAATGCGGACGCGGCGGCACGCCGCCCGGTGGATGGCGAAGCCGATGTGCTGCATCCGGCGGAGCCCGGTTCGGCTTGGGTGGTGGTTCACACGCGGCCGCGCTGCGAGAAGAAGATCGTATCCTTCTGCGCAGAACACGGCATGGCATCTTACCTTCCGTTGCTGCGCAAGGTGCACCGCTACGGCAGCCGCGAGAAGGTTTTTTTCTCACCCGTGTTTTCCGGTTACGTTTTCTGCATAGTCAGGAATGACCGCCGCGCCTTCCTGCGCCAGAATCGGCACGTGGCCAACGTGTTGCTGGTGTCCGATCAGGAGAAGCTGGTCAGCCAGTTGCGCGCGATCAGGACTGCACTTGAATCAGGGCGGCAGGTCGAAGTCATGCCCTATCTCGAACGCGGCGGGCGCGTGCGGGTTACGGCGGGACCCCTGCGCGGTCTGGAGGGGCGCGTCCTGAGGATGAAGGGCGCCACGCGGGTGATCGTCAACGTGGACATGATCCGGCAGGCCGTGGCCGTCGAGGTCGACTCGAGCAATCTGGCGCCGGTATGAGAGGCGCCGCACGATGAGGGCGTGGTTTTTTTGAAACCGCCGACGGGAGGTGTTTGGAATGTGGCAGAAGGTGAAATCCGCGGTGGCGGCGCGTTTGCCGGTATGCCTGCGACGGGCGGCGGCCCGGGTCTACTATCCTTGGCTGGTGGCCCGCTTTGATCCGCGGCGCTGGCCGCCGTATGCGATTGTGCGGCTGCTTGTCGGGCGGGGTGAATGCGTGGTTGATGCCGGCGCCAACGTGGGATACGTCAGCCGCATTTTTTCGCGGCTGGTCGGCGAATCCGGCAAGGTCGTCAGCATCGAACCGGTGCCGGAGACGTACCGCATTCTGCGGGAGAATGTAAGGCTTCTGCGGATGCGCAACGTGATCACGGTCAATTGCGCCGTCGGAGAGAGGGAGGGGCGGGTGCACATGGAGATTCCGCGTTATGCGAGCGGGGCCGAGAATTATTACGAGAGCCGCATAGTCAGCGGGACGGGCCGCGGCGGCAGGGTGGTGGAAGTGCGCCTGCGGCCGCTGAGCGCCGTGGTGGCGGAGGCGGGTTGCCGTCCGGATTTCATCAAGATCGACGTCGAGGGAGTGGAGGGGGCGGTGATCGCCGGGGCGCTGGATCTGATCGGGCGGGACCAGCCGGGCCTGCTGATCGAAAGCAGCGGGGAGGTGGGGGATGCGGACACCCCCCTGGGGCGCCTGGTCGAGATGTTGGGGCCGATGGGCTATCGTGTCTGGGGAGTGACCGACGGCGGACGGTTGACGGCGGCGGACGCGGCCGGTAGCGGCGACTTTTTCTTTCTCACGGAGGACCGCTACGCGAGGCTCGGGGACGAGGTTTTCGAGTGAACACGGGCACGTCGTCCAGGCGGCCGCTGTTCCAGTCGGGCGAAGGGGTGAAACGTTTCAAGGCTCTGCCGCTGAACGCGTCCGCCAGGCATGGGCGGTACTGTGGGATATCGCGGGCGTAGATCACGTCGGCCGCGAGGCCGGGATCGTTGTAGACAAATCCCGAGGCATAGCGGAAATGTTCCTTGCCGGCCGAGGGGACCAGGACCACGGCGTTGTGGAGATTGCGGCGTGAGACCTCCCGCTTGATCACCGGGCTGACGGATTCATAGGCACCCGCGTACCGGGGCACGAGATACTTCGGCCAGTAGAAGACGAGTGCGTGTGCGAAGAACACCAGGAGGAGAGCGCCGAGGAACGGGAGCGCCGGACTATCGGCCGGGAGCGGGTCGCGGCGTGAGCGCTCCGGCCTTGAGAGCAGGCGGGCGGCGGCGGTGATCCCGCGTGCGGAGAGGACCGCCAGGAAGGGCACCGCCGGGGCGTAGTAGCGCGCCTCGTATTCAAATCCGTAATAAGGAAAGAAGAAATACATTCCCAGCACGGCCGCCGGTCCGATCCAGCAGGCCAGATCGGCGGCGGTCATCGTGGAGACGGCGAGGGCCAGGGGTATGAAGAAGAATGACGTCGGCCAGCCGAAGAGCGCCTTGTTGAACCTGAGGAGAGTCCAGACAGCGTGCTGCACGGCGACGTGCGGGGTGAAGTCTTGTGTAAAGCCGAGCGAGTCGTGGATGAGCGGGGTCAGCGAACGCACGTGGTGGCTGCCGATATTGTAACCCGTGGCTGCGATGGAATTGTAGAGGACCTTGTTCCAGCCGGCGAGGAAGAGCAGGGGGAGGCCGACTCCGGCCGCAAACGGGATCAGTCGCGCAGTGAGCTTTTCGCGGCGGAGGCGTCCGCGGAATTTCACGGCCGCCGGAAGCGCCGCCAGTGCCAGAGGAAGGCAGTCCTGCGGTCGGGTGATGAAGGCCAGGCCGGCCGCCGTTCCCGCTGCCAGGAGCCGCCGCGGGTTTCCCTGCGCATCGAGTGCCAGGGCCAGGGCGATGACCGCGAAGCAGACGAAGGTCAGGTGGGACATGTAGGAGGCGGCCAGCAGGATGTTCATCGGTGAGGAAGCGAAGAGCAAGGCGGCGATCAATGCCGTGGGTGCGTCGTACAGGCGTCGGACGATCTTGTGGAGTGATGCCGTGGCGGCGGCGAAGAGGAGGGGCAGCGCCAGCCAGGGCGCGTGCAGTTTCATGAACGGGGCGATCCAGAGGGCGTTGCCGGGAAAGTATTTCGTATGCCACTTCCCGTCCGGGCTCATGATCAGGTTGTCCTGGTAGAAGCATTCGTGGCAGGGAGGCACGCGGGCGTAGATGTGCCCGGCGGCGAAGATGCGTGCCTGGAACCAGTGGCTGACGGCATCGGTCACGTGGGGAATGGCATCGAACAGGGCCAGCTCAGCGACCAAGGCGCCGAGGAAGGCGATCGATGCGGTGAGCCACGGCAGGCGGGGGTGGCTGGTGAGGTCCGGGATTTTCGGTGGGATCAGTCGTGAGAGCAGGGGTGTAGTGATCAGGAGGAGTGCGAGGGACCATTGAGAGGATGCCAGAAGGTGAGAGAGTTGCGGGCTGATGGCATGGTCGGGTGCCATCAAGCGGGCGATGGAAGCCATTGGCAGGAAGCCGGCGGCGGCTGCCGCGGCCAGCAGCAATCCGGTCATGGCGGCTATGACGGCCGGGACATTTTTTTTCAATGGCGGCATGGTGACATCAGCTATTTATTACTTGACGATCTCGGTGTTGACAAATCGTTTTAATTTTGTGAACATTTAAAATACTCTAAACGATAAGGTGTCATCATGCATCCGGCCAAGTGGGAAATGGTGGAAGCCGGCGGGCGTACGGCGCAGTCATTCGGGTTGAATCGGCTGCTCGGGCGCATCTACGTTTATCTTTACCTGTGTTCCGATCCCCAGTCGCTGGATGCGATGGCGGCCGAACTGGGGGTGAGCAAGGCGAGTGTCAGCATCGCCTGCCGGCAACTCGAGAGTTGGGGGGCGGTGCGCCGCGAGTGGAAGAAGGGAGACCGCAAGGACTACTACGTGGCGGAGACCGATCTGGGAAGGATCATTGACAATGGGTTGTTGGCGTCGTTGAGCAAGAAGCTTGATTCGGCGAAGGTTCAGATAGAACGGAGCCTGGAATTGATCGCCGGTCAGGGGGGAGATTCCGAAGAGGTGGAGTTTCTGCGGGCGCGTCTGCAGGAGGCGGAGAAGTATCGGGCCCGCTTTGCGGGCCTGCTGGAGAATCCGCTGTTGCGCCGCATACTCTAGTTCTGTTCGGGCCGGGCGTTGGAAGACCCGGGTTGTCGTGGCATGCAGCCACCAGAGATGAAAGCAGTGCGGCCATACGGTTCATGGGGGTGGGGAACCGACGGGGGCGAAGCCTGCCTACCGGGGCTGAAAGAATCGTGCGGCCCGGCTGTTCTGCGGGTGCGGGTGGATACGGCGGATGAGGACGGCGGCATGCATGCCGGGGTGATTTTCCGGGGAGGGGATGCACAGGACAGTACGGCATGAGTCTTTGGGCGTTCAGATTCCTGTTGTTCTACATCTGCATTCTGTTCGTGCAGCCGCAGAACAGGTTTCTTTTCCTGTATCCGCTGCATATCGCGGACCTGTCGATCATCGCCGCAGTGGGACTGCACATCATCGCCTGCATGCAGGAGAAACGTCCTCTCATTCGTTTCGGGCCGGCGACGGTCACTGCGATCCTGCTGATCGTATTCGGCCTCATCTCGCAGTACACCGGTGCGCTGCAGGTGGGAACGGAATGGAATTCCTACATAGACCGCCTGATGAAGGCGGCCTTCGTGTGTATCCTGGTCGAGGCCATGTCCGACAGCGTCCAGCGCATTTGGGCGGTGCAGGGCACGATGATGCTGGCCACGCTCTGGTGGATCAAGGCTGGCGTGCGGCTGGCGGCGGCGGGAGCCACCTATTACGACGACCGCATCATGGGGCCGACGGTGTCGATCGTGGAGAATCCCAACGGCTTCGCTTTCATGATGTGCGTAATGATCCCGATATACCTGTACTTTTTCCAGCGCTCGGAGCGGCTGTGGTTACGGGCGGTATTTCTGGCGATGACCCTTGCCAGTGTCTACATCGTACTGGAGACGGGTAGTCGTACCGGATTGATCATCCTGGTTGTCATAGCCCTTTTCCTGGTGCCCAAGTACGGGGCCGAGCGCAAGGTGACCCTGCTGGTGGGGGCAGCGGCGATTTTCGTGATCCTGTCGCTGGTCAGCCCCGGCAATATCCGCAGGCTGCAGACCATCCCGAAATCCATCAGGGCGGCCCTGCTGGGCCAGGTGGCCGCCCCGGGGCAGCTCGACCGCGATGAGCTCAGCGCCCAGGAGCGGCGGCTGAAGATGCGCGACACGTGGGCCCTGATCAAGGAATATCCCTTGCTGGGGGTGGGAGTGAATCCCGACAACGATCTCTTGGCCCGGCACTATGCGTATGCCGCCGGGCAGGTCCATTGTGAGATTCTCATGGCGGGCCGCCAGATGGGACTGATCGGTATGGGGATCTATCTATCGTTTCTGGTGACGATGTTCATGCGGGGGCGGCGGGTACAGCGGCATACCTCCGCCTGGTGGCCGGAGGTGGGAGACCTGGGCTGGACGTTCAAGATGCAGGCGGTAACCATCGCGGTCGGGGGCTTTTTCTCGCCTTTGCCGTGGAATCCGGTGACCCTCATTCTGGCGGCGTCGGCGAGCGCCTTGTGGCCGGCTGTGAGCGTTGAGGCCTACACTTTGCCGAAAATTCCAGGGGTTGCGATTGTGGTCTGAATAGAATAATTATTTTAGGGCGTCTGTTTCTAGCGGCCGGATCTGAGCTACACTAAAACAGTGATAAGCAAAGATTGTTTACGAGGTGTAAGGTGCGGTATTTCATGTATCGATTGAGGTCGTAGGACGTATTTATTGTCTTTGTCCGTTATGGTTATAAATGGGCAACGTGAGACCATAGTTAGATTTGTTCCTTACATTCAGCAGGTTGTCGCCAATGCAGCCGGAATCACAGAAACAACCATTGATAGTGTATGAGCCATTCTGCGCAGACCGGCAGGGGATAGGCGCATGGCGGGTCATGTTCCGAGAACTACGGGAATACCGGGAGCTTATTTGGCGTTTGATTTCGCGCAATATCTCAGGTCAATTCCGCCAATCGTTTCTGCGTTACGTGTGGGTGGCCTTGCCGCCTATTGTTGCGGCTCTGGTTTTCACTTTCTTGCGGCGCGCCCAGATATTGAGTGTTCCTCAGGAACAAGGTGCGATGCCGTATGCCATTTTTGTCCTTGTCGGCACCACGTGCTGGGCGTTTTTCCAGCAGGTGACCATTATGGCAACGACAAGCATCTCAAATTCCGGCTCCCTTGTTTCCAAGGTGTATTTTCCACGCGAAATTTTGGTATTCAGCTCTGTAGGCAATGCCGTGATGAATCTTTGTATTCGAGGCGTGGTAGTTGTGGCCACCTTTATCATGTTCGGCTACGTTCCCCACTGGCAGGTTATCTTTATCCCCTTTTTGTTTATTCCGGTGTTAATGTTGGGAACAGGGCTGGGTATGCTGTTTGCGCCTGTGGATACCATGATGCGGGATATGAGCCAAGCCCTCACTTTTTTCTTTCAATTTGGCATGTTTCTAGTGCCAGCGGTATATCGGACGCCTTCGTTGACGGAAGTCTATCAGGCACAGAGCGCCACATCCTTCAATTGGAAAATGTTTGCTTTCTGGGTCCATAATTTGAATCCGGTAGCGTACTTTATTCGGGCCGCTCATAGTCTGATAGAAGACGGAACTTTTGGCAATGTACTGCCCATCACAGTAGCCACTTGCCTGAGTTTTATTACTTTCCTCATTGGATGGCGTTTTTTACATATATGCGAACCCCTGCTGGCTGAGCGGCTATGAGTGCCTACGGTTCTATGCAGCGGAGGGAGTCGTCCCAAATCAGTTGGTGGGGCACCGCCGTGATATTAGTCATTACTTGTTGTGGTTGTACGTCCATCAATCCCATTCTTTCCGTCAGGCTTGACGTCCATTCCAGTCCGCGCGAGCCAGTCATTGTGGTTACCAATGTATATAAGTGGGGTTATTGTACACATCCCCTGATGTGTGATTTTGGAAAGGGATGGCTCGGCGTAACCTACGCAGTGGCCGGAGATCCCGCTTCAAGTGAAATATCGTCCGCAGATTGGCCCTATTTTTCAACTGATGCTGGAAGGGTGTGGCAGTTTGGTGAATGGCGACGATGGAATGAACCGCCGGACAAGTCAGGCAGGATCCCGGATAAACAGTTTAAAGCAGGTGTTCGCTTCTATTATAACGGCGGGTATTTTGCCAGTCCTTTGTTGCGGAAAGATGGCACATGTATTGTCTATGTGCGGACTGCCGAAAGATGTAGCGTCGATGGAGGGCGGGTTGTGTTCCAGCGTAGATATATTGAAGGTGAACCCGGAAAAGCGGAATGGCATTATGGTGTAGCGAAGTATTACCTTCCGCGTAGCCTTGTGGGAGCTGGAGCGCCGGGCAACATTTGCTTGGAGCGGAGGAGTACAAAGCTCCCGGATGGCGTAATCCTTCAGGCGGGATACGCCGGTTACGATCCAGTCAGCGGCACGCATCAAAGGTATGCAGTGTATATTTTTTCTAGTGGAAATGATGGATATACATTCAGGTGTTTGTCTCGTGTCGCGACACCATATGATGCGCCGTGGGGCAAAGAGGGCCCTTGTGAGCCAGCTTTGCTCATGACCAGGAAAGGTACACTTCTTTGTATGATGCGAACTGGCGGGCGAAGATGGGATTCGTCGCTGATGCTGTTGGCAAGAAGCGAGGATAAGGGAAAGACGTGGTCTTTGCATAGAATGCTTATCCCTGGCGTTTTCCCGGATCTTTTGCAACTGTCGAACGGAGTTATTGTGTGCAGTTTCGGGAGGCCATCGGCGAATTTGATTTTCAGTGTTGATGATGGCCGTACCTGGGGAAGCGAGATTCCTCTGGTTCGAGGTGGAGCCAAGACTACGGGATATACCAGCATGGCCCAGGTGGGGGGCAACGAGATTGTGGTTGTTTTCGATATCATGAAGGTTCCATTGCGCCGTATATGGTTGTGGGAGCCAAACTATGTGGGGGGCATATTCCAGCGGCGAGTGAAGGTAACTAGGCGCTGGTGATTCTTATGATGCGCGCAGGTTTAAAATCTGAAATTGCAATCAGAGTAAGTGGCTTATCGAAAAAGTTTGCCCGCTCTATGTATCGGGTGATGATGTATGGCCTGCTGGATATCGCTCGGACGGTTGTGTTGCCACGACGATATAGAAGTCCTCGTTTTGAGACCAGGATGTCCGATGCAGAAGTTTTGTGGCGTTCTGGAGGAGGTGGTGAGAGTAAATTCCTCAACTCGAGATCATCCCGAAAGGGGCCTGCAACAGAAAAAATACCGCAAGGTTCAAGGGTTGCCCTGCACCGGGCATCAGACTTGCGCCCGCAGGAGTTCTGGGCGGTCAGAGGGCTGAACTTTGATGTAAAATATGGTGAATCCCTTGGCCTGCTGGGCAAGAATGGAGCGGGAAAGAGTACAGTGCTGAAACTTGTAAGTGGGATTCTGGGTCCTACTACAGGGCGAGTGGAGCTATATGGTAGGTTGGGGGCGATGATTGAACTTGGTACGGGTTTCCACCCCATGCTGACAGGCCGCGAAAATATTTATATTACCGCAGCGGTCATGGGTATGAAGAAAGAAAAAATTGATAGAAGGTTCGAGCAGATAGTGGAATTTGCAGGCATCGGAGACTTCTTGGATACACCGATCAAGTTTTACAGTTCGGGCATGCTGGTTCGCCTGGGATTTTCGGTGCTGGCTCACCTGGACCCCGAAATCATGCTTGTGGATGAGATTTTGGCAGTTGGAGACCTGTATTTTCAACACAAGTGTATCGAACGGATTCACGAGCTGCGGGGCAAGGGGTTGGCTTTCATTTTGGTGTCGCACAGCCTTTACAGGATAGAGTCGCTTTGTGACAGTGTTATTTGGATCGAGAATGGTGAAGAAGTCATGCATGGTGGCGCGAGGGAAGTGGTCCGCGCCTACCGTGACAAAGCCTATAAAGAACAGACCCTGGAGCGTGAAAAAGAGAGGGCGCATAATCAGGTGTTACTTGAATCACATCTGTTACGGATCGAAGATGTTTCCGTCTTGGATAGTAATGGACGGGTGACGAATAAGATTGGGTACGGGGAGCCCTTCGGTATACGCATCAAATATTTCGCAAAAAAAAGAATTCTGCGACCGCTTTTTAATCTAAGATTCCTTCATGCTGGCTTCGCAGTATTTGAGACCAGCATGTTGATTGATGGGGGCGCCCCGGAATATATAGATGGACCCGGGGTCATAGAATGTCGCGTAAAGAGTCCTTCACTTCTTCCTAAATGCTACGATATTTTGCTTTTTGTCAGGAATCGTGAAGGCGCCGCTGATTTGGTTGAAATGGATGTAGTGAGCTCTTTTACGGTATCCGCGGAGGGGCTCGAGGCGATTCGATCGAGTGGACCGTATGCAATTGGACATTTGATGGAGGGTAGCCCGGTGCATTTTGACTACGAGTGGGACATCTCCAAGGCCGTGTTACAGTAGCGTCTAACGTTTCTGATGAAGAAATCTGTGGTGCTTTGGGGTGAGTCTATTGGAAAATACCTTCTTTCTGATTTGGCATATCAAATATGACGTTTTTTGGGGGGCGCAAATGATAACACTGTCTAGTCTTGGGTTTTTAAGGAATACCCGCGTACTGATCACTGGCGGAACCGGTTCGCTGGGCAAGAGGTTGATCAGGCTGATTCTCGATCATCAGCCGGAAGCGACGGTGATCGTATTCAGTCGCGATGAGTTCAAACAGTTCCAGATGCAGCAGGGTTTCAGTGCCGACGAGCGGCTGCGCCTGCGTTTCTTCATCGGCGACGTGCGCGATGCGGACCGCCTGCACCGGGCCATGGAAGGGGTTGCGTACGTGATTCACGCCGCGGCGCTCAAGCAGGTTCCGGCGGCGGAATACAATCCGTTCGAATTCGTGAAGACCAACATCATGGGCGCGCAGAACGTCATCAATGCGGCCATTGACAACAACGTTCGTCATGTCGTGGCCCTGAGCACCGACAAGGCGGCCAACCCGATCAACCTTTACGGGGCTACCAAGCTGTGTTCGGACAAGCTGTTCGTTTCCGGAAACAGTTACAGTGGATCTCATGGAACGCATTTTTCCGTGGTGCGATACGGCAACGTCGTCGGCAGCCGCGGCAGCGTGATTCCTTTCTTCCTGCGGATGCGCAAGGACGGAGTCCTGCCGATAACCGACGAGCGCATGACGCGATTCTGGATCACGCTCGAGCAGGGGGCTTCGCTGGTGCTCAACGCCCTGCGCGAGATGAAAGGCGGGGAGATCTGGGTGCCCAAGATACCGAGCATGCGCATCGTGGACCTGGCGCGGGTCATCGCCCCGGAGGCGGAACGGCGCGTCGTCGGCATACGTCCCGGCGAGAAGCTCCACGAGGTGATGATACCGGTGGATGACGGGCGCCAGACGCTCGAGTTCAGCGACCATTTCATAATCCGCCCGAGCTTTCCCTGGTGGGGTAAAGACTGGCACATGGAGAAGGCCCCCCGTCCCTGCGCGGACGGGTTCTACTACGGCAGCGACAACAACAGCCGGTGGCTCGACGACGAAGAGCTGGCGCGGATGATCGCCGCCCTGGACCTTCCCGAGGCGCGCGAATGGGCAGTTGAACGGGGGTTTCGTTATTAGTCAATCGTTAATCGTCGATAGGGAATCGAGAAGATGGGGAAACTCGAATAAATCGATAGGACGATCACGTTGGTTGGAATCTATGGATACGCATCTCAAGACGTTTGAAGAGTTGGAGTGTTATCGTGCAGGCCGTGAGCTGCGCCGCCGTATTTCGCGCATTGTTGGGGAGACGTTCCCGAGAAGCGAAGCGTTTCGTTTGAGCGACCAAATAATCCGCTCATCCCGGTCCGTGACTGCCAATATCGCGGAAGGGTTTGGTCGGTACCACCACCTAGAGAGTGCGCAATTCTATCGGCAGGCGCGGGGTTCCCTTTCGGAAACCCTTGAGCATCTGAATACTGCAGTGGATGAAGGTCTGATCGCTGAGACGGAGTATGCATCTCTCAGGGAGCTGGTGGCGGAGACATGGCGTCTGTTGAACGGTTACATTGCCTATCTGGTACGATGTGCGAAGGATCAAGTTGGGCGGTCGAGTTTTTCCAAAAGCAGATAAGGACAGGCGGCAGGGCGCCAATCAACAAATAACCATTAACAATGAACGAAATTCCCTATGCACGGCAGATTATCGACGAGGACGATATCCGGGCGGTGGTGGAGGTGCTGCGTTCGGACATGCTGACCACCGGGCCGAAGATCGAGGAGTTCGAGGGGGCGCTGGCGGAGTACGTGGGTGCCAAGCACGCCGCGGCGGTGTCGAGCGGGACGGCGGCGCTGCATGCGGCCATGTTCACGCTGGGAATCGGGCCGGGCGACGAGGTCATCGTGCCCGCCATTACCTTTGCGGCCACGGCCAACTGCGTGGTTTTCATGGGCGGGCGGCCGGTTTTTGCGGATGTCGACGAAGACACGCTGCTGATTGATCCCGGGGACGTAGAGCGGAAGATAACCGCGCGGACGCGGGCGATCATTGCGGTGGACTATGCCGGGCAGCCCTGTGACTACGAGGCCCTGCGCGGGATTGCGGAGCGCCGCGGCCTGGCACTCGTGGCCGACGGCTGCCATGCCTTGGGGGCGCGTTACCGCGGCCGGCCGGTCGGCAGCCTGGCGGACATGACGGTCTTCAGTTTTCATCCCGTCAAGCACATCACCACCGGGGAAGGCGGCATGGTGGTGACGGATCGCGAAGACTGGGCCCGACGGCTGCGGATGTTCCGCACCCACGGGATCACTCGTGACCCCGCGGATTTCAGCCCTCTGACCTCCGATCTCCGACCTCCGACCTCTGGCCTCCGACCTCCGTCCTCCGAACCTTCCTGGTTTTACGAGATGGTGCAGCTTGGCTACAACTACCGGCTGACCGACATTCAGTGTGCTCTGGGCATTTCGCAACTGCGCAAGCTGCCCGGTTGGCTGCAGCGGCGGCGGGAACTGGCCGCCGCGTACGACGACGCTTTCGCGGGAGACGAACGTATCCGGCCGTTGGCCGTGCGTGAGGATGTTGAGCACGCCTATCACCTGTATGTAGTGCGGCTCGGGCGGGAGCTGGACCGCGGGGAGGTTTTTCGGGAGTTGCGGCGGCGCGGCATAGGGGTCAACGTGCATTACATACCGGTTCATCTTCATCCTTTTTATCGGAGACGGTATGGGACCGAGCCGGGCGAATGCCCCGTTTCGGAAGACGCCTACGAACATATTATATCCCTCCCGATGTTCCCGTCGCTAACACGTGATGAAGTGTCATATGTGGTAGACATTGTACATGATGTTGCTAGAGATATAGGTGGCAGCCATTGAAAGGGGATGTCCTGTGTCGGGCTTACGTCGTATAGCGATAATACCCGCTAGGGGTGGGAGTAAGAGGATTCCTGGAAAAAACATCCGTATCTTTTGCGGACGCCCGATAATCTCCTACAGCATATACGTTGCGCGTGATAGTGGACTGTTTGATGATGTCGTTGTTTCCACCGATGATAGGCGGGTAGTCAACGTAGCCCGGCAGTACGGGGCAAGAGTTCCCTTTCTCCGCCCTGAAGAGTTGGCAGAGGACAACGTACCCGTCTCGAAGGCAGTTGGACATGCCCTAAGGTGGCTCCACGACCATAACGAGACGTACGATTATTTTTGCTTCATTATGGCAACGGCTCCCTTTGTCACAGCCGATGACATTCGGCGGGGTTGGGAAGTCATGAAGGAGCATGGAGCAGACGCTGCCTTTGCAGTGACGAGGTATGACTACCCGATTTGGCGCGCGCTCAGACTGAACAGTGAGGGCAGATTAGAAATGGTATGGGAAGACTACCGTAATGCCCGCTCACAAGACTTGCCCGAAGTTTGGCATGATGCCGGACAATTTTATTGGGCGAAGACGAATGTATTCATGGCAGAAGGTGATTTGATGGGAGGTGTTGCCGTACCGATTGTATTGCCAAGGTATCATGCACTGGATATTGATACTGAGGAAGATTGGAGGCAGGCCGAATTGCTGTTTAGAGCCGCAACGGCTGATCATTAATGAGTGAACGGTGGGACGCCCGTGGACCGGCTACATGGCCGCGGCGATGATGGTTCGGTTCTATGTGCTTAACAATTTTCCTGACGAATATGCCGCAACTCTCGACGAGGTATTGGCGGATATGGCCTCTGCTGTCAAGGCCGGCGACGTCGAAAGGCGGCTTAGGGGCCCAGTGGCACACAGTGGCTTCGTTCGATTGACCGGCTGAGACGAATGGTTGTCGCTCCACTCAATTTGGCTATATGTACGGAAGCTTCTCGTCATGTCGGCATAGGCCATATTATGAGATCCATGGCGATCGGCAGGGAATGGATGCGTAGGGGGGGTAGCTCCCGACTGATAGCAAGCGTGTCGGCAGAAATCCGCCTCACGCAAGGCTCTCGGACGTACCCGCAGCATCTGGTGAGAAGCCATGCCGGAATACTTCGGACTCTGAGCGGTATGTGCAGGATGTGGCGACCACAAGTGGTCCTGCTGGATCTGGCGGAGCTGTCAGAAGAATTCGTTGTAGAAGTCAGAAGGACGGCGCCGCAGGCAGTGCTGGCAGGTTTGGACTGTAACGGCCCGCTGTCGGCTCGGGTAGAAGTAGCAATCAATCTGTTTGCCCACCCTCTCGCAGCGACCAAATGCCGTGCGAGACATTGCTACTTCGGGCTGCCTTTTGCAATCCTTCGGGAGGAGTTTGACCGACATCGGTCGATCGGCGGGCGAATGCGCAGAGAAGTTCGCAGGCTGTTGGTTTCCCTCGGGGGAACAGATGACACCGAAATGACTGTAACGTTAGTCAACGAGCTGCGCAAGTGCCTGCCACAAGCCGTCGGTCTGGATATTGTTGTGGGACCGGGAGTCCAGAACCCAGAGAACATCCATCGGCAGATATCCGATCCATCAATCCGGCTGTACATGAGGCCCGCTCGACTCGCGGAAATGATGAGCAAGTGTGATGTGGCGGTAGCGAACGCCGGCACCACGGCTCTCGAGCTCATGTCCTTGGGTAAGGCGGTGGTCGTTGTTGGCCGGAACGCGAGCGAGGAGCGGTTTGGGGAGTGGTTACACGAGCTCGGGGGGGCGTCGTATGCAACGGCACGTGATGGTGACGTTGAAGCAGTGTGTCAAACCGTACGTGAGTTGTGCGAAAATTTGGCGCGACGCAGACGTCTGGGCAGACGGGCATGGCAGCTCGTGGACGGTTCCGGAAGGCAGAGGGTCGTAGACATCCTAAGACGGGCCTCGCTTGGTTTTGACGGGGGGAATGCGGGATGAAGTCACTTTTACTTGTTGGGGCGGGCACCTATCAGATTCCTGCTATCAGTGCCGCGCATTCAATGGGCGTAAAAGTGATTGCAATAGACGGGGATCCAAATGCGGACGGACTCAAAAAAGCTGACCGAGCCGAGGTGATTGATGTCCGCGACATCAATGCCTGCATTAAGATCGCGCGGTCGGAGCGGATTGATGGGGTGCTCTCAATATGTACTGATGCCGCGGTGGAAACTGTCGCCGCTGTGGCTGAGGAACTGGGACTGCCGGGCATTGGACGTGAGGTCGCACGAGCGGCGACGGACAAGGGGATAATGCGGCATCGGTTTGCGGCCGCGGGCCTGCCAGGCCCGCGCTACGGTACAGCAGCGGCGCTAACGGAGGCTCGGAAAGTCGCGGCCGGGATCGGGTATCCACTGGTGATCAAGCCGGTGGACAACGCGGGTAGTCGTGGAGTCCGGCGGCTGGAAAACGATTCGGAGCTGAAGAACGCGTTCGAACTGGCCATGGAATATTCCCGAAAGAAGGCAGTGATCCTGGAGGAGTTCCTGAAGGGCATTGAGAGTACCATTGAAAGCCTTTCGTACGGAGGGCGCACCGAAGTACTGGCAATTTCCGACAAAGAGCATGTCCCTTTTCCTGAATGCGTGGCCGTCAGCCTGACGTATCCACCTCGCTACTCTCGTACGGTCCAGCGATCCGTTGCCGACCTGGCCCGGCGGGCAGTGGCCAGCTTGGGCATCGGACTTGGACCGACACATATCGAGGTTATCGTGACACCGGATGGTCCGCGACTGATTGAAGTGGCCGCCCGGGGTGGTGGGTATCGTGTGTTCTCAGATATCGTCAGGCTGGTGTCGGGCGTCGATATTGTGCGAGAATCCGTGAAGATTGCACTGGGAATGGAACCCAAACTGAATCCGATCCGGCAGCTCGCGGCAGAGCTGAGGTTTTTGAGGCCCATGACGAGGGGCAGGGTACGCGCTATCCGGGGAGTCGAGGAGGCTCGATGGGTCAATGGAATAGTTGATGTAGTGATTGAATTGAAAGTGGGAGACATGCTGAAGCGAATCACGCGGGACGAAGAAAGACCGGGCTACGTTATAGCAGTCGGAACTTCGCGTGCTCAAGTGAAGGCACGGGCCAGCGCTGTAGAAAAACTGATACGATTTGAAGTTGATCCAGACGAGGCGTTTGAGCCGGAGGGGGACAACAATGTGCCTAGCTAGCCGCGTAGCAGCGCTTGAATCTCCGGCGTCGATGGAACTGGCTCAACGGGTCCGGGAATTGCGCGCTGCGGGCGTTCAACTGATCGATATGAGCACTGGGGACCCAGATTTCCGGACGCCGCCGCATATCGTCGAGGGTGCCGAGCGGGCGCTCCGTGGGGGGCGCACCCACTACGGACCGGCCCGCGGTGATCCTGAACTGCTGGAAGCGATCGCCGAACGCTATGCGGCGCGAGGCATGGAGGGACTCGATCCGGCGCGGCAGATAGTGGTGACACCGGGAGGCAAGCAGGCCATATTCGTCACCCTTCTGGCTACCCTGAATCCTTGCGATGAGGTTCTGCTCGTGTCTCCGTGCTGGTTGAGCTATGCCGACATGGTACGCCTGTGCGGTGGGCGACCGGTTTTCGTGGCGGGCGACAGCAGGCGCGGGTTCCGGGTGACGGAGGAGGCGCTTGAGAGACATGTGGGAAAGCGGGCGCGGGCCGTGATTGTCAATTCGCCCTGCAATCCAACCGGTGCCGTATGGGAGTGGGAAGACCTCGATGCGGTCCGCCGGGTGGCGCTACGTCACGGGCTGATGGTTATATCCGATGAGACCTACGACGAGATTGTCTTTGACGGCCGGCGCGCGGTGTCCATGGGGGAATTCGCCGACATGAGAGACCGTCTATTCCTTATAAACAGTTTTTCCAAGACCTATGCCATGACCGGATGGCGCATCGGTTATGTTATCGGACCGGCGGAATTGATGAGGGGGGTCTTGCGGGCGCAGCAGAATACGGCCACCTGCACCGCGGCTTTTGTGCAAGCGGCGGCTCTGGCGGCCTTGCGGGGACCGCAGGAAGCGGTACGGACGATGGTGCGGGAATATCAAGAGCGGCGCGATCTTGTGTTGGGCAAGGTCCGCAACTGTTCGCGGCTCGATTGTCTTCCGGTTGAAGGCACATTCTACGTGCTTGTAAATGTCTCGGCGGTAGCCGCAGATTCGCGCGCGGCCTCAGCCTATTTTCTGGAGACGGGCCGCGTGGCCCTGACGCCCGGGGCGGCTTACGGTCCGGGCGCCGAGCGGTTTTTGAGACTATCGTTTGCGGTTGACCGCGACAGCCTGCACCAGGGTATGGCTCGATTGATCGCGGCGGCGGAGGAAGCGGAGAACAGGTCGGGAGGATAACAATATGCCAGCGGTTGTGTATCGCGAAATAGAGCGGCCGGCTCCCGAGGTGATCGAGAAGTACCGGGACATTCCGGCGAGTATCGCATCGGACGTGCTGAACCGCATGAACGTCATGCAGGCGGCCATCAAGCCGGTGACCGGCGGAGTTCACGTGGTGGGGCCGGCGGTGACGGTCAAGGGCATGGTCGGCGACAACCTCATGTCCCATCATGCCATCTACCACGCCCGGCAGGGCGATGTCCTGGTGATTGACGCCCGTGGCCACACGGACACATCCGTATGGGGCGGTATTCAGACGCTTGCCTGCAGCAAGCGGGGCATCGCGGGGGTTATTATCGATGGATCGGTACGCGACGTGGAAGACATTCGACGCATAGGAATACCCGTCTTCTGTCGCGGGGTGACCCCGGCCGGACCCCACAAGGGATGGGGAGGCAGCATCAACGAGCCGATCCAGTGCGGCGGCGTGGCGGTCTTGCCGGGCGATCTGATCGTGGCGGACGACGATGGGGTGACCGTGGTGCCGCGGGGGCAGGCGGAATCACTGATTCCACTTTGCCGGCGACGGATGAAGGAGGAACAGGACTGGATCCGGCGGGTTGAGGCAGGAGAATCCACTGTTAGTATGCTTGGATTGGACAATAAACTCGAACAGCTCGGGGTAGAGTACCGGTGATTATCGACTTTCACACACACGTACACGAACGCGCGGACGGTTTCGGTGCAGGGAGGGACGCGAGCGTCACCGCGCTGGTCGAACAAGTTAGCAGGGCGGAGATAGATCGGGCGGTTGTGTACGCCCTGGCGCCGCTCGTTTCGAATGAGTTCGTGGCCGCCGCCTGCCGGCAGCATCCCGGCAAGCTGCTCGGTTTCGCATCGGTGCCGCCGCTCGATCCCGGCGCCGCGGAGATATTGGAAGAGGCGGTGTCCGGTCTGGGATTGCGGGGGCTCAAGTTGCATCCACGAATACAGGGATTCGGCCTGGACGATTTCGATCGTATCGTTCCGGTTGTAGAGCGGGCGGCGGTACTGCGGATTCCTGTGGTGATCGACGCATTTTCGCAAGGTGCGGACTGGTATCTGCGGCGTGAAGTCGAGCTGAGCGGCCGGCTGGCGGCGGCCGTTCCACAGGCGATGATCGTCATGGCGCATGCCGGCGGGCACCGGGTACAGGAGGCGCTCATTGTTGCGCGTGCCTGCAAGAACGTTTATCTCGACATCTCGTTTACGGTGGGCTTTTTCGCCGGCTCACATGTGGTCGACGATCTCTGTTTCGTTATTAGAAAAATAGGGGCCGAGAGGATTCTTTTCGGCTCGGACTACCCGGAATTCAGTATTCTTGAGGCGCTGGATGCGGCCCGCGCCGTTCTGGAGCGGGCAGGATTCGGGGAGGCGGAGTGTCAGGAGGTATTGGGCGGGAACGCGGAGCGCATTCTTGGGGGGCTGTGATGAAAGAGAACGAGAAGAAGGCGGCTATCGAGAGGTACAACGAACGCCTGGCGCGGCTCGGCCCTACGCCGCAGGCCTTGGGCTGGCGCAGTCGGGAGCAACAGGCGTTGCGTTTTTCGATGCTGGCGGGCTTGGGGGACTTCGACGGATGTTCAGTTTTGGACGTGGGCTGCGGCTTCGCTGATTTCTATGATTACCTTGTTGGACATGGAAAGCGGGTCGCCTACACCGGTGTGGATATCAACCCGCGCATCCTCGAAGTGGCACGAGAGAGACACCCTGAGCTGAGACTGCTGGAACGGGACGTTTTGGAGGAGCCTTTTCAGGAGAGTTTCGATTATGTGGTCGAATCGGGGATTTTCAATCGGCGACTTTCGGACAATGTCGGGTACGTGGCGCAAATGCTCGAGGCGATGTTTTCTGTCTGCTACATCGGCGTAGCGGCGGACATGATGACCAAATACGTGGATTATGAAGATGAACATCTTTTCTACTACTCACCGGAGGAAATGTTCAGGCTGGCGCAGTCACTGACGCGCTACGTGGTGCTACGTCACAACTATCCGCTTTACGAGTTTACGCTCTACTTGTACCGGAAGCCGCAGGCGACGGAATCCGACGACGGAGGGCGGGAATGAGCAATCAGAAGATCCAGATTCTGGACTGCACGATTCGGGACGGGAGTTACCTGATCAACTATCAGTTCACCGCCGAGGACACCTTTGTGATTGCGCGGGCGCTGGTAGAAGCGGGGATCGGACGCATAGAGGTGGGGCACGGTGTCGGCCTGGACGCGCAATATGCCGGCAAGGGACGCGCAGCGCAGAGTGACACCGAGTACATCCGGGCGGCTAAGGATGCGGTCGGTGACCGGGCCAAGGTGGGCTGTTTCTTCATCCCGGGCATCGGCTCGCTGGACAGCATTCGGGAGGCAGCCGATGCGGGCCTGGATTTCATTCGGATAGGAACCAACATCGTAGACTACCGTGAGGCGGAGGAGCCGATCAGGCTGGCGCGTGATCTGGGGTTGGAAGTGTGGTCGAACCTGATGAAGAGTTACCTGGTGGGGCCGGAGGAATTCGCCCGCATCGGGCGTGAGGTGGCCGGTTTCGGGGCGCAGGTGGTGGTGCTGGTCGATTCGGCAGGGGGGTTCACTCCGGACAATGTACGGGACTATGCCGAGGCGGCGTCGGCGGAAGTTCCGGTGCCGCTGGGTTTTCACGGGCACAACAACCTGCAATTGGCGATCGCTAACTGCCTGGCATTCGCCAAGTCCGGGGGGGCTTTCCTCGACGGCTCGTTGCGTGGAATGGGGCGCAGTGCGGGAAATGCGGCCACGGAACTGCTCTGCGCGCTGCTGGCGCGGGAAGGCTACGATCTGGGCGGCATAGACTGGCGGCTGCTGATGCGCATCGCGCAGGAGATGATTGCGCCGATCATGCCGCGTGACATAGGACTGCTTCCGGCCGAAATTGCTTCCGGGCTCAACTTCTTCCACTCCAGTTTCATGCCAGTGGTAGAGCAGGCCAGTCAGACGGTGTCTGTAGATCCATTTGAGACCATAGTGGAACTAGATGTTGCCTCACGACGCTTGGTTTCTGCCGAAGACGCTGCCGCAGCGGCAAATCGTGCGGCAAAACGCACCAAGAGGCTGGAGAGAGTTTTTAGGCCCAAGCGTCTCCCAAGAGCCCGTTGGTTCCATGAGCATGCTATGGCTGACCTAAAGCAGTTGGAGGGTCGACTTTTGGAACTAATAGCCAAAACAACCTGCGAACCCGTTATAACACTCGCGCGGCCGCGCCGTGTTCGACAGTCGGGTATGCGGATTGGCATGGTAGACGTAGAGCGTGGGTACTGCCTGGTACATATTGAGTCACCCTCTATGACCGAAGACAAGGAGATATTTCGGCGTCTTAGCTCACTGTTCAGGTATTGGGTGTCAGATTGGCGCATCGCACCAGTATCGAACTGCGCCACGGGTCAGATATGGCTTCATTATGATGACGACGCTGTGATTGCCCGGGGCCTGGCGAGTTTTTTCGCCATTATGGATATACGCGGGTCGGTCTTCCTACCCGCATCATCTTCACGTCTTGGTAGGCTTGTAAGGCTCATGGTCGACGCCGACTATCATGGGTCGGGGCCATATGAGGCCTTAATAGGTATTAACACTAAGAGGCCGATCATGCCGGAGGATTTGGACTATCTAAAGCAAGGAGGTTATGTAGTTGCTGCTCTCCCTGATGCAGTGCTTGAGAAGACCGTGGAGGAAGCCCACCGCCGCAGTATACAACTATGGCGTCTTGATCTACGGCATGCCTTGACAGCTGCGGTCTCTGAGTTGTTAGCGGCATACGATGTGTATCACGAGCATGCTGGGTGGGTTTCTTTGGGGGATTTCAATATTGTGGCTGGAGGAGTGTTGGGAAGGCGCGGTGATATTGTGGTAGACAGTATTGTGCGCCCTCATAGGGTTTTCGGGACAGCAGACGGCCGGGGTGCCATCGAAAACCTATCGGCTGCAGATCCGAAAGTAAGACGCCAAGTGTTTGATTGGATGCTGGCCACTATTTGGCAGGGGACGACTAAGAGAGGGACTTGATTTGGCTGCTAGGACTGTTATTCTTAGGGCTATGATTCATAGAGAAATACTTCGGCCGTATGTAGACATTGCCGGGCGTCGGGTCGGGCCGGATGCTCCGTGTTTCATTGTGGCTGAGATAGGCTTGAACCACAATGGACAACTGGATATGGCACACCGTCTCATAGACATGGCGGTAGAGGCTGGTGTAGATGCTGTAAAGGTTCAGCATTTCCATACGGAGGATTTCTTAGTGAATCGTTCTTTGACATATACGTATCGCTCCCAGAACAGGGAGGTGACAGAATCTCAATTTGATATGTTCAAGCGATGCGAGTTTTCATTCGAGGAATTGGCGGAACTCGCGGCACATTGCAAAGAGAAGGGGATTGTCTTTCATGGTACGCCGACTAGCCGTGAGACTTTGGATGAACTACTGCGTCTGGATTGCCCTGTTATTAAGAATGGGTCTGATTTTCTGGGGCATCTTGCCCTTATTCGCGATATGGCGACATCTCGTCGGCCTGTAGTCCTTTCCACTGGTATGGCGACCCTGACGGAAGTAGCGAGGGCCGTTGAGACCTTCATAGCTGCGGGGGGGACGGAATTGGTTGTGTTACATTGTGTGTCTGTGTATCCAGCTGCGCCGCAGCAGGTGCGTCTTCGTAACGTCGTTTTGTTGCACAATATTTTTCAATGTCCTACGGGACTGAGTGACCACTCGGTTGGCGTGGAACTAGCACTCGGTGCCAGAGCTCTCGGGGCGGTTTGGATCGAAAAACATGTGACGCTAGACAAAAGCCTAGCTGGTCCTGACCACGGGTTCTCCGCAGATCGTGATGAGCTTACATCTTTGGTGAGATCCATACGAAAGGTCGAGGGGGCGTTAAGTTCTATTGGCATCGGTCCTTCAGAGGATGAGATTGCGTCACGATTGCAGGGCAGGCTATCTTGCATCGCCTCGAGAGACCTTCCTAAGGGAAAGGTTGTGACGCGTCTTGACATCGCATACAGTCGGCCGGGGGATGGATTCGCTCCGTGGGAGTTGGACTGTATTGTGGGTAGGCGACTGAGAAGAAAGGTAAGGCATGGTCATGTGTTCAAGATGGAGGATTTTGTGTGAGTGGACAGCGAAATGTCTTCGATCCTATCTGGGATGCCATTTATCAGGAAGGCAGGCAGGTTAATAGATGCCCATTTGACTCCGTTGTCAGTTTCGTATTTCGTAACATCCCTGAAGGTAAGCCGCATAGGAAGATTGATATACTTGAAGTTGGTTGTGGCGCAGGTAATAACCTCTGGTTTCTGGCTCGGGAGGGGTTTCGGGTGGCGGGAGTGGACATGAGCGCCAAGGCAGTGGAATTGGCGCGGGAGCGATTTAGAAGCGAGCGGTTGAAGGGCGAACTGCGGCGTGCGGATTTTACGTCCCTCCCGTTTCGTGACGAACGGTTTGATTTAGTCGTGGATCGGGCTGCCTTGACATGCTGTGATCTCGAAGCGGCGACGCGTGCCGTTCAGGAAATACGACGGGTACTGAAGCCCTATGGTCGCATGTTATTCAATCCATATAGCTCATTCCATAGTAGCTTTGCAGCATCTCGTCGGGGCCGATTCGGCCTCAGACGCGAGATATGCGCAGGGTCGCTTGTTGGGGTCGGCGGAATTTGTTTCTACGGCAGAAGTGATATCGAAAAATTGTTCTGTAATGGATGGAAAATCTTAAGTATTCGCCATGTCGTGTTAGTTGAGATGCTCGAACCAGCCTACACTGTAGACGCGGAGTGGCGGGTGGTGGTGGAAAAGGAGTAGTGGCTTCAAAAATCATGGAGCGACCGACTTGTATGGATGACAATACGAGCAATACGGAATTTTACCGTGGGCTACTTGAACAATACGGTCCGGATGCACGTGCGGTTGGCTGGCGTTCGGTAAGTACACAGGAACTACGCTTTCGGATCTTAGCCAAGGTTGCCCTGCTGCATAATGTATCTCTTCTGGATGTCGGATGTGGCATGGGCGATTTTTGGGGCTGGTTGAAAAGACGGGGCTGGTTCCCGGATTATGTTGGCATTGATATGACTCCAGAATTGGTTGGTATCGCTAAGAAACGCTACCCAGAGGCTAATTTTCGACAGCTCGACTTGTTTAAGGTGTCAGCCAGCGCAAGCTACGACTATGTAGTGGCGAGCGGAATCTTCTACAGGAGGGAAGAGAAGCCATTTGAGTACATGCAGAGTGCTGTCACGCGTATGTTTGAACTCAGTCGGTATGGAGTAGCCTTCAATTCGCTGAGCAGGTGGGGCGAGTGTGACGATGAGAATGAATTTTGCGCAGACCCGGTCGAGACGTTAAAATTTTGCCGCAATCTAACGAGGCATGTTGTTTTGATGCACCACTATCATCCTGGGGATTTCACAATCTTTCTATACCGTCGTCCCTTGTTATGAAGGTGTGTATTATGCAGCCTGCATATTTGCCTTGGCTTGGCTTTTTCCATCGCATGGCCATATGTGATTTATGTGTATATCTGGATAGTGTCCCGATGGATCTCAGCAGCAGGACACGATTTGTGAATCGTAATTTGATACGGACGCGTACCGGCAAATATTGGCTTACGGTGCCACTGAGACATTCCGGGCAGGACCTCAGACACTGTAACATTCGCCATATCAGAATTGCGGAGGATAATCAGTGGAGGAGAAAGCATGCACTTGGTATTCAACGTAGCTATGCGCGCGCCCCTTGGTTTTCGAGGTATTTCCCCTTTTTCAGAGAAACATTCTCGCGGGATTGGGATTTGCTTTTTGATTTGCTGTTTGAAACGAGTGAATACCTGCGGAGATCGATTGGTATTTCGACTCCCATAGTATGCAGCAGCGAACTCGACGTGTCGGGACGTAAGAACGAGCTAATATTGAACATATGTCGGACAGTTGGAGGGACGGAATATGTTTCGGGTCCGTTCGGCAAGGATTACCTGGATGAAGAAAGTTTTGGGCGCGCAGGAATCAAAATAACTTATCATAACTATCAGCACCCTTCCTATCCACAGGTTTTCCCTGGGTTCGTCTCCCATCTTTCGATTGTAGATCTGTTGTTTAATGTTGGCCCCGGTAGCAAAGAAACAATTTTTTCCGGCAATATGGGAAAAATATGAGTAGATTGGCGGCATGAGAGTACTTTGTGTTGCTGCTCATCCTGACGATGAGGTGCTCGGCTGCGGCGCATTCTTAGCTGCGCTGGCCGATGCGGGACATCACGTGGAAATTGCCATTTTGGGTGAGGGTGTGACCTCACGTGCATGGCTAGAAGGAAAAGATGTTGAGGCTCAACTTGATAGTTTGCATTCGGCAGTCCGTGATGTCGCAAACTGTCTCGGCGCAAAGGGCGTAAGAAATCTCAATTTGCCTGATAACCGATTCGACACCATGCCCTTGCTTGAAATTGTCAGGATGGTGGAAAAGATAGTTGATGATTTCCGTCCAGATATGGTTCTCACCCATCATAGTGGAGATTTGAATGTTGACCACGAAATCACAAACCGAGCTGTACTGACCGCTACCAGACCAACCGAACAGTGTAAGGTCCGCCGCATATTGGCGTTCGAGATCCCATCGTCAACGGAATGGTCATTTGGACAGTTGGAACGATCCTTTTCACCCAACCTTTTCTGTGATGTCAGTCTCACTATGGGAAGGAAATTGAAAGCTATGGAGATGTATGCGACGGAGCAAAGGTGTTTTCCACATCCACGCTCACGCAAGGCTTTACTCGCGATTGCAAGGAGGTGGGGCTCGGTTTCAGGATTCACTATGGCGGAGGCATTTGAAATAGTTCGCGAAATGGGCCCTCCGGGGGAGCTTTTTCCTTTAGGGTGACAGTGGCCTGATTCGCACTAGCAATTTTTTAACTTTCTGAAATGGTGAGCTTAATTCCGAGAAACTTGTTATCTTGCTGTGAAACTGAATTGTCGGAGAATTAGTTTCGGCGTGTTCTGGACGGTCTGCTCGTGGCTTGTAATTTGTGCATTGATTTCTGTGGGGCGAGACATATAGGCACTTATAACAGCGAAGATGTAGGTGTCGGCTGTGCCTCGGGTCGCTGGCTGTTTAGTGTCTACTCTCAAGGTGGTGAAGTAGTTACACGGAGGATTGGCTGTGAATGCTAGGCTGCATCGGGTAGGCTGGCAGCATTTGGGTTTGATGGTGGAGGATGTGGTCGGCTACCGTGTGAAACGGGATCTGGTACGCAGCACGACGCTGACGTGGTCTTACATTATCCTTCGGTAGAAAGAATTTGCGGGTGCCGCCGACGGGGAAGTGTTTGATTTTTACGATCTAATGGGCTGCTATGAGTACGATTTAAGGTCTTATTGATGAAAGAAGTGCTTGCCAAACTGGCTGACTATGAGCGCCTGATAGGTGCTGTAACAATTATTTTAGGCGGTATCAGTTGTGCCGTGGTAAGTACGAGATGGTATACAGCTTCCAAAAGGATACGATGGCTACACGTTTCTGCTCTGATTGCATTATTTGCTTTATATGTTGCGGGCATTCTGTATGTATGGGATTTTCAGGTAGACGACAAGTATATTTCCCTCCGATTTGCCAAAAATCTTGCCGAGGGTCATGGTTTAGTTTTCAATCCCGGTGGGCCGCGGATCGAGGGCTATACGAACTTCCTTCTTGTGTTACTCGAGGCTGCTTTTTTCGAGATGGGATCCGTTGATGCCTGGCCTACATTCTTTTTGCTGCCCTTGGCTGGACTACTCTTGATAGGACTCGTCTATTGGTACACGTGGAGTATTAACTCGGTAGAATTCGAACCTGTTGTAGCATTGGGTGTGGCTGCCGGGTGTACGCTGCTAATAGCGACGAGTTCGCCGGTTATCATTTGGGCTGTAAGTGGAATGGAGACTATCCTATTCTCGTTACTTCTTACTGCAGCCGTCATATCCTATCTCATGTTTCTTCGGGATATGCATGTTCGCTGGCCCGGGCTACTTGTTGACCCATTGTTCCTGCTAGCGACGCTTTGCCGACCGGAGGGAATTCTGTTTTGGGGGGTATCCTGGCTTCATAGGGGGGCGATGTGGATATTCGGACGGCGGCGTCTACCCGTATATCTGCTGGTTGGATTTGTGGCATCGGCATTAGCTGCGAGCGGTTATCTTTTTTGGAAGGTCACCTATTTTGGCTCGGTGTTTCCCACATCATTTTTGGTGAAGGTCCATGGCATAAGTGTTGATAGGCTACTTGGAGGCGTAGTACGGTTGATCGGATTCGCTGCAGTAAACGCAAACTATGGCGTCCTTTCAGTTATATTGGCTGGATCAGTACTTGTATATCGCTATAGGCAATCGCCGGAATACATAACACGTGGTTTGGTTTTTGCACTTGCATCTATGATTGTCTATGCAGTCTACCTTATCTCATTGGGTTTTAGAGTTTCCATGGATGGGACCTTTAGGTTGTACGTCCCGCTTATTCCTTTAATCAGTGTATCATTGGCCGAAATTGGCGCCAGCCTGGCTCCATTGATTAATCGGCACCGCCACCAGTTTCTCACTGCATGCCTCGTCGGTTGCCTGTTCTTGATATCAGAGAGGACACTTGATTTGTATCAAGCGTGGAACATTGACCTGAACTGGGGCCTTTTCCCGATGAGAATCAGCGGTCATCAGTTAGCTACAGGCATTAGAACGGGCCATATTGCTCTTGGCCGATGGCTAAAAGACATTGCAGCACCCGATGCCAAGATAGTATTGTTTGACGCAGGTGCAATTCCCTATTTCAGTGGGCTGTATACAATCGACACTTGGAGCCTGACCGATCCAGTATTGGTGTCGCTGAGGCACAAATTCCTTACCGAAGGTGATTCCGGACGGAAAAAGGCGATATTGGAAAAGATGAGAGATTATGTTCTGGAGAAGGATCCAGATTACATTGTTCAGGACAATTTGGGTATTCTTTCTGATCCGACGGTGAGGGAAAGATACGAAAATATGGGTGTATCTTTTAGGTGTATTGAGGGATACGTGTGCGGTCCCGATCATGTTTGCAACTACGTGCTGGAGCCTTGGGGAAAGAGAGTTGATATACCACATTGATATCTCGATTGAGATCATTTGCCAGCAATGACAGATTGTGCTGGCTGCATAACCGGGAGCTCATCTTGAACTAACAGATTGCCTGTCTAGAGATTTCCAGAACGTGGAGACGTAATGACCGCCAACTTGGGAATGGCCCATATCACTCCTGCTCGCCTGTCACGATTAAGTAATGGCAGTAGGGGCATACGTAAAGTGGCTGACGTGTTGCTGCTGCCGCGCGGTGGTATAATAACTATGGCCGGCATCTGCTGGGCACGGAGAAGGTGGTGTGTGAGTAAGGGCGCGCCGTTGACTTGGGATGTAATTTCAACTCAGGATCCTTTTCTGTTGTGAAGAGGGAAAAGATAATCTGCGCAAATTGAGTCCGCTATTTTGATGACAGCCTTTGGACACTACTCCTGTCCGACAAAATGTAGGATACGGGTATTTGCAGCTCTTGCGTTCTGATATGCCCACGACGGTAATGGAGTGATGGGGGTGCAAGAAAAAACGCTGGCAATTATTTCTTCCCTACACGAATTAAGAGCCCTCAATCACTTTTGGGGAGGCGCCGGCAGTGTCATTGTGGTAAGCGGTCACTTTGGAGTATTACAGCAAGCGAAAAAGGATCATACAGTAGTGAACTTGTGGGATCTGCTGCCTCATTACGAGCAACGGGCCAATCTGAGAAAGGCGATCTCACTAGCGGATCACATTGCGGAAAATATAGCAGGAATTTACCAGTTTGACGGTGTTGATATTGGCAAGATTATGACGATAGACCTTGTTTTAGGATTTGTCGCGCTGTTTAACACAAATTTTGCGGTTCAAAGACTGATGGAGAGTATTGGCCCGTCAGACGTAATCCTTTGCAATGGGGAACGACATAATATTCGATGGGAAAGTGAGCCGCCCGGGATATTGGAGGCCGTGGCAGAGTACCACGCTTCCCGCAGACATCTTAAGATGAGGAAAATCAAAATGCCGAAAAGCGATGGTTACCAACGGAGTACCGTGACGAGTCTATCTGACATGGAGAGAGTGGTGCCTTCGGTGCGCGATGTAAATCCGGTAGATATTCTATTCCACGGCACATCAGATTTTGACTGCTTTCTGGGAGAATTGGCCAGCAGCCGGAGATATTCTA
>JAOZMZ010000007.1:30156-42721 GCA_029934055.1 Kiritimatiellia bacterium
GCCGAGGACTATCATTATAATGTTCCGCCCGTCTACTGGCCCCTGTTGTGGCGATTGCCGAAGAAGTATATTTTTGATCATCCTCGCTACCTGCGCGCGGCAAAGATATTCAAGGACTCCCTCGCCGCAACAGAGCTGTCAGAACTTGTGGAGGCGGGCCTTATTAACTTCCTATGGTCGGATTTTCACACGTGGGTCAACGATGCTTTACACACCTACATTACGACCCGATGGTTGTGCAAAGCACTGGCGCCTAAAGTGGCTCTGGTTCAAGTAGACCACTATGGCCAGAGAAAGGTGCTTGAAAGGGCTGTGCAGAAATGTGATTCGGAGTGTATTACAATACAACATCCATTAATTTTGATGCCCGAAAACAGATGGGTCTTTGAGAGAATGCTGACTCACACTGGTGTGGCAGGATTATCGGGACGAGTCGAGATATCCAGACATTACTCTAGCTCAAGGATCCTTGTCGAGGAAGTAGGAAGCCTCCGAAGTAACTTCGTGGGTTTGAGCAAAAACGACGATAGACGCATTATTTATGTTGCCTGTTTTACATCCAGCTTTGGCGCGGGTTCTCGGGGATTGGTCTCATTTGTGAAGCCTGGCGAGCTGGACCGATCATGGATGCGGTTGCTTGATATGATCAATATGGAAGCAGACATTCATTTAGACATCATACCACATCCGCGGTATGATGACATTAAATATTATAAGTCTAGGATTCTGCCCCTGAGTCGAAACGTCGGGCTTGTGTACGAACGGGCTGATTTATCGCGGCGAGTCTATGATGTTGCCTTGTTGATGAACACTCCTTCATCTGCTGCTGTAGATGTTGTTAGAAGCGATATTCCCATTGTGTATTTACGCGACGTTATTCCTCCGTGGCATAAGTCCGATATTGACAGGGGCCTTATCTGTATTTCTGAAATTGACAAATTACTTCCTTTGCTTCGTCGATTGAAAAACGATCGCATGTATCGGCATCGTGTTCTCGCACAACAGAGAAGATGGCTCGATGAGGTGGTTTGTGCCTTTGGCAAGAAGGCTGCCTCAAATATGGAGATGTTCTTGGAGAAGATAATAGAAGGAACAGAAAAAGAGAGACCTTCAGAAGTTCATGAAGGCGAGCGTTGGCTTTTGGACATGATTCGGTTGGTGGGGTATTGGAACTCAGGGGTGCGGTTCCTTCGCAGTAATCTGCGAAACCCAAATTGTGCTATTTCCATGACCCGTGAATTTTGGCTCTTGTGTCGGCGGGGGCGCAAATTGCACGATATTCAGGTGGAGGGGGTTAGAGGAGATGAGATCGGTAAGTATATTCTGTTGTGTCTGCTATGGGGTCCTAAGTCTAAGGGTGTCCAGAAATTGCTAGGGAAGCGACCATTCATATTGGCATCACGGGTTGCCGTTCTGTACTTTTTACTGCCTAGTGCGGTAAGACCGAATTTTCGGTTCCTGCGGTCGGTGGTCGTCCATGCAATCTTGGAATCTCTCCATAATGGGCGCCTGGGCGTGTTCAGCAGATTGGTTGCTCTGACGGCCGTTTGCGGACTAGCACCTGGTCGGATTACGAGAGCGGTTGTTGCCCGTAGTTCGGGTAGGCATAGCCACGAACAGGACGGGGTATAATATAGAATAACTTCTTGTGTGCATATTTCAGCGATGTCTGTCGAGATGAGTAAGATGCGCTTGGGGCTTTCACGATGATGCTGAAGCGGCGAAGCAATATAAGGAGGGGACACTGGTGCCGACCTTGATATGCTGCCACAAGGCAGAATAGTGATGTTTGCTTGGCGTGTTGCGGACGGCCGTGCGCCGAAGTGACGGCTTCAGATAGGGTCACGTAACGCGGTGGTAGCAAGTATCAAGACCCACCGGGGCGAATTGTAAGTAGGACGCCAGATTGAGGCTTACATGTTCATGGTGATAGAGCCGATTTTTTGCTTGCCTTGCCTCTAGTAGGGCCTGAGCTAGACGCTGTTGGGACGTATACGTATCACAGTGCGGCTGCAGTGTCGGTGATAGTTATTTGCAGTTGGCCAGGGGTCCGAAAGGGGTGTGTGCAACTCGTCATGAAGTCCCGAACAGCTTATTGGGTTTGTTAGTGTAGCCGTAAGGATCTAGTGAATTATGATAAAAGATGTTTTTGACGGTGCCCGAGACATCCACTGGTTCTCAATGATCTTACTTGGCAGAGCAGATCGTTAGATTGTCGGAACGTTACTTTGGTCGAAGATGAGAATTTCAGTGGTTATTTGCACATTTAATCCAGATCCCACAACGCTGAAACAGGTGATTGCGGGGTTAAGAGAACAGAAGTATCCACTTGCAGAGTGGGAAATTGTGGTTGTTGATAACGGGAGTAAGCCCGCGGTAGAAAGATATCTTGACTTGGGCTGGCATCCACACTGGCGGGTTGTTATTGAACCGAACCGGGGATTGACCCATGCTCGACTGAGAGGCTTTTTGGAGTCGAGGGGAGATTTCATTGTATTTGTCGACGATGATGTCGTGTTAGAGAAGGCTTATCTGAAGAAGGCAGATGAGATCATGGCGACTCATCCATTTATTGGAGTACTTGGCGGTAGAGGTGTTGGGGTGTTCGAAGAGGAGCCAGAAATTTGGACTCGCGAGTTTCTTTGGATTCTGTGTGCACATAATTATGATCAATCACCTCGACCGCCTTTACAGTACGCATTGACATATCAGCTTGGACCATGGGCGCCTCCAGGGGCGGGAATGGTGGTGAGAAAGGATGTTGCGCAAGAATATGCTCATGAACTAGAAAAAATGCCGGTTAGAAAAAGACTGGATCGTTTGGGTCGGTTTTCTGTTCTTGGCGGGGGGGATACAGATATTATTTTCACAAGCATCGACCATGGGTGGGCTTGTGCGGTATCGAATGATCTTAAATTCAAACATATCATACCGAAAGAAAGATTGAAGTTAGACTATCTTCGACGGCTGCTATACGCGTCGAATTACATAACTGCCCAACTATTGTTACTGCATGGATGGAGGACGCCGATAAAGCTATCACGCAGATCTACTATTCGCAATCTTGTGAGGACGTTTATGAAACGGTTGTGGTGGCACTCGCCAGAGCAAGAATGTTGGGAAGCTTTCTCTCAAGGCTACCGTGATGGACTGGCGAACAGACTGAGTGACAGACGCTATTGTCAAACAGATATGTTTCCCATCAAAACGAAGGAACATTAACCAGATTGAGGGGCTTCGGTGTTCCTGTTTTCCATATGTGGGTAGTGTGGGATGCGAGAGGAGGCTGAGGCTTCGGTTCGGGGCGTTCAGCACGGTTTCTTGATCGAGAAACCAATAGGATCAAGATTTTGGTGGCCATTTGCACAAGAGAGTGCCTCCAATATGAGAAATGTGGTTGATGTGATCGGAGCCAGATCTTCGGAGTAGTTGTCGGCACCGCGTCTTCTGGTAGCAACTCGGACTATCGTCATTGTGAGCGAATCAAGGCCCCTTACCACTTCTTTGTAGGCCCGAGAATTTTGAATTATGGGCCCGCTATCGTCGTTTAAAATTGTGTTGAAGAGTTTGTCTTCGAGGCGGCGCTGGTGCGGGGGGCACCTGGGCAAGTGGGTAAATGAGATTCCCTATGCGTGGGAGGATTCGGCACGGCGCGAGCGCGCCCGAGCGATCATCGACGCGGTATGGTACGTTCTGAGCGGCAAGCACAATGCATTGGAACGGCCGCCGGCGCCGGAATGGTTCGTGACCGTCATGCGGCGGCGGCCGTGGCTGGTGGCCGAGCTGATGGCGTTGCACCTGGGCGGGCTGTTGCCGCGGCGGACCGCGAGAACGAAAAAATGGAGAAAGGAATGAAAGCACTGGTTACTGGCGGAGCGGGATTCATGGGTTCACACGTGGCGGACGCGCTGCTGGAGCGCGGAGTGGAGGTCGTCGTGCTGGATGACTTGAGTGGCGGCTTCGAAGATAACGTCAATCCGCGTGCCGAATTTGTGCGGGGAAGCATAACCGATCACGAGCTGGTGTCCGGATTGTTCGCCGAACACCGCTTCCAGTACGTGTTTCACCTGGCGGCGTACGCGGCGGAGGGCCTGAGTCATTTCATCCGGCGTTTCAATTACACCAACAACCTGATCGGCAGCGTGAACCTGATCAACGAATCCGTACGGCACGAGGTGAAGTGTTTCGTGTTTACCTCTTCCATCGCCGCCTACGGCACCAACCGCCTGCCGATGACCGAGGACCTGGACCCGCGGCCGGAGGATCCCTACGGCATCGCCAAGTATGCGGTGGAGATGGACCTGCGCGCGGCCCACGAGATGTTCGGGCTCGATCACGTTATATTCCGGCCGCACAACGTCTACGGCGAGCGGCAGAACATCGGAGACCGTTACCGCAACGTTCTCGGAATTTTCATGAACCAGATCATGCAGGGCAAGCCCATGACCATTTTCGGGGACGGCGAGCAGACGCGGGCATTTTCATACATCGGGGACGTGGCCCCGGCGATCGTCGAGGCGGCATTCCGCGCGGACTGTTACAACGAGGTGTTCAACGTGGGTTCCGACGACGCACGCACGGTGAACGAGCTTGCGCGGATCGTGGCGGAAGCCTTCGGGGTGGAGCCGCAGGTGGAACATCTGCCGGCGCGGCTGGAAGTCAAGCATGCCTATTCCAGCCACGAGAAGATCCGGCGCGTGCTCGGGATGGAGGCGCGTACGTCGCTGGAGGAAGGTGTGCGCCGTATGGCGGAGTGGGCCCGCCGGGCGGGACCGCGCAAGAGCAGGGAGTTCGAGAACATCGAGATAACGAGGAAGCTGCCCAGCGCCTGGGAGAGTTGAATGTTTCCCGCAAGGAGTGCAAAGCAAGAAGCTGGAGGAAGAGATCTCTCGCAAAGGGCGCAAAGTACGCAAAGGTTATAGATGAACAATGGTGAAGAGAGGGTTATTGTCCCGGACGACCATCAACGATCAACCATTATCCCCTCCGCCCCTTGGCGAGCTTCGCGAGAGGAAGAGCAGAAGAGAAGTATTTCTCGCAGAGCACGCAAAGGACGCAAAGAAGAGGGAAGAAGAAAGGATGTCTCGCAAAGGGCGCAAAGGTCGCAAAGAAGGAAGAAAGACGGAAGCTGGGGATGGATTGAAAGATATTCTTGGCGTGCTTGGTGAGCTTGGCGAGAGGAGAAAGTAGAAGAAGAATATTTCTCGCAGAGCACGCAAAGACCGCAAAGAAGAGGGAAGAAAAGAAAAACCTCTCGCCAAGAGCGCAAAGACCGCAAAGAAGAGGGAAGAAGGAAGAATTTTTCGCCAAGATCGCAAGGCTCGCAAAGGAAGAAGCTGGGGGAAGAGATGTCTCGCAAAAGAGGTGGAGAGCTTAGAGAGGTGGGAAAACATCGTATATGCATGTGAACAAGGTAGCTGCTGAAATCGTTGATACGGCGGTGGCGCTTCACCGGGAGCTGGGGCCCGGTCTATTGGAGAGCGCCTATGAGATGGCCCTGGCGCGCGAGCTTAGCAGGAGAGGATTGAGGGTTTGTCGGCAGGTTCCAGTGGACATCTGTTGGGACGGACAAAAGATCGCGGACGCCTTTCGGGTGGACATGATTGTTGAAGACTCTGTGATTGTTGAATTGAAGTCAGTGCCCAAGGTGGCCGATGTACACAAGAAGCAGCTGTTGACCTACTTGAGACTCTCGGGAAAGACGTTGGGGCTGTTGCTCAACTTTGGTCAGAGCAGAATGGCCGACGGGATTATCAGGATCGTAAACGGCTTGGATGAATAACAGAAGAACGTCTCTCGCGAAGGGCGTGAAGAAGGATGAAAGACAGGAATTAGGGGAGGAGAAAACATTCTTGGCGTACTTGGCGAGCTTCGCTAGAGGAAGAGTAGAAGAGAAGTATTTCTCGCAGAGCACGCAAAGGTCGCAAAGAAAGAATGCAAGAATGATGAAGGCTGCATTCCCTCATTCCGAACAAGCAATCAACCGATCAACGATCAACCATTATTCCCTCCGCCCCTTGGCGAGCTTGGCGAGAGGATGAACGGGTGGTTCTCGCGAAGGGAAGGGTGCGGAAGGCGCTGGTTAGACTATGAGTTCTCCACGGCCCGGTGTGGTGATGTTGCGCAGGGTGGCGGCCAGAATACGTGACCGGGCCGAAGGTGCGTTGTACCAGGCGGGGCTGCGGCTGCTGGGAGTGCCGGTTGACGGGGGAGAAGGAGGGGAGGCGGATTCCGGAAGTCGGCGGCGTCAAAGGCTGGCGCGTGAGGGGCTGGGGCCGATCCGTGAGGCGTGGTGGGACCAGACGCGGCTCGAACCGCGCCGCAACACGTGGCGCTACGTGCTGATGATGGAGATGGTGGAGGATTGGAACCGCCGCGAAGGCCCGGCGGACCAGCGTGAGGGTGACCCGGAGCGGATCCTGGTGCTACAGCTCGGGCACATCGGTGACTTGGTTCACACCACGCCGTTGTTGCGGAGGCTGCGGGGCGTGTTTGCAGGCAGCAGGATCGACATGGTCACCGGTCCTTGGACGGCGGATGCGGCGCGGCTGCTGCCGCAGGTGAACGAGGTGATCGCTTACTGCCCGGACATCGAGCAGTTGCATCGCGGAGACCGGAGGGAATGTCGCAGCAGGCTCGGGGAACTGTCGTTGCTGCGAATGTTGAGAGATCGTGAATATGACCTGCTGGTATCGTGCGGGCCGACCAACCTGGTGGAACTTTTTTTTATACACGGCGTGCGTCCGCGACGCTGGCTGGGGGTCGCATCACCCGCGGGTGATCTCTACCCGCAATGGTCGCAGGCATTGACGGTCACTTACGATTCGCGGGAGTACGAAGCGCGCCGCCTGTTGGCGTTGCTGGAGCTCTTGGGGATCAAGGCGGGCGATGATCTGGACCTCGAACTGCACCTGGACGATGCGGCGCGCCGCTACGGTGAGGAGGCTGCGGGAAGATTGAGGCGTTTGGGGGTCGGGGGACCACTCATCGCCGTTGTTCCGGGAGCGGGCTGGCGCTGGAGGAGGTGGCCCGTGGAGAGATACGCCGAACTCATCGGGCGGATCGCCGCGCGGCGGCGGGATGTGGGCTTTCTTGTTCTGGGGACGGGCACTGAGAGGAGGTTGGGCGGGCGCCTGGCGGCGGTCGCGCCGGGCAGGGTGTTGAACCTGGCGGGGCGGACCACGCTGCTGGAGGCGGCGGGGGTGGTTGGTGCGGCGGACGTGTTTGTGGGGAGCGACAGCGGGCTGTTGCACGTGGCGGCGGCTTTGGGAAAACCGACGGTGGGCCTCTTCGGTCCGATGGATCCGCGGCGCTGGGCGCCGCGGGGCGGGCGGCATGCGGTGCTTTATCACCGTGTGGAGTGCAGAGGATGTCTACCCTGGCATCCGCGAAGCCGCTGCCGTGACGATGGGGCCTGCATGCGTGCGATAGGTGTGGAAGAAGTCGAACATGCGCTGGAAGTGATGCTGGAGGGGGGTGGAAGCGCAGCAGTGGCGGCGGGATGAAATAGTTGAAATGCAGCGGACATTTTCCCAGTAGCGGCTTTGTGATGTCGCGAATGTTTGCCTTGATGTTCACACACCTACTCGCGTGGCGGCGGTGTGTATAGGCGGGCGATCACGGTCGACGAACTTCTTGCGGTCGTTTTTTATACTTCCTGCAGAACTTAGCAGGTCTACCAGCCGAAAGCACGGTTGACGCACAGGAGTTCGTATTGGCAAGGAGTTAACTATGCTTTCAAACTATCTTAGCCTCCCATCTGATGGGATGCGATTCCGGGGCATAGGACACAAAATGAGTCGTTGGCCCGTTTCACTTTTTGGTATAAAGAGACAATGTGGGATATGCCTTGTCAGTCGTGGTAGTCGGGAGTCTTTTCGATAATCCATAGACGTTGCCAATAGGTGTTCGGTGACTGGACGATGCTGATATTCCTAGTAGTCAACGCGGCGTTGTTTAGCGCCTTGTACTACGTAGCGATAATCCTTTGTCGGGGGGTGCGATGGGACATTAAGCTGATATATGCCTTCGTGTGGATGTATGGCGTGATAGTGATTGTCACTATTGTCCTGGGCGCTGTAGGGGTGCTGTACGATTTAGTCCTTATCGGGGGGGCTTTTCTGTGCGTTGGTTTTTTGGTGCTAATTACGTATCTGAATACCGGAGGCCACCCTCTTATTGCTCATATCTTGCCCCAACGCGAACGGCGGAGATGCAGTGATATTGACCTGTCGGCACTGTGGACAACCATTTTTGTTGGGCTGGCGGTTCTTGTTCTCATATTCGCTTCTTTCAGAGCAGCCGTCCTGCCTTCGTCGGCCTTTGATGCAATAATGTATCACCTTCCTATGGCTGCTTTCATGCGTTCAAATCATTCTCTTGCACGGGTAGGTATTCCACTTATAGACGGATATCCGAAGTATGCAGAGGTATTCTTCAATTGGATATGGGCATTTTTTGGAGATGACAGATGGGTGGATCTTGGACAGCTTCCCTTTGTGGTTTTGGCGATGGTTTCAGTTTTCTCCATATGTCGTACATTTGGTGTGGGGGATCGGACAGCTCTTGTCGCCGCGTCCATTTTTCCGTTTACACCGAAGATTATACAGCAGATGACTACAAACGAGACGGATATCATTCAATCCTCTTTGATCCTTGCCGCAGTGGCAATTCTTTTCGGGAAGTCTTCGCGTAGATGCAAACAAATTACTTTTGGGCTCACATTGGGATTGCTGTCGGGAGTCCGCTTTTCCGGCGTTGTGCAGGCAGCAGTTTTGTGGCTTTCATATAGTACATTTCTGAGCGTAATAAGGAAACGTCGCGCAGTGATGATCACTTCCTCTCTCGTCGTCCTACTCACTGCTATTTTAGTTGGTGGCTACACGTACGTCAAGAATGCGTGGGTCTTTGGAAACCCCTTCTATCCATTTCACATGCGGCTTTTGGGCGTCATGGAACTTCCCGGCAATTTTAGCAAAGATATGATGGTTGTGTTCAACACAGTCGATGATCTTCCTTACATTTATAAGATATTACGGTCGTGGGGGGATATTTCTAACGGCGAGGGCTGGGTGCTTGGTGGCGGAGGGGCTATGTGGGTGTTTCTGCTAGTGTGCGTCCCTCTTTCGTTGAGATTTGCTATCAAAATGCGTGAAAGACGTCTCTTGATCATGTTTGGAGCGGGACTGCTGCTTTTCTTTGTGACACCAGCTAATTGGACCATTCGCTACGTACTTTTTCTCGTGGGGTTCGGATCTGTGGGACTCGGCTATGTCATCTGGCATCTGAGCAAGCAGAAATGGTATAGGTACACACTGCTTGTGGCAGCCCTGGCCTGCATCTTTCAGACAGTGTTGATTTCAGATCCCATCTCTCAGTTGTATATTATGTTTTCAAAAAACCAAGATGCGCTCGCCTATCGCTGTGATCCGTGCCACAGTACGATAAAGCCTTCTGGCTTCCGTGGAGCATTCCGCTGGATCGATGAAAATGTGAAGGACAGCCAGACTGTTCTTGTGTGTTACGGATTCGGCCCCTTCTATGCGACGTATTGCTTTTGGAATCGGCATATACGCAATCGGGTTGCTTTTACTCAACCGACATCGTGGGAGGAAATCTCATCGGCCGCCCACAAGGAAGATGCGGACTATGTTTTCTTTGTAGAAGGCACGGCCGGACTCGGGGCGGTCCCTAAGCCGAGTGAGCACTTGGTGGAGGTCTACGTAGAAGGGCGGGTCCACATCCTGAGGGTTTCCTGATCTTGGGCTAACCTACTGAGTGTGGCGATACATAACGTTGATACATCACGACCAGAGTGAGAAATTTCCAGTAGTTGCTTTCCTTCATCATCCGGAGGGTTTTTCCGAGCATTCCGGGATGGTGCCGCTGGTGCGGGAATTGGGAGCCCGCGCGGTTCATTACCGGGCGACGTGGTGGGAAGTCGAGCAGAGATCGTTTACGGCGGGACGCCTGCTGCGCCGGCTGGGCAACCGCTATTTCGGCAGTGACTGGAATGCGTTGGTGCCGGTGGTGGACGAGGTGCGGTTGGCGCGGCACCTGCCGCGGCGCGGTGCGTTCGTGGCGCATTTCATCTGGGCGGAGTTCGCGCGGCCCAGGATCGGTACGTTGTTCCGGCGCGGTGGACGCGGGCGGCTGGTGGGTACTTTTCACGCCAGTCCCTCGCGCCTGCCGGAAATGGTGCATCGTCCGTCGGACCTGGAGGTATTCGATGCCATCACGCTGATGGGTTCTTGTCAGTTGCCGTTCTTTCTCGATATGAAAGTTCTACGGGAGAGACTGCACGTGATACTGCACGGGGTGGACGCACGGTATTTCACGCCGGCCGAAAAGCAATCGGGGCGGGGTGATGCCCTGCGGGGGCTGATGATCGGAGTGACGGAAAGGGATCACGCATTTCTCGCGCGCGTGGTGCGGCGCCTGCCGCCGGGCGTGCTGCGCCTGCGGGTGGCGACTTCCGACGTGCAGTGGAAGCACTACGAGGGAGTCGAGGGCGTCGAGCGGTTGTCGGCTCTCGGGGCGGAAGAGCTGCGGGAAGAATACCGACGGGCGGACCTGCTGCTGATGCCGGTATTCGATTGCGTTGCCAACAACGCCGTGCTGGAGTCCATGGCGTGCGGCACGCCGGTGATGATCAATCGGGTTGGTGCGGCGGGGGAATATGTTCCCGAAGACTGCGGCCTGCTGATGGATGGTAAGGACGAAGAGAGCTGGTCGGTGGAGCTGACGCGGGTTCACGCCGAGCGGGAGGAGCTTGAAAGACGCGGACACCAGGCCCGCCGGCGTGCCGAGGCGTTGGATTGGGGGGGGGTCGCCGGGCGCTATCGCAATTTGTTCAAGATGTTGCTGGAGACAAGCTGAGGCGGGAGTGATGAGAGTGGGATATCGAGAGGGAGGCGGATTCGGCGGAGTGGGTGGGGTGGCGCTGGCGGTGATTGTTGTGGGTCTGGGGTTGCGTTTGCTGCTGCTGGGGGGCCCGCTGGACGTGCCGGACTGGCGGCAGGCCGACACCGGTTACATGGCCTGGCGGATGTGGCAGGAGAAACCGCCGGAAGTGTTGTATCCCAAGGCGCCGTTCCGCGGGGCGGAGGACGTCAAGGCGGCGGAGTTTCCCATCTACCCGCTGGTGGTCTCGGCGGCCTGGAAGGTGATCGGGGGTGAGAACCTGCCGGCGGCGCGGGTGGTGACCCTGCTGTTTTTCATCGGGGCGGCGTGGTACCTGTACCGCTCGGTGGAGATGTTGGGAGGACGCCGCCAGGCGCTGGCGGCGGCGACAGTGTACGTGATCCTGCCGCTGGGGATTCCGTATTCGCGCATGGTGCATCCGGATTTCTGCATCATTTTTTTCAGTCACATGTTTTTCTTCTATGCGCTGCGTTTCGCAAGGCGACGGCGGGCGCTGGATTATCTGGTCGCCACGGCGGCATGTTCGCTGGTGTTCCTGATGAAGGCGCCCTACGGTTTCTATTTCGGGTTGCCGCTGGCGCTTTTCGTTTGGCGTGAGCAGAAGGGGGCGCGGTTGCGGGGGCTGGCGGCGCTGGCGGGGATGTTTGTGGTGCCGCTGGCGCTGGGGTGGTGGTTCAACGGCTGGCGGATAGGGCTGGAATCCGGGCACGCGGAGAGCCTGGTCTACCCGATGAAATGGACGGCGGAGAGTCTGCGGGCACGGTTTTTCGGGAGTTTGGCGGAGCGCTTCGACGGGCGGACCTGGGAATGGCTTCTGCGGCGGAGCGTAATCCTGGTTTTCACCGTGCCGGGGGCGTTGCTGGCGGCCTGGGGGGCAGTGGCGGCGCCGGCGGCGGAGCGTGAATTGCGGCCGGCGGCGGGTTACCTGTGGGCGTTGATCCTGGGAGTGGCGGGGTACGTTCTGCTGGTTTTCCCGATGGTGGCGTCGGACCACGATTATTATTCCCTGCCGTTTCTTTTCCCGGCGGCCTGGGCGGCGGCGCTGGGTCTGGAATGGCTGCTGCGCAGGCCCTTCGCGCGCGGGGCCGTGCGGGCCGCGGTCGCGGGGGGTGTTTTCGTGCTTTTGATGGCGGGGAGTGTCTACGGGATCAGGCGGGGGCCCTTCCTGTACGGGCCGCCGTATTTTACGCACGACTGGCAGCGCATCGCGGCGGGCAAGGTGATCGAGGAAGAGACCGGCCCGGATGATCTGGTGCTGACGGTGACGCTGGGGCGCTCCACGGGATGGAGTGATCCGCGCATCCTGTACTATGCGCACCGGCGCGGATGGGCGCGTGAGGGGCGCTACCTGAAGCGCGCCGACTTGGATGAATACATTTCCGCCGGGGCGACGGCGGCGGCACTGCTGCTTGCACCGGATTACGCGCCGGTCGAGAAAAACTTCGGCGTTTTGGCCGGGTATCCCTTCCGCGTGCGCCGACTGCACGATGCGCGCGGAAATCCGATCGGCAACCTGGTATTGTTCGACCTGAAAAGAACGTGAGATGACCGCGCCGTGCGGATCGGCGCAGAGGCATACGGAAAAACTTCCAAACAGACGGATTCTAATATCAAGTGCAACAGATGTCGAGTTACCCACAGT
>JAOZMZ010000059.1 GCA_029934055.1 Kiritimatiellia bacterium
AGGCGTGGTTGGTTTCCGGCACCGGACCGGTGCTTGCTTTGTGTTATGGCTTTCTGGGCGCCGGACTCTTTCCCGGCGTCCAACCCGTCCTGCCGGCCGTCGTCGGAGCCCACTTCGGCGCCGCCCTGCGGGGATGGAGAATCGCTTACGGAGCTCACGCGGGCGCCCGGCGGGCGGCGGCCGCCCATCTGATCTTCTACGCGATTGCCGCTGGATGGACCCTCGCAGCTGCACGAATACTCCTGGAAACGTCGCTCCATGCATCCGCCGATCCGCTGCGTCAAGCCGCGGTTCTCTACGCTCTCAGCCTGATACCACCCGCCTTGATATGCATCCTTCTGGCGCCCGCCTGCTCCCGAATGCTGACCCGCCTGCTCTGGCCCAAGGAGAAAACACCCGAAGAAAGCCATCTCGATGAGAGTCTCGTCGCCTATCCCGAAAAAGCGATCTACGCCGCCCTGCGCGAACTGCACCGTATCGCCGGAATATGCGCCCAAAGTATGCGACTCAACGGCGACGTCATACTGGAACACGATGCCCTCAAAATCGCCCGGATCCATCTCAATGAACTGATCGTAGACGAAGTCAAAAGGGCCATGCGCGACTTTCTGGCGCTTCTCACTCACCGTCGTTTGTCGCGCCGCCAAGCTGTCCTTATCCAGCATATCGACCGCTGCATGGTCGACCTCGAACGCATGGGCGACCACATCACTGCTGTCTGCGATATCTCCGCCAAACGCCTTCACATCCCCGCAGCCATAGTCGATGAAAAAACATTCGAGACCCTCTACCGCCTCTACCTGGCGGCCCGTCGCGTAATCGAGGAAGTCGTCATCTCGCTTGATCCCAATCAGAGTGAATTTCAACAAATGGCGCGCAAAATCCTCGAAGCGCGCGATAATTACATGCAAGCCAGTATCGCGGCGAAGTCCGAGTTCACCGAAAAAATTGCCCGGCGCCAGTTCCCGCCGCTGGCCGGCATCTACCTGAACGAATACGTGTCCTCCTTCGACCGCCTCGTCAAACATGCCAAGAGCATCGCCCTGGCGGAACAACAACCCCAATTTTGGATCAAGCGCAGAAAACTCGGCAAACCGGCCGCCGAAACCGCCCCCGAGGCACCACCGCCGCGGGTGGACCCGCACGACTTCCTGGATCGCCTGCAGACGGAGGACTATCTGTAATGAGGAATTCGTACAGATACAGTCGGAATCGGGAGTACCGCTGATGAGCATGAACACTGCCGATATCCTCTTCCTCATATTCGAAGTGCTCGCCGGCCTGGCGCTGTTCATCCTCGGGATGAACATCATGACCAGCGGCCTGCGGGCAGCCACCGGCGCCCATCTGCGGACTATCCTCCGGCGCGCCACCCGTAACCGACTGGCGGGCATCTCGCTCGGGACAGCCGTCGGTACCCTCGTCCAAAGCAGTGCCACCACAGTGATGCTTGTCGGCTTCGTCAACGCCGGATTGATGACGCTTCTCGAAGCCATCCCGCCGGTCTACGGCGCCAATATCGGAACAACCATTTCGATGCAGATCATCTCCTTCAAACTCGGCGCATACTGCTACTTCGCCATCACTCTCGGTATGCTCGTGCGCCTTCTGGCCCCGTCCCTCCGCTGGCGCGAAGGGGGCGGAATCCTTCTCGGATTCGGACTGCTCTTCCTCGGCATGAACATCATGAGCGACGCCGTCAAACCCTATCGGGAAATACTCACCCCATTGCTGACACGCGCCGACGGCTCCACCCTGCCCGGAATGCTGCTCGGCATCGGCGTGGCAACGCTGGTGACCGGGATCATTCAAAGCAGCGGCGCCACGGTCGGCATGTGTTTCGCACTTGTCAACGCCGGCGTCTTTACCAGCGTGGAGCAGATATTTCCCATCATCCTCGGCGCCCAAATCGGAACCTGTGCCACTGCCCTCCTGGGAAGCATCGGGACGGGTATCGAAGCCCGCCGCACGGCCGTGGCGCACTTGGTCTTCAACATCATCAGCGCCATGATCGGCATCGTCGCCGCGCCGCTTTTCTACCGTTTTATCCCCCTGACTTCCCACAGTCTCCTGCATCAGACCGCCAATCTTCACACCGCCTCCCAATTGACGACGTCGCTCCTCCTCCTGCCGGTCGTCCCTCTTCATGCGCGAATCGTCAGGCTGCTGACGCCTTCCCGGCGGCCGCCGCCGGAACCAAGCGCCCTCGACGACCAACTGCTCGCCTATCCCGAAAGAGCCATGCGCGCCGCGCTCTCCGAACTGCGGCGTGTTATGCATATTTGCGCTCGTAGTTTCCACCTGGATGCGCAGCTGTTTTTCACCATCGTCCGGCGTTACGTTCAGGAAATCGAAGCCAATGAACACGTGATCAACGACATCAAGCTGGCCATGAAAGACTTCCTGGCATCCCTCGCCAACCGCGCGCTCTCCCGCCGTCAGGCAATCATGATCCAGCACCTCGATCGTTGCGTGAACGACGTCGAACGGATCGGCGATCACGTCAAATCGATCTGTGACCTGCTGGTGGATCGGCAACGCCATCCCCAGGCGGCCTTCGACCATCGCAGCCTCGAAATCCTCTTCGAACTATACCAGCTCGCAGACTGGATCATGCACTTGGTGATCGAATCTCTTGATCCCCAACGGACCGATTTCCAGGAAATGGCCCGCCGCATACTCGAAGCCCGCGACGAATATATGCAACACTCGATCGAAGCCAAGGCGGTCCTCAACGAACGCATCGTAAAACGCGAAATCCCGCCCCTCGCCGGCATCTATCTCCGCGCCTTGGTGGCGGCCTTCGACCGCATTGTCCGCCATGCAAAAGCCATCGCCCTTGCCGAAAGCCAGCCCCAGTTCTGGATCAAACGCCGCAAGCTCGACAAGCAGGCCGCCGCCGCCCCCCCTTATCAGCCGCCCCCCCTCGTGGATCCCCATGACTTTCTGGACAAACTTCAGAGAGAAGATTACATCTAAAGCATGTACTCCTGGAGACATACTTTTGGGATCAGCACCGCTGCCGCCTGCCTGGCCGTGATGGTAACCATTGCTCCGCCCAACGTCGCGCGGGGCGCTGCCATCAGAATTTCAGCCGTCCGCAAGACGGCCTCCTACCACAAGAGCTCCCAGCAGGATCTTCCACGGGGACCCAGTCGCGCCGTGGAAAAACGCGTCTACTACCGCTTCACCCTCCTGCCGCAGACCCCTGATGCTGCGGGCTACGTCAATATCAGGTGGGTTATCATGATCGAGGGGATTGATGGGCGTATCCGCCCGGCTGAGTACGGCGAATCCAATCTTCATCTCGAATTCGCCAAACCGGCGGAATTCAAGACACGCACCGTCACCCTCCGAGGAAGGGAGTGGAGCGGAGGCAAGAACCCCGGCATGGTCGCCCAGAAAACAGCCGGATACGGTCTTATCATTCATAACGAACACGGCGGCATCATCGCCGAAAAATATGATCCACCCTCAATCAGGTCCGCAATAGACTGGAACAAACTCGCCCAGCCGAAAAAGAAAGTCCCACCCCGTCTGCGCAAAATCCTGAAAAAATCCGGGCGCTGACCCTACTTATGACTCAGACGTTGAAATACTTTGCCGCCGGATGATGAACGACGAGAGCTGAAGTGCTCATCTCCGGAACCATCATCCCGGTCTCGGTCAACGTGACCCCGATCTCGTCGGCGTGCACCAAATGCAAACAGGTTCGGTTCATTTCCAGGTCGGGCGCCGCTGAATAGCCGAATGCATACCGCGAACCGCGGTACCTTTGGGCAGCATAATCACGCCCGCCCATCGGCGGCTCGCCTATTCCCAGTTCGTCCCGGATCCGCTTGTGCACGTACTCCGCCAGCGCATCGGTGAATTCAACTCCGAACCCATGTAGCAGGTAGTAGTCGCGGTAACGGTTCGCATCCATGAGCAGACGACACTCCTCACCGATCTCAGACCCGCTGGTCACAACCATCAGCGCCACCACATCTTCATCGCGCCTGAAAAAATCGGGAATCGCGCGGAAAGGCGGCTTCTTCTGCCTCGGGAAACGCCAAACCACCCAATCCTCCGCATCGTCACCCGTGCTCACGTGCAGTTCGTCGCCGTGTCCGCGACAGCGGAAATAGCCACAACACGCCTTGGGCCGCAACCGGCCGCTGGATACCCATTCCTCTTTCAAACGCTCCAAATGCGGCCGCGCTTCTTCTTCAATAATTCGGCGGTGTTCTTCCCTGCTGAGCGAGCCGCGCCGGTATTTCCAGCGCGCCAGAAACAACTCATCTTCATTCATGAAGGCAAGCACCTCTGCCGCCGGAATAGCCTCCATTACACGCCAACCCCAAAACGGCGGGGCCGGCGGCGGCGCCGATAAATCGAGCTGCTCCTCGGCCGCTCCTTCCTGAGCCGCTTCCTGCCTGTCCCCGCGAGGATGTTCCAGCGATCCCAGCTTGCCTTGCCCTCCCCTCTCCCGCATCCATGCCAACCCATCAAAGGCGTCCTTGCAGTAGACGGCCGGACCGGAATATCGCCTGCGACAGATCCCTTCCACAAATTCACGCGTCAGCGCGGCGCCGCCCAGCAGCACCGGAATCCGCGTACCGCTGGCCTCCAGCGCCTGCAGGTTCTCCGCCATAACCGCGGCCGATTTCACCAGCAACCCACTCATCCCCAGAGCGTCGGCATTGTGTTCTCGGACCGCCTCAATCATGCGCTCCACCGGCACTTTGGTGCCGAGGTTGATCACCCTGACCCCATTGTTGGATAAAATGATATCCACCAGGTTCTTGCCGATATCGTGAACATCCCCCGCCACCGTCGCCAGCACCAATGTGCCTTGAGCCGCCTCTGCCCCGGCCGCTCCCAGACGCGGGCGCAGTATTTCCACCGCACGTTTCATTACTTCCGCCGACTTGAGTACAAAGGGCAACTGCAATACACCCTCATCAAAAAGCTTTCCGACTTCCTGCATCGCCGGGACAAGAATGCCGTTGAGAATCTCCTCAGCCGACTTCTCTTCCAGCAGGCCCGCCACCGCTTCTTCCAACCGCCCGGTGTCACCGCGCACCACCGCCCGCCGAAGCAACTGCTCGGGAGACGCCGCCGCGATCTCTTCCTCCACCACCGCCCCGGCATCGTGTTCTTCGAAGTACCGGATGAACATTTCCAGCGGATCCCCACCGCCACGGTCATCCATCAGCAGATTCTCCGCAAGACGCACCGCCTCGCCCGGCACCTCGGTAAGCGGAGCCAAGACGGCGACATTGATGATGCAGGCATCCAGGCCGCGCTTGAGACACATATCAAGAAATACGGCGTTCAACACCCGGCGTGCCGCAGGCTTGAGACCGTAGGATACGTTCGAGACGCCCAGCAGGGTACGTACTCCTTCAAGTTCCTTCTTTATCAGTTCCAGGGCCTGCAGAGTCTCCCGCGCCGCGGAACGCATACCCTCGTCACCGCTAGCCACTGTGAAAGTCAGGCAATCAACAAACAGATCCCCACGCCGCAATCCGTGCTCCATACAAAAATCAACCAGGCGCGCCGCCACCTCCAACTTGCGTGGCGCTTCCATGGCCATGCCGCGCTCGTCTATTGTCAGGCACACCAGACCCGCCCCGAAACGCCGTGCCGCTTCAACTATCCGCAACGCCTTCTCCTCGCCGCCCTCGAAATTGATAGAATTGATGATCATCCTGCCCCCGTACATTTTCAGCGCGGACTCAATAGCCTTTGCGTCCGTGGAATCGAGCATCAGCGGGGCACGGCATTCGCGGGCCGCCCGCGGCACCAATTCCTTAAGATCAGCCAACTCATCCCGACCGGCATAGGCACAGCTCAAATCCAACATGTGCGCCCCGACCTCTTCCTGCTCCCTGAGAATGGCAAACGCCTGCTCGTAGTCGCCACCCGTCAACGCCTCCCGAAAACGCCGCGAGCCGGTGGCGTTAGCCCGCTCACCGATATAGAGCGGCGGCGGCTCCTGTGTCAGGTCCACAGCCGAATACAGACTCGCAGCCTGTTCGGACGGCCCTGCCTTTCGTACCGGAGGTACGTAGCCCTCCAAGGCCCGCCGCAAATCCGCTATGTGTGCCGGGGTGCTTCCGCAACACCCCCCGACAACGTTCAAGCCTGCGCCCCGGGCCAGTTCCGCCGTCAGTCGTGCAAACTCCGTTGGCCCCAGCGGATAGATCACCCGTTCGCCGTCCATAATGGGCAGACCGGCGTTCGGCATGCAGGCCGTCAACCCATCCCAATGCTCCGCCAAATAGTCCAGATGCACCCTCATCGGCTCCGGCCCGGTCGCGCAGTTCAGCCCGAGTATGTCCACCCCCAGCGGCGCCAGCACCGCCACCACCACCGCCATGTTCGAGCCCATCAACATTGTGCCGCTTTGCTCAACAGTGACCGAAACATACAGGGGAATGTCACTGCTGTTCCCCGTCACCGCCCGAAAAGCAACAATCCCAGCCTTGACCTGCAACAGGTCCTGACAGGTCTCCAGGAGAATGCCGTCGGCGCCTCCCTCCAGCAAAGCCCCTATTTGACGACGATAGCCCTCGCTCAATTCATCGAACCCGATCTGTCCCAATGTCGGCAGGCGTGTGCCGGGGCCCACTGACCCGAAAACGAAACGCGGCCGTTCGGGACTGCTGTAGGAATCCGCGGCCCGGCGCGCGATTCGTGCCGCAGCAAGGTTGATTTCTTCACAGCGCTCCGCCAGGCCGTACTCCCCCAGGGTGATCGGCGAAGCCCCGAAACTGTTGGTTTCCACCGCGTCGGAGCCAGCTTCCAAATAGGCTCGATGGATCGCTTCGATCTCCTCCGGTGCACTCAGATTGAGCACCTCATTGCAGCCTACACTGCCCATCCAACGTCCACGCGGGATGTCGCGCGACTGAATTTCGGTGCCCATGGCACCGTCCATGAGAAAAACACCCCTGCGTATGTATTCGGCCAGCTTCATGAACCGCAGCCTCGAAAGCTCATCCCTATTCCGGTTGCACCGACTCGTTTCTTCCTTACTTGCCTGACAAGCAACGACTCCTACACCAGCCCCTTTTTCATGGCAAGCCCTGTGCTCATACGGTAACCTCTCTCCAGTCTGCGGCCGGCGGGCTGCCGAAGAAGTCCGCCGCCTGAAATGTATACTGACTGACAATGAAACCGACCCTGAAGCACCGTCTCGAGTATTGCCTCTTGCGCACTCTCGGCGCATTCGTCTGTCTCCTGCCCTACCGAGGGGCCCTCCTGCTCGGCTGGCTGGTCTCGCTGATCGGCGCCGTCCTTCTGCCGGGACGCCTGCGGGAAAGCCGCCGCCGCATAGAGTCCGTCCTCTCCCCCTATTATGATCAGCGCGCCATCAGACGCATCACGCGCCACGCCTGGCGCAACATATGCCTCACGGCGATCGAGGTCCTACGCACCCCATGCACGACGCGCGAGTGGATCAACCGCACGGTTTCGACAGACGACATCCAAAAACTTCAGCGCCTCTTGGAGCATGAAAAGAACGTGATCATTGCGGTTCCTCATATGGGCAACTGGGAATTGGCCGGTATCGCCCTGCAAATGATGGGCTTCAAACTCCTGGTCATCGTCCGCCGCCAGAAAAACCCCCTCACCGATGCCTACCTCGAACGCCTGCGCACATCCAGCGGTATGACAGCCGTGGACCGCGAGGCCGACATGCGCCGGATACTTCGCCTCATCAGCAGGGGCCATCTCCTCGCAATCCTTCCGGACATCCGCGCACGGACCGAGGGCCTGCGGATCCGATTTCTGGGCCATGAAGCCGATCTCATGCCGGGAATGGCGCTTTTTGCGCGCACCGCCCGCGTACCGATCCTGCCGGCCTGTACCATCCGCGAGGGCTGGGCGCGACATCGCTGGATCGCCCTTCGCCCGGTGTACCCCGATTACTCTCTCGACAAGAAAACCGACTGGCAACGCATGACCCAAGAGGTAATGAGCCAATTCGAGGAACTCATCCGCCGCTATCCCGACCAATACTTCTGGTTCAACAAGCGCTGGATACTCGATCGCCTCGCCCCGGCTGCTTCCGATGAGGCTGCCGCCGAAAGCGGCGATTGAGAATACCAGCTCGCACTCCGAATCCTCTCGCGACCTGGCCGTCTCGGTATCCCCACAAATGTCTTATGTGGAACTGCACAAGCAGGCTGCCGCAACCCGTGTGGCAGGAGGGGCCGCCATTCTGTCCTGATCGTTCACAACCTTAACCCAGCCCGCCCCGCGGCCGCGGTCAATCCGCCGGTCGGTCCTCACTGCGGCGCAGCACCGCCGGGTACCAGCGATAGTCCCGGAAATCCGCGGAGAAAAACAGGGAATACAGTACCGGACACAGCACCAGGGTAAGGAGCGTGGCGAAACCCAGCCCGAAGATGAGCACATTCGCCATGGGACGCCACAATTTCCCGCCCTGCAAGGCCAGGGGGATGAGTCCGACAATGGTTGTAACCGCCGTCATCAGAATCGGCCGCAAACGCCGCTGGGCCGCCACGACTATTGCATCCGCCGTGCTCTGTCCCTGCTGCCTTTCGATCTCAATCCGATCAATCATCATTATCGCGTTGTTGACCACGATGCCCATCAGGCTGATCATGCCCAACATCCCCATGAAACCGAATGGCTGGCGGGTGATCAGCAGACCCGGCGTAATCCCCACCAGCATCGGCGGTATGGTCAAGGCGATGATCAGCGGGCGGCGGATGGAATTGAACTGGGCTATGAGCACCAATGCAAGCAAACCCATGGCCAGCGGCAATCCCGCGGTTATGGAATCCTGCGCCGTACGGCTTTCTTCATATTCTCCGCCGTATTCCACCGAGTAGCCGCGGGGCCAATCAGATTTCTGCGTGAGAGCCGTCACCCGTGGGCGGAGATCCGCCAATACCTCGCTGGCAAATCTCCCATGAACATCAACCTTGACTGTCATGGTCCGCTTGCCGTCCCGTCGCAGAATATTGCTGGGCTGCCAAACGAGATGGGGATGGGCGACGTGCAGCAGGGGTACACTCACGCCGCTTTCAAAGGAATAGACATTCAGCCCTTCGATCTTCCCCAAATCTTCCCGGCACGCCTGCTGCGACCGCAAGACCACCGGTATCAGGCGTTCCCCTTCCCGAAACTGCGTCGCCTCCAATCCGGTCAGCATGGCCTGCAGGGAAAGAGCGATATCCCGGCTGGTCAATCCGGAACGCTTGGCCTGGTCTTGATTTATGTCGACCTCCAGTTTCTTGGTCCATTCACCCCAGTCATCACGCACATTCCTGACACCCGGTATCTCGCCGATCGCCGATGCGATCCGATTGCGCAAGGCGTAGAGAGTCCGAATGTCACCCCCCGAAATACGAACCTGGATCGGCGCCCCGACCGGCACGCCGCTTTCAAGTTTCTTGACCGTGTGGCGACAGTCCGGGAAAAACGAGTCCAGATGTTTCCGCGTCTTCCTGATCAGGGTGTCTACGCTCCTCTTGCTCTTGGTGTTGACGATAAAAAAGGCGTAGTTGGGATTGTCCTGTTCGGGGTTGAGAGAAAGATACCACCGCGGCCCGCCCGATCCGATGAAAGTTCCCACCGTGGCGACCTCCGGCTGTGACAGCAAGAATTTCTCAAGCCGCCCGGCACGCTCTGCGGTAATCCGGATGTCCGTGCCATATGGCTGCCAGAAGTCTACGAGAAACATTTCGCGTTCGTTCTCCGGAAAGAAGATCTTGGGAACGAAGCCGAATCCCCACAAAGCCACGACGAATAAGGCCCCCACCAGCACCAGGAAAGGGCCCCGTGCCCGCAACGCACGCAACAAGAGCACGCGATACCAGCAATAGAAACCACCCGTGAAGGTCTCCCCCCGCCGTTCAGGCTTGAGAAAATAATAGCAAAACATGGGCACCATCGTCAAAGACAACGCCCATGATGAAAGCAGCGTCAGCGTCACTACGATGAACAACGAAAGGCAATATTCGCCCACTCCGGAGCGCGCGATGGCGATAGGCAGAAATGCAAAAATCGTCGTCAGCGAAGCACTCAACAACGGCAGGGCCAGCTCGCGTGCTGCCCCGCCGCACGCCTGCAGGCGTTCCTCACCGTTCGCCAGCCGCACGAGTATGTTTTCGCTTACCACCACACCGTTGTCTACAAGCATGCCCAACGCAATTATCAGCGATGCAATGGAGACTCTCTGCAAATCCACGTGGAAGTACGGCATCAAAGCTATACACATCAACATCGCCGCAGGCACCAGCATCCCGGCGACCAGGCCCGTACGGAATCCGGCGAAGATCAGCATCACCACGACTACGAAGCAGAAGGCTTCTACCAGATTGACGGTGAAACTGTTGATCGCACGCGTAACGAACTTGGGTTGATAGGCAACCATGCCGAAATCCAGGCCGATCGGAAATCGCGCCCGAATCCCGTCCAGACAGGCCCTTACCTCTTTCCCCATGTGAATGATGTTCGCCCCCCGCGCCATGTTGATTGCCAAAATAACAGCCCTTTGCCCGTTGAAGCGAGTCATGGTCGCAGGAGGATCCACGTAATTACGGCGAACATCGGCGACATCTCCCAAGTAGATGGTTTCCGGTCGGCCGGGTACACGCAACGATGTGTGCCTGATATCATCCAGCGAATGAAATTCGCCCGACGCCTCAATGATGATGCGTTCGGGCTCGGCAACCACCGCGCCCCCGGGCTGGACCGCATTCTGCGCCGCCAACGCCTGTGCCAAATCGTTGGGACCGACGCCGTAACCGGCCAGGCGTGCATTGGAAAACTCCACAAAAACGCGCTCATCTTGTATTCCGAAAAGCCCCACCTTGCCGACGCTGTCCAGCTTCAGCAGCTCGTCCCTCACGTAGCGGGCCGCTTCCTCCAATTGACGGTAGCTGTATCCATCGCCGGTCAGCGCCACCACTACCCCGTAGACATCACCGAACTCATCGTTGACAAGCGGACCTATAACCCCTTCCGGCAACTCACCGTGTGCATCCGCAACCTTGTTGCGCAGTTTGCGCCAAACCGGCTTCATGTCGCGGATTCTCTCGTAGACATCAACAAAAATGATCGAAACCCCCGTCATCGATTGCGAAGTGACATGTTCCACTTCCGCCATGGAACGGATTCGCTTCTCCAGCTTGCTGGTAACCAGCTTCTCCACTTCCAGTGGAGACGCTCCCGGGAAATAGGTCACAACCACCGCCGTGCGCACGGTGACTTCCGGATCTTCAAGGCGCGGCATCGTAAGGAACGCCCTTACGCCGGCCACGGCAATCAACAGGAGCACCACGAGGGCCGTGCGGTTGTTTCGAATACACCACTCAGCAATATTCATCGGCTGACCCCGAATATGCGCTCGTCCTCCCGCAACAATCTGATCTTCATTCCCTCGGCCAGATGATGAACACCCCGGATTACTATCCGATCACCCGGCTGCAACCCATCGAGTATCTCCAGGCCGTCGCTCAGCAACTCCCCGATCTTTACATCCCGCCGAGCAACGCTCATGGTATTGGTATCAACCACCCAGACGAAATTGCCGCCGAGCGGGTCTTTGGCCACGGCTACCGGAGGAATTACCACCCGGGCGGGGTGAAGAACCTTGAACTCCAGGACAACCTCACCGAGCATCCCGGGACGAACACGCGGGTCGGACTCTTCCAGAATCAACCGGACGGGATACACTCCACTGTCATTCGGCGCCACGCCTACCTGGGAAATATGCGCTGAAAACGTCCGCTCCGGCATGACATCGAACTGAACCTGTGCATGTTGCCCCGTCTTGACGCGCGAGATAAGGCGCTCCGGCAAACCTGCTTCAAATTCCATCCCGCCTTCCGCCGCCACCGCCGCCACCGCCTGACCGGCATGGACCGTCTGGTGTGGCTCCACTTCCACGGCAGTGATCCGGCCGTCTACCGGGGACCGCAGCACACAATAGGAACTCTGTTGCCGCGCCAGATGAAGTCCCTCTTCAAGCGCCTTCTTCCGGGCCTGCGCCGTTTCATACGCCGCCCGGGCGTTCTCCAGGTCGCTGCGACTCGCACTGCCCGCCTCATAAAGCAGCCTAACTCTTTCATATTCCGAGGAAACCTGCGCCAGTTGGGCTTCCGCCTGCGAGAGTTGTGCTTCCAGCCTGCCGGCCTCCAACTCATAGTCGGTCGCATCGAGCCCTGCTACAACATCACCGACGTGAATCCGCATACCGATCTTCGCCGGCAACTCGGCGATCTCGCCCGGCACGCGAAAACTGAGAACAGTCTGTATCGGTGCACGTGCCGCACCTGAAAAACTGCGTCGTTCAATCTTCGCCGGCCGCCGTACGGTTATCGTGACCACCGGTCTGACCGGGACCTCTTCATCCGTTTGCCCGACGCGGCATCCCGTAAACACCGCTGCCAGCAGTATGCCTGAGACCGTCCATGAATACTTGGTCACTTTCTGCCTCCCGATTCTCCGTCGCCGTTCAACTCGTGAATGATCCACTCCGCCAGCTGCTCCTTTTCCTCTTCACTGCGCTCAACCTCAAACCACGCAATCGCCTGCTGGAGATCCACCAAATCACGAAAATACCGGTACACGGCCAATGCCGCAGCGCGCTCCTGGATCAAAACCTGATCCTGGGCGTCCAGCAGCTCCGTAACCGCAATGTCCCCCGCTGCATACTTGCGCCGCACCAACTCGAGATTCTGCCGTGCCCGATCCCGCGATAATTGGCTCAAGCCGATCTCGGCATGTGAGCTCACCAGCGACACCAACGCGCTGCGTACGCTTTGTTCGAGACGGCGGCGGGTGTCTCGGCGCAACTCCTCAAGTCGACGAACCTCGCCTCCCGCACGACGTAATTCAAAAAAACGGCCGCCGCCCTCGAAAATGGGAAAAGCCAGCCGTACACCCAGAGTCCAATCATCGTCATCCTGCCGCGGCAGCGTCTCGCCGAGACTCGAAGCATCGTCACGCGAAGCATCCAGCTCATGTTCATAGCTAAACCAGGCGCTTACCGTCGGAGAATAGAAACGGCGGCGGGCATGCCGCCGCGTAATCCGCGCCGATTCCAAAGCCTGATCAATGGCCGCAAGCGCAGGCGAATTGGAAATCGCCATCTCGACCATAATCTCCTGGAGCCGCGCCCGCTGCCTTCCATCACCCAGGACATCATCGAGTCTCCCTCCGAGAAACCCGTACTCGTGCGGCGCCAATACCATGTCCTCCGGTTTCCAGCGCTGATCCTGCGCCAACCCCATGGCTTCATTGATCGCCACCTCCGCCGCGCGCACCGCCGACAATGCATCCAAAACCGCGCCTTTGCCCCGCGCCTCCTCGCTCTCCCAACGGTAGACTTCCTCAGGCCCGGAACTGCCCACCTGCCGGCGCAGGCGCGCCAGCTCCAAATTGCGGCGGATCAACAAGAGATTCTCCCTCTCGACCCGCAATACCGCCCGCGCCTCCAACAACTCCAGATAGCGACGGCATACTCCTGCAATCACACCCAAACGTACGGCTTCGGTCTCGAGGCGTTGCTCTTCCGCCAACCTATGAGTCGCCCTCAACCGGCTGATCAGGCCTTCGTCGAAAAGAACCTGGTTCAAGGTGACCCCCGCGGCGGTCCTTTGACTGGGCAATAAACCCAATGACGCACGGGCCCGATCATGATCCACGCGAATGTGCGAGGCCTGCGCCTCGGCATTGGGAAACAATGCGGATGCCGCGATCCCTCGTCGCGCGCGCGCCGCCGCAAGCTCCGCCCGGCTCCCACCCAGCCCGGCGTCGTTCTCGAGAGCCGACTCCACCGCCCATTGTAGATTCAACGGGCGGCCGGGCTCGGCCATCTCGGGGTGCAGGATCTCCGCATCCACCAGGGCATACAGATCCAAGTCCAGCCCGATCCGCGCCGCGGTCGCACCATTCACCACCAGTTGCTTTTCCAGCACCATCCTCGTAGGGAGCTCACGCAGTGACTGACCAGCGGCGAATTGTTGAATGTTGAGCGCCAGCCGCCGACCCAGCCTTTCAGTCATCGGTGGCGATATCCCCGCCAACACCCCCAGTTCGACCTCAGGGAATCCCAGCATGGAAAACGAGGGCAACCCCAAATCATTGATCCCGCTGACAAGCCTGCGCAATTCGCCCGGCTTCATCCGAAACAGCGGCGTAATGTAGACCGCCTGTACAGAGCCGTCCTGCAGTCGCGACAGTGCAGACGAGGCACGCGCGTCAACAGGTATCACAAAGACATCTATGCCGAGATCCCGGCTGTACTCACCCACGTATCGCGAAACCTCGTTGCTGAATGCCTGCAGGAACACTCGGTCCACCAGCACATGCAACCGCTCAAAAGCCACCAGCCGCCGAAAGGCCCTCAGGTCGTCGCCGACCGTGATCGGCGATACTACGAAATTCAGATTAGGACGGGTGCTGTGGCCGGCTTCGTCGACCGGTAGGGCCAGCGTATCTGCATCCTGCAGGGAAGCGGCAATCACCGGCCGGGCAAGCCGGTTGATCCCATGCAGGCAGTATTCGGTCACCATGACACCGGCCGCCAGAACCAGGCCCGTCTCCTTTTCGTCCAGCGCCCTTTGCACCACCTCGGGCACCAGCGCCGGGTTCCAGCCGGCATCGTAGGCGGCCGCATGACGTAACACGATGCGCTTCCCCCTAACCTGCAACCCGCGCAACTCCTTCTCCACCTGCCGAATCAGATTGTCGAAATATAACGACGGCCCATCACGTACCACGGCCACAACAAGTTCGCCGGGCTCCGGCTTCGCCGTACCCGGCGGAACGACCGGTTGCACCGGGGCCGCTGTACTCCCCTCCCGCCCCACTGCGGAAAAAGCCAAAATGAACAGAATCGCGCCGGCCCCGAAGATGCCGCACGCCCTGCTGCTGGCCTTGCGCCGCCTCAACCGGCCGACCTCCTTTCTTCAGGCGTAACTCCCTGCCCGCGGCAATGCTTCCGCCGCCGGCCGCCCCTATCACCCGCTCCGATATCACGTAAACTACCAGACGTTCCAGCGCAATCTCAAGCCCGGTGTCCGACGAAATAGCGGCAACCCACAACCCATCCACAATGACCGGGCTTCCCGCCCTCCACCCGGAACCACGCTGGAAACAGGGAATCGTCCCCCTACTTGAAATGATCCCCCCTCAAAACTTCAGTACTTCCGTTACGAAATACCCCGCCTGAAAAAAAGGCACAACGGCGCGGCGCCGGCCAGTAAAATGCATGCCGACTACGGTCCTTCCACGACCTTTACGAAAGTCGCCCGCAGGATGACAAAATCCACTCCCCGGCCTTGCCGTCACTGGGACTTGATTTCCAGAAATTTCCAAACA
>JAOZMZ010000103.1 GCA_029934055.1 Kiritimatiellia bacterium
ATCCTCCACGTCACGCGGTATCTCGCCGCCGTGATTTTCGCAAATGTAGCGTGCCGCTTTGATCAGATAAGGGACGCGCTTGGATAGACCCAAAGGTCGCAACAAGACTCTTAGTTCATCCTCCTCCGCCTCTGCAAGTGCGTGAACGGTAGGATAACGGGCGGCGACCTGCTCGAAGAGACGCACGACCACGTCGGCCCGGGTGCGCACAAGGAGCATCTCGGCCAGGAAAATCCGGTACGGAGTGCGATATTTTCGCCAGGGCAACTCTGCCTCGGCTATTCGATGTTTGGCCAGTTCCGCACCGGCCCGTATTACATAATGGTGGACTGTATTCTTCACGGTTGCACCATCGGGAAACGTCCGGTCCGAATATCACTCACCAGTTTGTGCAAGTCGTCCTGAACGTCGGTTGTGTGACGGTCACGACCGTATCCCACGGCTTTATGGGCTTCCATAACGACATTCGGGATGAACAAAGGTAACCCTTCGCTTGCTTCTTCGAAACCACCGACGGCGTGAGTCTCGTCCGCCACCAGACCGTCGTCTTCTACCAACCAGGCGATAAACTGCTTGACCCCCCGAGAGACTTCCGAGTTCACGTCTCCGCTTAAATCTACGGCCAATTCCCAACGCGGGGTGAAGAAGTGGGCTCCGGCACCGACCGTGGCCCCGTACATCCGAGTCGGTACGCCGTAGAACATCACCACTCCGGCACGGTAACACAAGTCCAAGAAGGACCTGTATTCATCCACCGTGCCGAGCGCCGGAATACCCCGTTGATGTCGACGGTATCTGCTGTTGGCCTCCTCAATGTGTCGCTTGATATACTCCAGCCAATCGTCCGGCTCATCTTCATTTACTGCTCGAACGATGCGGCCGTTTTCGTCGGTCAGCAACCTTGGATGCGGGAAAAAGGCGATATCCGAGAATCGCCTGAGGGCGCGAAACGTCACAAACATATTACGGGGATCGGAGAAAACCCGATCGGGATATTGTTCCGCCAGCCCCCAAAAGAGAAGATGTACTACGGCCTGATCGGTCAGCGGCGGACGGTAAAAGGTATCGGACGGCACTCTGCCACCGTGTTGGATGTGAAGATACCAGAACGTTAGCATCGCCAGCCAAGAGTACTCCGGCGCCTTGACCGCCCCGGCATAGATCGCGCCCAGGCGACCGTTTCCTGCCGTGCTGTGAAAAATGCTCTGAAAGGCGCGGATCTCGCGCCGCACAACTTCCCCGTAAAGCACATCGTCGGGAGCACTTGCGCCATCGTAGTCATCCAAACGGTGAACCAGAGGAAATATCCGGCCGTCGCGAACCAGCAAAGTAACCTCCGGTGGATGATGTAGCTCGGGTACGTCGCTAATCGGGTGCCATCGTGACCGACGCTGTACTACTCGCAATTCCTCACGGTACTGCCGCAGTTCCATCGCCGCCGAGCGCAGGTGCCGAAAATCGGTGATCACCTCTCGACGCAGGTGAGGAGAGATAAGCAATCCTTCCACGGCGGCATCTAGATCCCGGTATTGCCGCAGTTCTCGCGGGTCGAGGTCATAGTCCCAATAATGCCACTCGTTGGTCTGATCCAGCACCCTCATCGCAGCCGCAGCCACAAACAAGACAGCCGGTGTGGGGGGAATAAAGCTGCCCCGCTTGTGTTCCACCAGCACGTTCCCCACCGAGGCGTCCGTACCCACGGACGCCCGATGAGGATTCAACGGGGCGGTCAGGATTTCGATTACCCGCTCTCCCAATACACGCCGCGCCAAGCGTTCGGCAGCCCTTTCCCGATTCAATGAGACTTTCCTTCCTTGCAGCATTTGGGAAACCGTCGGAATGTCGAGAATGCCCGGCACATCCTCAATTGGACGGTCCAGCCTCCACAGTCTTTGGAGAAAACTCTCCGCTTTGGCCCGCCGAAAGCCCAGTTCCCGGATCACCCGTTGGGCTTCACTCCGACCTTGTTCTTTCAGCCTTCTTGCCCTAGAGGCCAGTGCATTCAGATCTTCGGCCACCCATTCGGCCAACTCGATGAGCAAGTTGACGGGGTTCTCGGCGGCGAGCTCCGGTGCTACCGCCCGCACCTCACGGGCATAACTCTCCTCCATCGCGTGGCCGCGGGCTATCTCTTCCATCACCGAGACGGTGAAACGTTCCCGTTCGGCTTCGTCTTCTTGCCAAAGATCGAATCCGCTTCGCTCCTCCCGCTCAATTTCATCGCGGCGCATCTGCCTATCGAACAGAGATAGTTGGGCAACGCCTAAACCGGGCAGATGAAAACAACGGCTTCCTCTTCGCCGGGGATTGGGCCGAATCTCAAGTTCCCCACGCTCTACCATCCCCCTCAGAGCATCGGACACCTGCCTTCGTCCTATGCTTGTCCCTTTGGCCCGGAGATGGAGATGGATTTCACGGACGGTCAGCCCAACGGTTTCATCACCCACCGCCCGCAAAACGTCCCGAATATGGGAAACAAGCTCTTCTGTCGAGTTTATTGCATTTCCTGATGTTGCTTCCGCCATTGCTTAACCGCCTCTCGTAAATCGGGGGTTTCGGCCACATGGGTCGTGAATCTCCTTTGGCGAATCCGAACGATAATCGCGTGACGCATCAAGTCCATTCCGGAAGTAATGACGGCCGTACCACGAGGCATTCGGGGAATGCGTTTCACGGTTTCTTCCGGCAGGTCGCCGATCTGACCTGCTACCACCCGTAGGTCTTCAGGGTCCAGCGCAAAGAGCATCCGGGTATTACAAGTGAGCAGGATCTGTCGGTCCATCGAGACCGGGCTTTGGCTCAACAGGACAACACCGACGGAGTCGTGGCGGGCAGTGCGGATCATCTCGCGCAGAACCCGGGTGGAAGGAGGCAAGTCGCCTCCACCCGGCAAGAACAAATGGGCCTCGTCCAGAATCAGGACAAAAGGCGGGATATGGTTGCGCCGTCGTAGTCGTTGGAGAATCCGCGCCGCCGCTCCTACGACGAGATTACGCTGCCATTGTCCCAGGTGACCGACATAGATGTTCACCAAGGGGACTTGGGGCAGCAAATCCGTCCATCCGACCGGTTGATCCGTCAGAAGAACACTCCGACTCAGGGCCGCTCGCGCCCGTCGTACTGCATTCGGCGTTGCCCGTGAGTTGATGGATGATCCGATGTCATTGATCAGGGAATACAGTCGCTCAAAGGATATGTTGAGGGGCTGCCCTTCCTCAAGTCGCCCCATTGCCTCGTCAAAGACAATGCCGTATGCTGCGGCGATCAATTCTCGTTGGTCGCTCGTCAAGTTGGGAATGAACGCCAGAAACTCCTCCAAGCCAATGATGGAATACGGAATTCTGAAGTCGTCGGTCCCTGCTACAATGTGGCGTCCCTCCAGTTCGGCAGCCGTTTGCTCCGTATCGCCCAGCACATCAAAGGAAAGCATAGGAATTTGCTTCTCATATAGCTCTTCCATCAACACGCCGACGGCATAACTCTTTCCCACGCCGGTTTTTCCCAGGACCGCAATGTGACGGGCGATTGCCTGAACGGGCAAAAGAAAGGAAACCGTATGCCCGCCGGACTCGATCTCTCCCAGATGCAGCCCTCCGTCTCGTTCTTCAGGGGAGGGGATATCAAGTAACCGAGGAATAACGCCGGCGGGTAACTCGTAAACAGGTTGTCCCGTGTGAGGCAATTGGTGCGGTTCGGTGATGCTCAAGGTGTCGTCGTGGAGGTGCAGTTCACCTAGCAACTCGATTTCCATCACCCATACCAAGTCGGGGGATTGTTCCGAAGGGCGAATATCCGGGCGGCGCATTCCATAAGCGTCATCTTTTTGCATACTCGCCGGACGCGCACGTAGGTTCAACTCGCTGCCGGCAATGATCCGACCGTAATGGGCCGTATTTCCATCACCCTGGCGTAAGGCTACAACAAACGTATTCAGATTGGGTTGCCTTCCCGCCCGGACACGGAATGGGACACGATCAAAGGTAGGCATCCCTCCCTCAGATGTGTATTCGGAAGACGATGTTTCGCCTATCTGAACATCCTCGTTTAGATCGAAAAACTCTTTGAGAGACATCTACAACCTCCGCAAAGCTATAGTCCGAGTTGGCACGGGCTGTTATATACCAAACGCACATCAAAATTTCCCGCCGTCGCTCGGCCTGGATTGCCAA
>JAOZMZ010000060.1 GCA_029934055.1 Kiritimatiellia bacterium
GTATGAGAGTCTGCGCGCCCAAATCGCCCATAATCACTAATCAAGGCCTGACCCCTCCCTCTTTCGCAACATTCTTTCTTTGCGAGCTTTGCGATCTTGGCGAGAGGATTCTCCTTTTCTTCTCTCGCCAAGCACGCGAAGGACGCCAAGGGACGGAGCGGATAAGGGTTGAGCGTTGATTGTTGATGGTTATTGTTCGGGATGAGGGAAGGCAGAGTTCATGATTCGTGGTTTGCGAGATGCCGCCGGAGGGGAGAAGTTTCCCGCCGCGCAATTCTTCCAATGATTGGAAGTTTTCCCGCGCAAAGTTTCCAATGTTTGGAAGTTTTTGATGGAAAGTTTCCAATGATTGGAAGTTTTACTATAAGTTTTTCCAATCTTTGGAAGTTTTGCAGTGCGTAATTTCCAATGATTGGAAGTTTTGCGGTTTGAGATTTCCAATGTTTGGAAGTTTTTTGGTGCCCGGGCTGACAACGGGGGGCGGGGCTACTCGCGGATTTGGCCTTTGCCGTTGATGATGTACTTGTAGGTGGTCAATTCCTCGAGCCCCATGGGGCCGCGGGCATGCAGCTTGTCGGTGCTGATGCCGATTTCCGCACCCATACCGAATTCGCCTCCGTCGGTGAAGCGGGTCGAGGCGTTGACATAGACGGTGGCGGAGTCGACTTCGCGGGTGAAGGTCCGCGCATTTTTTTCCGAAGAGGTCACGATGGCGTCGGAGTGATGGGAGCCGTAGAAATTGATGTGTTCGACCGCTGCGGCGACGTCGGGGACGATGCGTACCGCGAGGATGAGGTCGAGGTACTCGGCGAACCAGTCTTGCTCGTCGGCGGGTTTCATTGACGGCACGATCGCCCGCGTGGCGGGGTCACCGCGCAGTTCGACGCCGCGGGCGGCGCAGATTTCGGCGATGCGCGGCAGGAAGTCCGCGGCGACTTTTTCGTGTACTAGCAGTGTTTCCATGGCGTTGCAGACCCCGGGCCGCTGACATTTTGCGTTCTCGCAGATTTTGAGGGCCATCTGGATGTCGGCGTATTCATCCACGAAGACGTGGCAGACGCCCTTGTAATGTTTGATGACCGGAACGCGGGCCCAGTCGGTTACGGCGCGTATGAGGGCTTCCCCGCCGCGGGGGATGATGAGATCCACCTTTCCCTCCAGGGCGCACAATTCGCGGACGGCCGCATGTTCGGTCGTTGAGACTATCTGGACGGCATCGGGCGGCAGGCCCTTCTTTTCGCCGCCGGCCTGGAGGGCTTCGGCGATGGCGAGGTTCGAATGGAGGGCTTCCTTGCCGCCGCGAAGAATCACGGCGTTGCCTGTTTTCAGGCATAGGGCGGTGGCGTCGGCGGTGACGTTCGGGCGGGATTCGTAGATGATGGCGATTACTCCGATGGGGACGCGGACCTTCAGGATTTCCAGTCCGTTGGGTCGCAGCCAGCGGCTCATGCGGGAGCCGACCGGATCTTTGAGGGCGACCACGTTGCGGATGCCATGGATCATATCGTCGAGGCGTTTTTCGGTCAGTTCCAGGCGATCGAGAAGGGCCTCCGAGAGGCCGGCCGCCCGGCCGGCTTGCATGTCGCGGGCGTTGGCGGCGTGGATTTCGGCGCGGCGGGCCTCGAGTTCGTCGGCCATGGCTTCGAGGATGCTGTTTTTGCGCCGGGCGGAAAGGCGTGCCAGACTGCGGGCGGCCCGTACGGCGCGTTGACCCATTTGGACGATTTCGTCGTGCAGGTTCATCTCATCACCTCGGCTGTTGTACCAGGACCATGTTGTCCCGGTGAATGACTTCGTCGAAATCGCGGCGACCCAGAAGCTTCTTGATCTCGGTGGTACGGTGCCCGCGGATGACCCGGATCTGGTCACTGGAATATTCCACCAGGCCGCGGGCGACGACCATTCCGTCGGTTGCAGCGATGTTGACCACGGCACCTACCGGAAATTCGCCGTGGACGTCTTTTATGCCGATGGGAAGAAGGCTGCGGCCGTTTTTCTCGATCGCCTGCCGTGCGCCTTCGTCGACGACTATCGTTCCGGCGGGGGGCTGGAAAAAGGCGATCCAGCGCTTACGGCCTGAAAGACGCCCGTGAGCCCGGCCGGGTTGGCCGATGAGCGTGCCGGTATCTTCTCCTTCCAGAAGGTCCGCGAGGGTTCCCGGACGACGGCCGTCGGCGATGACCGCCGGAATGCCCACGGTGTTGACCATGGCGGCGGCGCGCAGTTTGGTGGACATGCCGCCGGTGGAAATTTCGTTGGATACTTTGCGCACGAGGGAGAAAGTCTTGGCGTTGATTTCGGCGATGAAGGGAAGCCGGCGGGTGCGGCCGCCGGGAGCGGGGGCGCGCAAGCCGTTGGTGGTCGTCAACAACACCAGCAGGTCGGCCTGGATCAGGATTGCGACCAGGGCGGCGAGAATGTCGTTATCGCCGAGTTTGATTTCGTCCACGGCGACGACGTCGTTTTCATTGACGATGGGGATGATGCGGTGACGCAGGAGGTTCATGACCGTATTCCGGGCATTGAGATGGCGGGTTCGCACACGGAGATCGTCGTGGGTGAGAAGGATTTGTCCTATGCGACAGCGACGCCGGGAAAAGAGCTGCTCGTAGAGTGACATCAGGCGGTTCTGGCCGACCGCGGCGGCCATCTGCAGATCGGGCAGGTTGGTGGGGCGCCGTTTGAGGCCGAGCTTGTCCATGCCGCAGCCGATCGCGCCGGATGAGACCACGACGACTTCGCGTCCCTGCCGGTGAAGAGCGGCGATATCGGCGACTATGGAACGGATGCGGTGAAGATGCGGCTGGCCGTTGCCTCTGACCAGGACGCGGCTGCCGATCTTGACGACCAGTCTCCGGACAGGCGGCAGTCCCGGACGCAGGGGTCCGGGCTGTTGTCGGGCGGAGTTCATTAGGGTGAGGCCACCTCCTCGAGCCGGGACATCAGTACGTGCATCGGCCGGCGCTGCGGCCGGCTGCTCTCCAGGCCCTCGCCGGGGCCACGAAATGACATTTCACGGCATTCATCGGCAACGTGCAGAGAGGCTAGCATACGCCGGCGGGCCTGTCGAGAGTGGGGGCGGCCGGCGCGCGGCTGAGAGCGGTATGAGATTCGGGCGTGACATGGCGGGGGAAAGTGGTGTATGCGCATGCGGTCTGGAAGCAGCGGGACAGGTCGGCCCCACTCGGTTGCCGGGCAGGGCGGGAATCGGTCCCGCAAGCGTTGAGGAGCGGAGTTGATGAAAAGGCGGGGCCAGGCTGGCGGCTGGTGGAGATTTCAGACGCAGGGGGTCGCGGGCGCGGCCGACGGCGTTTTTCGGGCGCGGGGTTTTGAAGGCGTCGGGCGTCTCTATTTCCCGTTGTGCAGCGAGGCGGGTGCATTGGGGTGGATATCGCCGCGCCTTCAGGGCGGGATAGCGCGGGACTTCCATCATTTTCTCGGGCACCCGATGACGGCGGAGGAGTTGCCGCACAACACCATCCATCGCGATCTATGGGTGACGACCGGGGGTCGTCGCCCGGAGGCATTTTCTCTGGCGGGTTACAGCGGCGGGCCGGCTGAGATCGAAGCGGGTCCGAACTGGTTCCGGCTGAGGCGGCGGGATCCACGGGGGCGTTTTGAGGTGACGGGAAGTTTCTGGTGTCCTGAAGAGGAAGAATGCAGCGAGGCGATGCTTTTCGAGATAGACAACATTTCCGGGAGGGAACTTACCCTGCGCATTTTCGTCGTCGTGCCCATATTCGGGCGTTCGGCCGACCGCATACGCGATCACCGGCACGTGAGTGTGCTTTTGCACCGCGCCCGCGCCGGGCGGTCGCATGTGGAAACAGTGCCCGCGTTGGCCTTTGATGAACGCGGACATGTGCGGGAGAACATTGCTTATCGTGTTCGGGTCATATCCGGGCAGCATCGGCCTCCGGATGCGGTTTGGGCCGATCAGGAGGAGTTTTTGGGGGAGGGAGCGGGTTACGATCTCCCGCGCTGTGTGTTTGCGGAGTGCGAAGAGAAGCCCGCGCGGGTTGTCAGCGGGCGCGGCGTGGTGGCGGCTTTCCGATTTGATCGCGTCCGTCTGCCGCCGGGCGGGCGGGCGGTCTTCGGTGCTGTGGGTTCCATTCGTGCGGGTGAGCGGCGGGGTGCCGCGTCGTTGAGGACGGTGGCGGCCATGGAGCGTTCCCTGGAGAACACGCGCCGCACTTGGCTTGCCAAGGCCCGGCGTGTCGTCTTCGGCACTCCGGACGCCCGCCTGAACAACTGGCTGACGTGGGTCAACATTCAGCCCGAAATGCGGCGGCTTTACGGAAACTCTTATCTTCCGGAATTCGACTACGGCCGCGGCGGTAAGGGCTGGCGGGATTTGTGGCAGGATTGCCTGGCGTTGCTGCTCTACGATCCGCGCCGCGTGCGGGCGATGTTGTTGCACAATTTCGGGGGGGTGCGGATTGACGGATCGAATGCCACCATCATCGGTGCGCATGGAGAATTTGTCGCCGATCGCAACGACATTTCGCGGATTTGGATGGATCATGGGGCCTGGCCGGTACATACCACACTCTTTTACGTAGATCAGACGGGAGACCTCGATTTCCTGCTCGCGGAACGGTCGTACTTCAGGGACCAGCACATTTTCCGTTGCCGCCGGCGGGATACGACATGGGATGAGACCCGCCACCCGCGTTTACAGACGCGTTCGGGCAGGGAGTACCGTGGCAGCGTTCTCGAACACATGCTGGTGCAGAATCTCACGGCGTTCTTCGACGTCGGGGAGCACAATCTTTGCCGGCTGCAGGACGCCGACTGGAATGATGCGCTGGACTCGGCATCCGAAAAGGGCGAGTCGGCGGCGTTTTCCGCGTTCTACGCATGGAACCTCGAGCGCCTGGCCGAGGCGGTCGAGGAACTCGGCCGTGGTGGAAGGGAAATCCGGCTTTTGGAAGAGGTTCTGATGCTCCTCGACCTGGACCGGCGGAATCGGAGCAGGCTCTACGAGCAGCCCGAAAAACGGCGCCGCCGACTGGAAAAGTACCTGGCGGCGGTCTCCGCCGGAATCGGGGGGCGGCGCGTGAAAGTTGACTGCGCGAGCCTGGCCGCCGATTTGCGCGCCAAGGCGTCTGCTTTGGCAGCCCGCATAAGAGAACGGGAATGGATTGCGTTGGGACCGGGAGAAGGTTTTTTCAACGGGTACTACGATAATCGCGGGCGGCGCGTGGAAGGCCGTTGCCGCGGGAAGATATTGATGATGCTGCCGAGCCAGGTTTTCGCCCTCATGTCGGGAATCGCGACCGGTGAACAAGTGACGGCGGCCGCCAGGGCCGTGGAACGTCATTTGAGGGATGCCCGCGGGGGCATTCGCCTGAACACCGATTTCGGGCGGTGTTGGGAGGACATACGGTTGGGCCGCATGTCGGCCTTTGCATATGGGGAGAAGGAGAATGGAGCCGTTTTCAGTCACATGGCGGTCATGTATGCTTGTGCGCTCTACGATCGGCGTCGCCCCCGGCAGGGGCGGCGGGTGTGGCATGCCCTCTACCGCCTGGCGACGGACAACCGCACGGCGCGGATTTTTCCGGGATTGCCGGAATATTTCAACACCGCGGGCCGCGGGATGTATTGCTACCTTACCGGTTCGGCTTCGTGGATGGTTTTCCTGTTACTGACGCGGGTCTATGGGATTCGCGGGCGGCTTGGTGACTTGGTGATCGATCCCCAGTTGATGCCGGAAGACTACGATGCTTCCGGGCGAGCGAGGGTGGGCTGCGATTTCGCGGGACGTCGTCTGGAGATCACGTTTCACAATCCTGAGCGCCTCGCCCCCGAGCGCCATCGTGTCGCCGCCGTCCGGGTTGAGGGACGCGAACTGTCGGGAATCCCCGAGCCGGACGGTGGGATTCGCATCGCGCGCAGGACGATCATGCGTCTCCCGGCGCAGCGAACGAACGCTGTGGATGTTCATCTTGCACGTATCTGAGGCCGGGTGTCTCATTTTTCGGGGATCGCGCCGGCAGCCTGCCGCCATGGATTCCCGGAGTAATTTTCTCTATACGGGCAGGGTGGTCTCACAGGGTTCCGGCGTCGGGCCTGATCTGTCTCGTTCGGCGGTTGAAGACGGACGGACGGCGCCGGAGACGGTGGGGTGAGAGAGCCGTCTTGTGGATTGCCGGGGAAAGGGGTAGACTGAAACATCATGCTTCGGGATGGGGCGTGAGTGGAAAAAGGACATGCCGATCCTCGCAAAAGAAGCGGCGGAGGCCATAATCGAGGCGCGTCACGGAGCCCCGTATGATGTGCTGGGGATGCACGTGGTGCGGGAAGGGGTGGTCGTACGCAGCTTTCAGCCCTTTGCCTCTGCGGTATCCGTCATCGACCTGGAAGGAGGGGGGATATGGCCGATGGATCGGATTCACGAGGCCGGACTTTTCGAGGTTCTGGTGACCGGTCGGGAGCCGTTCCGTTACCGGCTTGAGGTCGTGGAAGGCGATCGCCGGCGGGCTTGTGAGGATCCGTACCGTTTCCCGTTAGTCATCAGTGATTTCGATCTCTACCTTTTCGGGGAGGGAACGCACTACCGCACGTACGAGAAGATGGGCGCCCATCCGATGACTCTGGACGGGGTCAAGGGTGTGCATTTCGCCGTCTGGGCTCCCAATGCCGAGCGTGTCAGTGTGGTCGGGGACTTCAATCACTGGGACGGGCGCTGTCATCCCATGCAGCAACGCGGCGACAGCGGGCTGTGGGAGTTGTTCATTCCCGAGATCGGACTGCAGTGGCTGTACAAGTTCGAGATCCGCGGGCCGGGGGGATTTCTGGGGCAGAAAGCCGATCCTTATGCCTTTGCCTCCGAGTTGCGTCCGCGGACGGCGTCGGTGGTGTGGGATATTCACACCTACCGGTGGAATGACGAAGAATGGCTGGAGCGGCGGCGGCAGACCGATTGGCTTAGGGCCCCGATGAACATTTACGAGGTACATCTCGGTTCATGGCGGCGCGTGCCGGAAGAGGGCAACCGCTGGCTTACCTACCGCGAGCTGGCGGATCAGATAATCCCTTACGTCAAGCGGATGGGCTACACGCATATTGAATTGTTGCCGATATCCGAACATCCCTTTGATGGTTCGTGGGGTTACCAGACCATCGGATATTATGCGGTGACTTCGCGTTTCGGAACCCCGGACGATTTCAAGTACTTTGTCGACCGTTGTCACCAGGAGGGCATCGGGGTGATCGTCGACTGGGTTCCGGCGCATTTCCCCAAGGACGCTCACGGGCTGGCTTATTTCGATGGGACCCACCTCTACGAGCATGCCGATCCCCGCAAGGGGGAACATCTCGATTGGGGCACATTGATTTTCAACTACGGCCGCAATGAAGTGCGGACCTTTCTGCTTTCCAACGCGATGTTCTGGGCCGACGTCTATCATGTCGACGGCCTGCGCGTGGATGCGGTCGCCAGCATGTTGTATCTCGACTATTCACGGCCGGAAGGCGAATGGATTCCCAACGAGTTCGGCGGCCGCGAAAATCTTGAAGCTGTGGCGTTCCTGAAAAAATTCAACGAGATCATCCATGGTGAGTATCCGGGGGTGGTTACCTTTGCGGAGGAGTCCACCGCCTGGCCGATGGTTTCCCGTCCGACCTGGCTCGGTGGGCTTGGTTTCACTTTCAAGTGGAACATGGGCTGGATGCACGACATGCTGGAATACATTTCCAAGGACCCCATCTACCGGAAGTATCATCACGGGAGTCTTACTTTTTCGCTCCTGTATGCGTTCACGGAGAATTTTGTGCTGCCGTTTTCGCATGATGAAGTCGTGCACGGGAAGCGGTCTCTGCTGGACAAGATGCCGGGTCCGCTCTGGCAGAAGTTCGCCAATCTGCGTCTGCTGTATGCTTTCATGACCGCCCACCCGGGCAAGAAACTGCTCTTCATGGGCGGGGAATTCGGACAATGGCGGGAATGGGACTGCAACGAGAGCCTTGACTGGCACCTGCTCGAGTATGCCGATCATCGCCGTCTCAACGATTTCGTGCGTGATTTGAATGCGGTTTACAGGAGTGAACCGGCGCTGTGGCAGGTTGATTTCACCTGGGAAGGGTTCGAGTGGATCGATTTCCACGACAGTGAGCAGAGTATAATATCCTTCATTCGCAAGGGAGAGAGTCCCGATGAACGGGTGGTGTGCGTGTTCAATTTCACACCGACCCCCCGTGAGGGATATCGTATCGGCGTTCCGGGCGGCGGTTATTACCGTGAGATCCTGAACAGCGATGCCGCCGTGTACGGCGGGGCCGACATGGGCAATGCCGGGGGTGTTGAGGCCGAGCCCGTTCCCTGGCAGGGACAATCCGCCTCGCTGTTATTGACGCTGCCGCCGCTGGGAGCCCTTTTCCTCAAGCGTGATGCCGGGGCCTCAAGCCGGTGAGAGGGTCGAATTGTGCAGGGCACCGTATTGGTGGAAAGGGACAACAACCTGGAAATGGAGGTGTTGTAGATGAAGAGTTTTGCTCGTTCCGACGGACTGGTGTTCGTGCTGCTGGTATGCCTGGCGGTAGGCGGGTTGATTCATCCTGCGGTTGCAGCGACCGCGCGGCTACCGGCATTTGTGACAGCGGCGTTCGACGACAATTGCGAAGACCTGCTGGTGCGTGAGATTCAAGGGGCGCGGCGTGAGATTCTGGTGGCGATATACGTCTTCACCCGGCCGCGGGTGGTGAATGCGATTGTGAATGCCGCGGGCCGCGGCGTGCGCGTGCGCGTCAAGTACGATGCACGCCAGGCCAGTTACAAGGGAATGAGGAAGGTGCTGCGCCGTCTCCGCAGCAAAGGCGCCCAGTGTTCGGGAATCCATCTCGGCGGACGGGCATTGATGCACCACAAGTTCATGGTTATAGACGGCCTGCGCGTGCTGACCGGTTCCTTCAATTACACCTGGACCGCATCGCGCGAGAACTATGAGAATATCGTTCTTATAGAGTCGCCTCAGGTCGCGGCGGCCTTCGCGCGTGAATTCGAGAAGCTGGCAAGCCATTGAAACGGATTTTCTCTCCGTACATCCGGATCGCGCTGCAGCTCGGTGGAGATAAGTCACGATACAGGCAGGTCCAGGCCTGTTCATCGTTTTGCAAGGACGGGTTGCCGGGGAATCGTTCTGCGGGCGGCTGATCCTGCCGGGCGGGATTATGCAGTTTCTGAATTGATGAGCGGCAAGGCGGTAAGGCAACATAGGCGCCGATTGAACGAGCGGCGGCAGAGAGAAGTTCCGCGAGAGTGCCATGTATCGTCCGGATTTTGAGACCTTTTGCAAACATGCCAAGCGGGGCAACCTGATTCCCGTTTGGCGCGAGTTGCTGGCGGATCTGGATACGCCGGTTTCCGCCTACACGCGCCTGCGCACGGCCCTGCAGCGGAGCGGCGGGAATGCATGCACGTTCCTGCTCGAGAGCGTCGAGGGGGGTGAGCATATCGGGCGGTATTCCTTCATCGGCGGTGCGCCGCGGGCGGTGTTTGAGGCCCGGGGAACGGATGCGCGCGTGACCGAGGGGGAACGTGTCAAGGAGTGGCGGGACTGTGATCCGTTGGCTGCCCTGCGGGAGTACATGGAGCGCTTTCGACCGGTGGCCGATCCGGAGTTGCCGCGGTTCTTCGGCGGGGCGGTGGGCTACATGGGATACGATACCGTCGCCAGATTCGAGCGCATCCCGCTGGCGCAGGGCGCCGGTCCGGAATGGCCGGACATGTTTTTTGCGGTGACGGATACTTTGGTGATCTTCGATCGCGTGCGCCACACTATCCGGGTGGTGGCCAATGCGCTTGTCGAAGGCGATGAGCGTGCGGCCTACGATGCCGCCCTGGAGAGGATAGAAGATGTATGTTCTCAGTTGGCGACGCCTGTCCGGCATTCACTGGCGGAGGCGGCGTTACCAGCCGGAGACGAGGTGGAGGAAGACGTGCGCGCCAATATGTCGCCGGCGGAGTTTATGGCGGCGGTGGAGAAGGCGCGGGAGTACATTCGGGCTGGAGATATCATTCAGGTGGTTCTTTCACAGCGCTTTGAAACCTCCGGGGTGCGCGATCCCCTGAACGTGTACCGGGCTCTGCGCTCGATAAATCCATCGCCGTACATGTTTTGTCTCGAGATGGGGAAAAAGAGTCTTGTGGGGTCTTCGCCGGAAGTCCACGTGCGTTGCGAAGGCGGACGCGTTGAAATCCGGCCGATCGCCGGAACCCGCCCGCGCGGCGCCGATGAGGAAAAGGATCGGGCCTTGGAGAAGGAACTCCTCGCCGATCCCAAGGAGAGGGCGGAGCACATCATGCTGGTGGACCTGGCGCGTAACGACGTCGGACGGGTCAGCCGCTACGGCACGGTGCGCGTGCCGGAATTGATGGTGATCGAAAAGTACAGTCACGTAATGCACATTGTTTCCGACGTGGTGGGGCGCCTGTCTCCGGAGCGGGACGCCTACGACGTCATGCGGGCGACCTTTCCGGCGGGAACGGTCAGTGGGGCGCCCAAGATACGGGCGATGGAAATCATCGCCGAGCTCGAACCCGACCGGCGCGGCCCTTATGCGGGAGCCGTGGGGTATTTCAGTTTCAACGGCAACCTCGATTCCTGCATAACCATCCGGACCGTGCTGCTCGACGGAAAGCGTTGTATGGTGCAAGCGGGGGCCGGGATCGTGGCCGATTCCGATCCGCGTCGTGAATACGAGGAGACCCGTAACAAGGCGCGCGGAGCCTTGAAGGCAGTTGCTCTTGCCCGGCGCTGGGAGGGGAAGTGAGCGATGGTGCTGGTGATAGACAACTACGATTCATTCACCTTCAACCTGGTGCATTATCTCGGTGAACTGGGAGCGGAGATCCGCGTGGTGCGCAACGACGCGATGGGTGTCGCCGATGTTGCGGCACTGCGGCCGGAACGGATACTCATCAGTCCGGGCCCCTGCACGCCTGATGAAGCGGGCATATCCGTAGAGGTCGTCAAGCGGCTGGGTAAGACGACGCCCATTCTGGGAGTGTGCCTGGGACATCAATGTATCGGCCGGGCCTACGGCGGGCGCATAATCAGGGCGGCGCGCCTGATGCACGGGAAGACATCCTTGATCTATCATGACGGGCGGGGCGTCCTGAAGGGGATGTCGAATCCTTTCGAGGCGACCCGTTATCATTCCCTGATCGTTGAGCGCGTTTCCCTGCCGGACCGGCTGGTGGTCACCGCGGAGACCGAGGAGGGGGAGATAATGGGGCTGCAACACGTCGAGTACCCGGTTTTCGGCGTGCAGTTCCATCCGGAGTCGATTCTGACACGTGATGGACGGCGCATTGTGCGGAACTTTCTCAACCTCTGAGTGGGGCGCCTTGTCATTCCGGCAGGGAGGGGCTATCGTCCTGCAGGCGGTTATTGAGAGATGAAGGAAGATCCCAAGGACATCTATGCTTCTCCTGAAGGCGATGCCGGGGACGGAGGGGCCCCGATTCCGCCGACGGATCCCACCCCGCCACAGTTCAGGCGGGTACGTCGCAACATTCTTCTGTTTCTGTTATTGATGACGGCGATTCTGGCGGTGGCCACGTGGTTGATCTACCTGCAGGAGCGGCGGGGTGTCCGTGACGATCTGGCCACGGATGTGCTGGCAGAGCAACGTATTCCCGCGGCGCGCCGGCGGTTGCTTCAAGGTAGCGCATCCTTGCCCCGCATATTCGCACCTGCACCACCGACATCCGGCAGTGAGACCGGGACGGTCGTCAAGATCGATCCGCAGAAGATGGGGCGGGCCATGGGGGAGATGCGGCTGGCACAGCAGTATCTCAGGGTCCGTGACTGGGATCGGGCGGAGCAACACGCCCGGCAGGCGCTTGCCATTTGGCCGGACATGAATGCCGCGCTGCGGATGATCGGTGTCATCTACACCCAGCGGGGACAATTCACCGAGGCTATTGAGATCCTCGAGCGGGCGCTCGAGGCCGATCCGTTCAATGCCGAGATATACAACAACCTGGCGACGGCCTACATGCACGGAGGCGACATGCAGCGGGCCGAGGACCTGCTTTTGGCGGCGCTCCAGATACATCCCACCTATACTGCCGCCCGGCTCAATCTCGGTCTTTTGTACTTGGCTGCCGACGACTATGCCTCGGCGGCGGAGGCGCTCGAAGAGGTCATTGATCAGGCACCGGAACAGAGCAGTATCCGTAACAACTACGCCGTGGCCCTATTGCGACTCGGCCGTTACGAGGAAGCACGCCGCCAGTTGGGCCTGGTCATCAAGCGCGACCCGGGCCTTGTCGCTGCCTACTTCAACATGGCGATAACCTATGTCCTGGAAGGCGATGCCGAAAAGGCAATGAAGTGGATTCACAAGGGGGCGGAGTATTGTTCCCCGGTGACGCTGGAGAAGTTTCTGGCCGACAGCGATTTCGATGCTATCCGCGATAACCCCGATTTCAAGGCGTTGATCAGGAAGGAATTTCCGAAGACACCGCTGCCTCCGCGGAGCTGATGCAGGGGTGTCAGTGTGAATTGTTGTTTTGCCGGCCGAGACGCGCGCGTGCCAGTTCAATGGCCCGCTCGGCGGCTTCACTGGGTCCCGACGCCGTGCGGATCGAAAGGTCGGTGATGCCGTCCTGCGAAACCGACCAGGTATACAGGCCCACCACCGGCACATTCAGGCGCAGGGCGAAGGCCAGCTCCGAGAGGGTCCCGTAGCCGCCCCGGATGGCTACGACGGCGTCACTGGCGCGCACGACGAGCATATTGCGGAAAGGTCCCAGTCCGGTCGGAAGCGCGAGGTCAATCCATTCGTTGGCATCGGATGCCTTTTCGCCGGGAAGGATGCCGACCGTGATTCCGCCGACACTGCGGGCCCCTTCGGCGGCGGCTTGCATCATGCCGCCGAGGCCGCCGCAGATCAGCACGGCCCCCGCCCGCCCGATGGTGGCTCCTACCTCGAATCCCATCATGTATTCAGATTCACTGCAACGGTGCGGACCGATCACGGCTATGCGCGGGCGCGGGGCGGCGCCGGCTTTTGGAGGAACATGGTTCTTTCTTTCCATTGTGTCCACTTCGTACATGAGAAGAGCTATCGGAACATTCCTTGCAGTTCAAGTCCGAAGTCGGCGGTGCCCATTAGGGACGATCAGTCCCGCGGCCGCGGAAGATGCGGGATCTTTTCGAACGAACGGATGCATTCAAAGACGGATTTCAGGGATATATGCGGCTCATCAGCCGTGGAAAGGCAATCGCCTCGCGCACGTGGCGCAGGCCGCAGAGCCACGCCAGCGTACGCTCTATTCCCAGGCCGAAACCCCCGTGAGGAACGCTGCCGTAACGGCGCAGGTCGAGATACCATTCGTATGGGGCCGGGTCCATGCCGGCGGCCCTCATGCGATTCAGAAGGGCATCGAGATTTTCCTCGCGCTGGCTGCCGCCGATGATCTCCCCGTATCCTTCCGGGGCGAGGACATCCATGTTCAGGACCAGGCGGGGATCGCGCGGGTCGGGCTTCATGTAGAAGGCTTTGGATTCACGTGGATAATGGGTAATGATCAGGGGGCGGTCGTGAAGGCGGGAAAGAATGGTTTCCTCATCTCCGCCGAAGTCGTCGCCCCAGCGGAAGTCGGCCGCGCGCCGGCCGCGTTCGGGCAGGATTTTCAGTTCCTCCTCCAGGGCGCGGATATTTTCGCGCAACGCGATCATTTCTCCCGTGAGGCGGTCGCGCTTCCAGCCTTTGCCGGTGCGGGCGTGTTGATCTTCGAGGGTTTCCAGGCGCTGCCGCGAGTCCCGCAGGCGCGCCCGCAGGCGGCTGGTTTCGGCGTCCAGGAAGCGACGCGTTCGCGGTCCATGCAGACTTTCGACGGCCTCGGAATAGGTCATGCGCGGGAAGGGGGGACGGATATTCTCCAATGCGTCTACGTTGCGGCCGAGGGAGACCAGGTCAGAACGGTGTCGTGCGAGGACCGCCGCGACTATTGAGGAGATGAATTCTTCCGCCAGGGAAACCAGATCATCGAGCTCCGCAAAAGCTATTTCCGGCTCCACCATCCAGAACTCCGTCAGGTGTCGGCGCGTCTTGGATTTTTCGGCCCGAAACGTCGGCCCGAAACAGTAGACCTTTCCAAGAGCCATGCAGGCGCTTTCAAGATAGAGTTGGCCGGTCTGCGTCAGGAAGGTTTCCTGGCCGAAGTAGTCCAGCTTGAAGAGCGTACCGGCGCCTTCGGCGGCGCCGGGTGAGAGAATCGGGGTGTCCACCAGCGTAAAGCCGCGCGTATCGAAGAAATCGCGGATCGCCCGCGTGAGGGTATGGCGGATTTTCAGAATCGTCGTCTGGCGCGGCGAACGGATCCAGAGATGGCGGTGAGCCAGAAGGAAATCGACGCCGTGCGCTTTGCGCGAGATCGGATACTCGGCGGCGGAATGGATTACCTCCATGTTTTCGACCGCCAGTTCGTAACCACCCGGAGCGCGCTCATCCCGGCGGACCGTCCCGCTCACCGCCAGGGAGGATTCCTGGGGAAGATGACGGGCGGTTTCGAAGTCGTGTGCATCGGAGGCTTCGACGACGCATTGACACAATCCGGTACCGTCACGCAGGAGGAGGAAGAGGATGCCCCCTCCCGCACGGCGGCCGTAAAGCCAGCCGCGCAGGCGCACCTTGCGGTTTTCGTGGCCGGGCAGTTCGCTTATGGAGACATGTTCGAGGTCCATAAGCGCAAGGATAGCCGGCCGTGCCGCGGCTTGCCACAGGAATGTTACTGATCGTAGCGGGCGATTCCGGCGGTATTCTCAAGGCAAGGTTTCCATTAACGGTTGCCAGCGGGTATCTTTGGCTGGAATCTTGTTGTCGGGCGAGACGGTGGTGATGGATGAACTTTGGTTCCGGAAGGGTGACGGTGAAGTTCGTGCAGGGATTGCCGTATGTCATGGCGGCGATTATCACGGGCGGCCTGCCGGCCGTTCCGGGACACGCAGGAAGTACGCCCCCCCGCGACGTGCAGATCACCGTTGAGCTCGGACAGCGCCGCGGGGAGGTCTCCCAGTATCTCACGGGAAGTCACTTTGTCTATGCCTTTGAACGCGACTCGCTGTACCGCGATCCGCGGATAGCCGACTGGATGCGGCGTGCCCGGGTTCGCTTGATCCGCTGGCCGGGCGGCACCGCGGTACAGAATTATCATTGGAACAAGCTTAAC
>JAOZMZ010000104.1:0-2734 GCA_029934055.1 Kiritimatiellia bacterium
CACTTCGGTCATACTGGAGGCGGCCAGGATGTTGACCAGGTAGGGAGTACTCACGTAGCCCACCGGACGCGGCAGGATGGTTACCACATGGGTTCTTTGAACCAGGCCCCCTTCCGGTTCCACTGCCCTGAACTTGACCCGCGTCCAGTCAAACACCAGATAATAGTTGCCCGCCGCATCCACCGGTATCGAAAAGAAACCACTACGATCCGTCTCCGTATGATAGACGAAGCGCCGCCGGTCAATATCCCACAGCCGGACCGGCGCGCGGTATACCGGGGTGCACCCATCCTCGTACAGGACATGCCCCTCGATGTAGTCGCGCACAATCACCGTGTAAGAGGCCTCGCCAGCAGGCGGCCGGGCCCCGCAGGCGAGTACCGCTACCGCCGCCGCAGCGATCATTCCGAGAGAACGCAGCGTTATTTGGCAGACCGACATTTGTCCAGCTCCCAGTACCCGCTGCAGCAAGTCGTGTACCAGGTGAGGCCCCAACACTACTATCATACCGATTTTATCGCTTGAGATCAACCGCCGCCCCGTTGCATAATCCTCAGTACTGTTGAAGCGGGCGGCAAGCCGCGGAGCTGTATGGCGCGAAACGTATGAGAACCAGTCTTGCAGTATCAGTATTGCTTTGCTGGACGGCCATACTTGCCTGCGCGGAATGCAACTTCATTGTAGACGCACGCCCCGGTACCCTCCTGGTAAGCCAGAGCGCGGGCGACTTTGAAGCCTTGGGCCCCGGGCCGGAAAGACTCGGAGTAACCGAACTTGAAGAGGCAGCCGAGTTTACCACCCTCCCCAACCTCAGAGCAGGTGCCGGCTGGTCCACAGATGCGGCCCACTGGGATCTCACTGGACAGGTGGGGTACCTCCTCAACGAACGGTTCCGTTCGCTCGTGGCCGGCCTCGATGCGGCGGTGATGCTGCGCGTGCGGCGCAATATCGCTGCCGGACCCCATCTCGGCTATATTCGCATCCTGGACCCCGAATGGACCGGCGATGCCGACCTGGATCTGGATCCTGCAGGGGCGCTGGTTTTCGGCGTTCAGGCAGTGATCGGCTACGACATTCTCTTCGTCTTTGCCGCCGATTACATCAGCGCCGAGCCCATGGATGTGACCACCCATGGCGACTGGCGCAGCAGTGACGATGAACTGGATATCAGTGGCCTCAGCCTGCAGTTCGGGGTGATGGGGCGCTTCTGAGTGGCTCCGGCTATTGGGCCATCTGGCGTGGGATGATGAAAACCATCTGCTTCGACGCCACGGGGGATTCCTTCTCTGGAAGTATCACTTCCACCTTGATGCTGAGCCGCCCTACCTTCAATGTATAGCGCCCGGCCTCCGGTATGGTAAAATGGAAGTTGCCTTCCTTATCGGCTACCGCCTCAGCAACAACCTGACCTTCATCGTCGGCCAGTAATCTCACCCTGACGTGTCTTCCGGGGACCGGCGGCTCGCGGATATCCCGTCCTTCAAACAGAACCCTCCCGCGGATTTCACCCGCAAAGGCGGGGATTACAACGCGCCGCTCCGTTGTCTTTTCCATATCCCGCTGCGGCGTCCGGGCCGATACCGCCATGATGGTCAACAGCAACAGGATGCACGCCAGCCCATAAACCCAAGCCTTCTCCCTTGATTGTGGGAATTGTTCCGGAGCTGTTCTGCGCCTTCCGGCGGCGTGCGCCCACTGGCGGACCTTGCACACGGTAAGATGATCGCCTCCCAATGTGACGAAATAATCGTTTTTTGCTTCACTGTGTGTCAATATCAAAGCGGTGTGACGGGAAGCCGCGGTCAACCTCCGAGCACTTCTTCAGGCCAACGGGCCCTGACACCGCTTCAGGCGCTCCGTGCAGTCTTGCGTTCCTTCGTACTGGGAGAATCGCCGCCGCAGGATCTGATCTCCGCGGGTGCCAGATTGAGCGATTTGGCTGAAATCCACGGCGTCGCCGCGCTCGCCGCCGGTATCGTAGACTTCGCTCCCCCAACCCTTCTGGACCACTACCGCCAGCTTGGCCAACAGTCGCTGGCGAACGAACGAGCTGTCATCCGTCTTTTCACCCAGGCCGAGATTCCCCTGATTCTTCTGCGGGGACTGGAAGTCTCCATGCGTCTCTACGGGGATCCCATCCTGCGCCCCCGATGCGATATGGACGTCCTCATCCCGGCAAGTCACCGTCCGCGGGCCGTCCGTCTCCTGCTGGAAAACGGGTTCGTGCCCGACTACGCGATATCCGAAAAGGACCTGGAACGCCTCGCTCGTTTCCGCGGTTCCCACCTCTTTATCTCGCGGGACGGGCGATCGGCCGTGGACCTGCACTGGCGGGCAGCCGAACCGCCGTGGCGCTTCTACTCGCGCGAGAACGATCTGTGGAAAAGAAGCTCGGAATTCCACTTTGACGGGATCACCTGTCGTGTCCTGAGTCCGGATGATCTTTTTCTCCACCTCTGCCTGCATGGCGCACAGCATGCGTGGGACCGGCTCGTCCTGGTCGCGGACGTATCCTTGGCTCTTTTCCGTCCCGAGGTATGCCCGGACTGGTCTATGGTCAGTCATCGAATCGCCGAACAGAAAATCCGCCACCCCGTTGCGGTCGCCCTTGATCTCGTACGGTGGTTGATGGAGCCCACGCCTCTCCCTTCCCCGTGGCACCAATTTGCTGAACAGGGCTCTTCGGCGGTTACAGGCACGGTGAATCGTATCATACGCCGCTGGGAAGGACTTC
>JAOZMZ010000104.1:2744-4093 GCA_029934055.1 Kiritimatiellia bacterium
TCCCTGAAGACGCGGACTTCCACCCGCTGCGCAAGGACTTCACCGGCCCCGCCGGGAGCGCTGGTACACGCAGCTTGCCTGTCTGCGGGATGTTCAGCGGATTTTCCGTTGGGTGTCATGGCTTGCTCTCACACCTACGGTTCTGGAGATACGCCGGTGGAATCTGCCCGGATTTCTCGTCCCTCTGTATGTGCCTCTCCGCCAGTACCGGCTTATCTCCAAGTATCTACGCAGGGCCATCCGGTACGTGCTCGTCCGGCAGGCCCGCGGTCCGGTTCCACCCACGATACGCGCTGAACTGGTTGAATCTCTGTTGAAACAGGGACTTGCGGTGCGGATAGCGGCCCAGGGGCGCAGCATGCTCCCGACGTACGGTTCCCCGACCGAAGTCATTGTCCGGCCGGTCAGCGTTGAGGAAATCGGGCCGGGCGATACCGTGCTCTATCGCAGCGCCTCCGGAGATCTACGGCTGCATCGCGTCGTGCAGATTGACAGGGCTGCTGGCGTCGTCATGATCAAAGGTGACGCATCCACCGATCAGGTGGAGCGCGTGCCCCTGCAGCATGTCCTCGGAACCCTCTCCCCGAGGGCCCCGGGGTCAGGCCTTGATTAGTGATTATGGCCGGCTTCCGGAGTATTCATTCCCGCCCTGATGAGGCGTCTCTTCCCCCCATTGCGGCTCCTCCGACCTCCCCCCTGGCAGTACCTGTTCTGCCGACAGGCAACGGCACCGGCTTGACGACCGGTCTCAGAACCGCACGGGTGAAACTTGTACCGCCGACAGCGGGGTGTAGTAGCCGCCCTGTCCCGAGGCAATGGCACACGGAAAAAGGGGAAAGAACAGGCAGCGACCCCACGCACTGCGTGCCATTACAGAGTCGCGCATACACGGATGAGGGGCCTGTGGGCCATCCAGCAGCAAGTTGCAAAGGAAGATGATCGTAACCAGAGAGATCACACAGAACAAAGAGACCGCGGAGAATCCCGCAAAACGCGGGACTTGTCCCGTCGCAGGCAGGATGTAGTACCCGTTGTTCAAACGGCACAGGAAAAAAGGGGTAAAATAGAGCCGCCCCTCATAGAACCACACGGCGCCCGAGGGATGGAGAGGCGATCCCCCGCCCACCGCCCAAGCGGGGCAAGTCCTGTAAGCCTCCAGTGAAAAAGTTCCAGACTTTGGAAGTTTTCGCCCCAAAAGTTCCAAGCCTTGGAAGTTTTTCGTGTAAAAGTTCCAATCCTTGGAAGTTTTGGCCCAAAAAGTTCCAACCTTTGGAAATTCTTGAGCAAAAAGTTCCAATCTTTGGAAATTCTTGAGCAAAAAGTTCCAATCTTTGGAAGTTTTACTCCAG
>JAOZMZ010000008.1 GCA_029934055.1 Kiritimatiellia bacterium
CACGCTGGGATCTGTGCGGGGGGTGCCGGGCAACCGGCATCCCTACCGCGACAAGGATGCGAAGGTGTTTATCAGCTCGAGGGCGGACGGGGTTGGATGCTGAGACCGCGCAGGGTCATGGGCGCACCACGGTTGTAGACGAAGACGATGAAGAAAGGCAGGTTGGTTTTGTGAGTGTAGGAGGAGACAGCAGGGCGCCCGGCAATAACGGTGGTCCAGCCGGTCTCGTCGGAATCGAAGCGGCGCACGTTGAATCGTCCCAGGACGGTGCCGCGTGAGGCGGGTGTGTCGAAGAGCAGTCGGAGGGTATAGGTGCCGGGAGCGAGAGGGAGCTTGGGTCCGTAGAGGGTGATGGCGGCGGGATCGCGCCGTGGGCGCAGGAGTACGGCCCGATCAGTGGGGCGGGTTTCTCCGGCGTGGAACAGGCAGGCGGCGGGGATAAAGATTTCTTTTCCGGGTTGCATGGCAAGGCCGTTCCAATCACCGGCGGCGAGGAGGACGCAATCGAGGTCGATGCGCCCGCGGGCGCCGAGGCGCAGGGCGATCCTGGAGAAGTCGCTGATGTTGCAGGGCGCCGGGTACCATTGCCAGGCGGCGGAGTCGAGGGAAATTTCGGTGCGCGCGAGGAGGGAGGTGGGCTGGAGGGTGTCGGCCAGGAGGGAGCCGCGCCCGCGGGCGCGGATGAGCCAGCGGAGGTCGGGAGCGGGCGGGGACCAGGTGGAGCGCAGGGTGACCGACTGGGAAGGTTGGTCGAGACGCACGAAAGCGGCGGGGGAGGAGGGGTTGCCGGGGGCGAGGATGGCGGGGGAAGCGTGAAGATGTCCCTTTTCGGCCTCCCAGCGGCGCGAGGGGCAGATGAGCGGGCAGGGGGTGGTGGTGGATGTGGTGGTGGTGGAAGGCCGCGGGAGGATTGTGAAGGCCCAGACGGGGCCGGCGTGGTGCAGGAGGCGCAGGCGCGGATTGTGCAGGAGACTGTCGAGTGTATAGGAGACGGCGAAGGGGCTCACCTTTTCGGGGAAGGCGTTTTCGTGGAGGATCACGGCGGTGACACCGCGGCGCAGGAGGTCGTCGAGAAGCGGAGGGGGGAGAACGCCGCTGTTGGCGGATACGAAGCGCAGAAAAACGTCGCGGTAATAGTGGCGGGTTATGATCGGGCAGTATCCGTTGACCATGCGGATGTCATAGAGGGAGGAATAGTACTGGTAGAGTGAGGACCAGGCGGAATCGCCGGGCCAGAGGGGGATGGCGAGGGCGTGGGGCCGGGATCCTGTAGCGCGGGCCTCCGCGGCGACGGCGGCGTAGGCGTCCTGGCGGGAATCGAGCAGACAGATGGTGGGGCTGACCTGGCAGCGGTATTCGAGAAGGACGGCGGCGACGAGGAGGGCGAGGAGGCTGCTGCGGAGCGGGCGGGGAGGGAAGGGTGGGAGGGGTGGAATGAGGGCGGCGAGGGCGATTGCGAGGGCGGGGGCGAGGAAAAAGGGAGTCAGGCAGAATACCTTGCCGGGTTGGCGGATAAGTTTGAGACCGGGCAGGAAATGACGCGCGGTGGAGAATATGCGGCCGTGAAAGGGTCCGCGCGGACCGAGGGCGAGGGCCACGACGGCGGTGACGGCGAGGGCGAAGATGAGCAGGAGGGTCAGGTCGTGACGGGCGGAGACGTCGGGTGCGAGTCGTTCGCGGGTGCGCCGGTGGAGGCGCAGAGCGCCGGCGCAGATGATGGCGGGGACGAGGAAGCCGAGATATATCTGGTTGGAGAGTCCGCGGAGGGAGCGCCACGCGAAGAGTCCGATGGGGCGCGGGGAATAGAGGGCGATTTCGCGGTAACTGCGCGAGCCGGCGTGGTGGGCGAGGAGGCTGATCTTGCGGGCGACGGCGAGGGAGTAGAGTCCGGCGGCGGCAACGGCGGCGATGGCCGGCAGGAGGGCGAAGGTCACCGCCGGCAGGGAGCGCAGGCGCTGGGAGAGTGGGCCGGGCCGGATTGAAAAGGACGCCAGGCACCACCATGGTGCCAGCAGGACCATGTAGAGGAAGGCATGGGCATCGGCGCAACGGGCGAAGATCACGGCGATCCCGGCCAGCAATCCCCCGGTGGGACGCGCATTGCGCACGGCGATATCGAGTCCGAGCAGGAAGAGCGGGATCCAGGGCAATGCGAATTCCATCGGGCTGCCGCCGAGGGCGGCGTGCCACCGGAAAGGCATGATGACCCCGAGGAGTGCGGCGTAGAGTGCGAAGGGTTCCCTGCGGACGAAGCGGCGCACGAGTAACCAGGTGAAGAGATATCCCAGCCAGAGGGCGAGCAGGCCGGTGAGGTTGCGGGCGGCGGCGCGGCCGGTAAGGGGTTCGAGGGCGGCGTAGACGGTGGAGAAGGGCAGGTAGTAATGGTAGAGCCAGAAGGGCTCCGGCGTACCGGCGTTGAATTGCCAGGGATCCTCGAACGGGGGGACGCGTCCGGCGAAGGTGCGCGCGGCGAGATGGAAGTAGTAGAGCTGCTGGAGATGGTCACCGGGGATCATGGACCGGAGGTGATGCTTTTCGACGTTGCGGGCCCCGGAGGGAATTCCTTCGCCGAAATGCAGTGCCAGCGGCCAGGTGAATATGAGCCATACAGCGGCGGCTACGAGGGCGCTGGTCGCCAGAAGGGTACGCGTTTTCATCTTCGGGGTGCATTCTGCCAGAGGAGGGGCCTACTGCCAAGAGTGCGGGTTAGCTCTTTACTGGCGGAAGGCGGGCGGCCAGAATAGCGGCGGAGTTTGACGGAGGCGTGATGAGGATCTGGATCGAGGGTGAGGAGCGCGACGGGCTCGGCGCGGAGATCGCTGCGGGGGCGCGGCGCCTGCGGGAGGGCGGGAGCGCGCCGCGGTTCCTGGCGCCGCAACACAGTGCCCTGCTGCTGCGGGAAGCCGTCTCGGAAGAGGAATACGACCGGACGTACTCGCGCCTGCTGCAAATGCGCTGCGGTGTGGACACCGGGGATTTCAACGTCCCGCGGCGCAAGGGGCCGGCCGGGATGCTGGCCGGATGGGTACGGGCGCTGTTGTGGAGGGTGCTGCGCTACCAGCATGAACGCATGGCGTTGCAGCAGAACACGATCAATGAACTGATCGCCGCGGCGGTGGAATTCGAACGGCAGAGACGCCGACGGGAGACAGGGGAACTGCGGCGGAGGATCGAGCAATTGGAGAAGGCGGCCGGGAGCGGCGGAGGGACGGGCTGATTTCGTGAGGCGCGTTGACCAGATTCTGGCCGGGTACGCAGAGGGGGATGCGGTTTCGGGTATTGCGGTGGTGATCCGGGACGTTCTTCGTCGAATGGGATCGTCGTCGGAGATTTTCAGTGACCCGGAACGGACCGCCGCCGACCGCGTGGCGGCGGGTGACTGGCGGCCGCTGGGGGAATACGACGGAGGGCGGGACGACGTCCTCATTTATCATTATTCGAGCGAGAGTCCGGCGACGGACGTATTTCTGGGTACGCGCGCGCGGCGGATTCTCGTCTACCACAATATCACCCCGGCGGAATGGTACCGCGGTTACGATGATCGGATTGCGGGGGAACTCGCGGAGGCGCGTTCCCGCCTGCCGGCAGCGGCGGGGGCGGCGGATGCGGTGTGGGCGGTTTCCGATTACAATGCCGGGGAGTTGCGGCGGATGACGGGGGTGGGTGAGGTCAGGGTATGGCCGCCGCCGCTGGACACCGCGCGGCTGGACGTGGCGCCGGACGCGGCGGAGGTGGAGAAGTTGGCGGGGGGGCTGGTGAATTTCCTGTTTGTGGGAAGGCTGGTGCCCAACAAGTGCGTTGAGGATCTGATTCTGGCGTTCGCGTGGTACACGCGGGCGATCAATCCTCATGCGCGCCTGGTGCTGGCCGGTTCCGGGAAGGCTGTTCCGCGTTACACGGCCATGTTGCGCATGCTGGCCGGGGAACTGAAACTGGAGAACGTATGTTTCGAGCGTTTTGTTTCGCCGTCCGGGCTGGCGGCGTGTTACCGCAGGGCGCGGGTGTTCGTCACCGCCAGCCGGCACGAGGGATACTGTCTGCCCTTGCTGGAGGCGATGTATGCGGGAGTTCCGGTGATTGCACGGGCGGCGGGCGGAATGCCGGAGGCCGTAGGGTCTGCGGGCATCCTCGTGGACGATTTCGAGGCCGAGGAGCTGGCGGTGGTGATGGACAAGGCGGCGCGGGACGGGGACCTACGGCGGGCGCTGCTGGCATCCGGAAAGGCACGCATAGCGGCTGAGACGGGACGCGACCTGGAGAAAGAACTGGGTTCACTCCTGGCGCCTTTCGGGGTGGTTTGAGGGCCGGGCGGTTATTCCGGCGGGGAAGACGGATCGCTGATGAGTGTGCCGTTTCTGATCAGCTCCAGGGAGGGGTTTTGTGGGAATGAGAGGACGAGGCTCTGGACAGTGAGCTTGCCGCCGGGGGGATAGACTTCGTCCTGATGGACGATACATTCCCGGTTGGTGAAGCCGGCAGGACCCACTGTTCCTCCAAGATGGTCGCTGCGCCCGCATGCCCAGTGAAAGCCGGTTTTTTCATCCTCGATGATGTTGCCGCTGACGACGGCCTTTTCGTTGCAGCCGAGGCCGAGCTCGGCGATGTTGCGGCGGGCCGGATCGCATGCGAAGAAGCGCTGAAGTTCCCGGGCCGGCGCGCCGTCGCCGTGGACGGCCCGGACGCGGTTGGCGCTGACTTCGAGACGGAGAATGCGTCCTTCGCGGAGGACGGGGAGGATGCCGGCGGTACGACTGGGATCGGAGGGCCTTTCGCCCTCGTAGGGCGCGATGTAGGCTTCGCCGCCGGGAAGATTGATGAGGGGAAAATCGGTGTCGGGTGTGCAGCGGCCGCCGTCGGCGTGTCCGCGGCGGTGACGCAGGTCGAAAACGAAGACGTCGCCGGTCGAGAAGACCGCGCGGGCGGATTCGGCATCGTTCAAAAGGCGGGCCAGGCGGTCGGCAACGCGGGCGATACGGCGGTAATCGGCGGCCAGGGCGGTATGTTGCATGGCGGGCGATACGCCCGGCATGCTGGCGATACGGCATCCGCCGGGACCGGGACGGACGAAGGCACTGAGAGGGGCGGTGGCGGAAAACTCCGTCATGGCGAGAACGATGTTGAACGCGGCCACCGTTTCGGCGATGGAGCGTTCTTCTTTGCCGTCGAGGAGTCCGGTGGCGGGCAGGGGGGCGTTATGGGCGCCGGTCGCCGGGAATAGGAGAATAGGGGGCGGGGGCAGCCCGCAGCCGGGGAAGGCGTTCCGCCATTCCCGGGCCATACGGCGGCGGCTGCGCCAGGCGGGGTTATCGGGGACACCGTCGCGGGGAACGTCCACCATGATGAGTGCGGATTCACCGGGACGGGGATCGAAGACTTCGCGCAGGAGACGCGGGAGGTTGAAGTCCGAGGGCGGTGAAGCTTGTCCTGAGGGTGAGTTTTTTTCCATGGACGCTCTCCTCAAGCATAGTCGCGCGAGGGGCAATCCTCGCGCACGGGGCATTTCCGGCAGGCCGGTTTGCGGGCCGTACAGCAGTAGCGGCCGTGAAAGACCATGGTGTGGGAGAAGGAACCCCAGGAGGTACGCGGGATGAGTGCCTTGAGATCCTCTTCGATTCGGGCCGGGTCGTTGTTGTCGGTCAGTTGCAGGCGACGGGCGACGCGGCGGCAGTGGGTATCGACCACGAGTCCCGGCTTATGGAAGGCGACGGCCATCATCAGGTTGGCGGTTTTGCGTCCGATGCCGGGAAGCGAGACGAGTGTCTCGAAATCGTCGGGCACGCGTCCGCCGAAATCTTCCGCCAGACGACGGGTGAGAGCGATGATGTTGCGGGCCTTGTTGCGGAAGAACCCGGTGGAACGGATTTCATTTTCGAGCACGGCCTGCGGTACGCCGGCCCAATCGGCGGCGCTGCGGTACTTGCGGAAGAGCTCCGGCGTGACACGGTTGACGCGTTCATCGGTGCACTGGGCGGAGAGGATGGCGGCGATGAGCAGTTCCAGGGGATTGTTGAAGTTCAGTTCGCAGCGGGCGTCGGGATATGCGCGGCGGAGCTTGCGGGCGATCCGCCGCGCCCGTTCCTTGAGTTGGGGCGAAATTTTCATTCCGTCACCTTGCGGCCGTACGCCGCTGGGTCCGGTCAGCGCCGTCGCCGCCGACCGCCACGGCGGTCGGAACCCCGCCGAGATTCGCGGCGGGAGTCGCGTTGGGGCTGGGCATGCTGTGCGGCACCGGCGGGCGGCTGTTCCTCGCCGGGCTCTTCGAGGCCCTGTTCGCGACGGTCGTCCAGGGCGGCGCGGCGGCTGAGGCGCACGCGACCCTGGTCGTCGATGCTGATACACTTGACCCACATCGGGTCGCCGATCTTGCAGATATCCTCCACGCGGCCGACGCGGAAATTGGCCAATTCGCTGACGTGGACGAGTCCTTCCTTGCCGGGAAAGATTTCCACGAAGCAGCCGAAGTCCTTGATGGAGGTGACCTTGCCGCGGTAGATCTTGCCGATTTCCGCCTCGGCGGTGACGGCCTCGATTTCGCGGATGGCGGCATCCATGGCGGGTTTATCGGCACTGTAGACATTCACGGTGCCGTCTTCCTCGACGTCTATCTGCACACCGGTGGTTTCGGTGATGCGGCGGATGGTCTTGCCGCCGGGTCCGATGAGGGCGCCGATTTTTTCGCGGTCGATCTTGATGCGTTCCACGCGCGGTGCGTAGGGGGAGATATCGCCGCGTGGGGCGGCCATGACGCCGTCCATGAAGTCGAGTATATGCATGCGTGCGGTGTGCGACTTGGCGACGGCCTGCTCGAGGATTTCCCAATCAAGACCGGGGATCTTGAGGTCGAGCTGGAATCCGGTGACGCCCTGGCGGGTGCCGGCGAGTTTGAAATCCATGTCGCCGCAATGGTCTTCGTCGCCGAGGATATCCACGAGCACGGCGGCACGATCCTTTCCGGTGATGAGGCCGATCGAGATTCCGGCGACGTTGCGTGTGGTCGGTACGCCGGCGTCCATGAGGGCGAGTGAACCGGCGCAGACGCTGGCCATGGAGGTCGACCCGTTGGACTCCATGATTTCCGATACCACGCGCACGGTGTAGACGTAGTCGGGCGGCATGACGGGAACCAGGGAGCGTTCCGCGAGTGAGCCGTGACCTATTTCGCGCCGGCCGGGTGACCCGATCCGGCGGACTTCGCCGACGCTGTAAGGCGGGAAGTTGTAGTGGAGCATGAAACGTTTTTCATCCGGTCCGCCGGCGAGGGCATCCATGGCCTGGGCATCGGAGATGGTGCCGAGCGTAATCGTGGCCAAGGCCTGGGTTTCTCCACGGGAGAAGAGGGCGGAGCCGTGGGTGCGCGGCAGGATGCCGACCGCGGCGTCGAGCGGACGGACTTCATCGAAGCCGCGACCGTCAATGCGGCGGGTTTCCTCGAGAACCATGCGGCGGACGAGTTCTTTTTCAAGGTCATGGAAAGCGTTCTTGAAGTCTTCCTCGGACAGTTCGGGGTTTTCTTCCCTGAGGGAGGCCAGGATTTCATCATAGAGTTGGTCGAGGGTGCGGCTGCGATCCCGTTTGGCGGATATGGTGAGCGCCGTGTGCATGCGGTCGGCGGCCAGTCCGCGCAGGCGTTCGAGAAGGGAGTCGTCCTTTTCGGGTATGGAAATTTCCTTGTCGGGAAGGCCGCACATGCGGCGCAGCTCGAGCTGGGCCTCGACCAGTCGGGTGACGAACGGCTGGGCGAAACGCATGGCTGCGGGAATGACCTCATCGGGCACTTCGCGGGCGCTGCCTTCGATCATCATGGGCAGATCGCGGGTACCGACGTAGAGCAGGTCGAGATCGCTGTTGTCGAGTTCGGCGTGGGTGGGATTGACGATGAATTCGCCGTCAACGCGTCCGATACGGACGGCGGCGATGGGGCCGAGGAAGGGGATATCCGAGAGGGTCAGGGAGGCGCTGGCGGCGGTGATGCTGAGGATATCGGCGTCGAAGTCGCCGTCGGCGCACAGAAGTGTATTCATGATCTGGACGTCGTTGCGGTAGTCCTCGGGGAAGAGGGGGCGGATTGGGCGGTCGGTGGCGCGGGCGGTGACGATTTCCTTTTCCGTGGGGCGCGCCTCGCGTTTGAAATAGCCTCCGGGGAAACGTCCGGCGGCGTAGAATTTTTCGCGATATTCCACCTGAAGGGGGAAGAAATCTATGCCTTCGCGCACGCTCTTGGATGCGGTTGCGGCCGAAAAGACGATGGTATCGCCGATTCTGGCGGTGACGGAGCCGCCCGCCTGGCGGGCGAGCAGGCCGGTTTCGAGACGGATCTTACGGCCGCCGATTTCGGGTTCGACTGCGATGATGTTCTTGTTCATGCTGTTTTTTCTCCCTGTATCTGAATCACTTGATCCTGGATTCGGGCCGGGGGTTCCGGGGGTACGCGGTTTGCGCGGGGGGATGAAGAACGCAGGGTTGATTCATCGCCTTCCGGCAGAATCCATTTCGTGACGAAATGGAACGCGAGATCCCCGAATTACCGGCGAAGACCGAGTCGGCCGATGAGTTCCCTGTAGCGCGCGGTATCCTTGCGGTTCAGGTAATTCAAGAGACGACGCCGCTTGCTGACGAGCATAATGAGACCGCGGCGCGAGCTGTTGTCTTTCTTGTGTCGCTGGAGGTGCTCGGTGAGTTCGCGAATTCGTCGCGTCAACAAAGCCACCTGCACGTCCACCGAACCGGTATCGCGCTCGTGCCGCTGAAACTCGTGGCGCAGGGCCTCTTTGGTCTCCGCATCCATGGTCTGATTCAGACGCTTCTCCTCTACTTCTTTCTGCTTTCTGTTTGTGTCGAGGCCGGACTATAAAGGTGGCGGTGAGCTTTGTAAAGAGCATCTTGCGTGCTTTTTTTTCGGCCCCGTAGGGGCCGGCACCGGCGGGAACTGGCTTTCATTTTGCGGGCGGGCGGGTTAGATTGGCAATGAACGAGTGCGGCGCTTGTGAGGGTCCGTAAGCATGAGGGTGGTGGCTATGAACGCGGAAAGTCTTCCCGGCCAGCAGGAATATCGCGAGCAGATCATCTGTCCGAGTTGCGGGCGTTTCGTCGGTCCGCTGACACGTTGTCCGTATTGCGGGGCGCGGATCCGCAAAAGGTTGAGCGTGCGGCTGTTTCGTTACCTGGCGCTTCTGCTGGCGACGGTGGGGCTGTTTTTCTTGTATCTGATGGCCACCCACCGGGAGGTGCCGCGTATCCGCGTGGGAGATATCCGTCCGACGATGAATTTCGCCTACGTGCGGGTGGCGGGACTGGTGAGCAGCGATGCGCGCATATACCGGGAGGGGGATGCGGTGCGCAGTCTGCGGTTTACGGTCGACGACGGCAGCGGTGAGATTCCGGTGACGGCTTACCGGGCGCAGGCGCGGGAGCTGGTGGCCTCCGGGCGGGTGCCGCGAATGGGGGACAAGGTTGAAGTCGCCGGCAGCCTCAGCGTAGCGGCCGACGACCGGGTGATGATGCGCCTGCAGAGTCCCGACCAGCTCATACTGACGCGGGCGGAACTCCCCCTGATGCCGCTGGGAAGTGTGAGCACGAACGACGTGGGCCGCAGTATAATGGTAAAAGGTGTGATAAGCGACATTCGGGCGCCGCGTCCCAACAGCCGGGCGCCGTGGCTGATTCGGGTGAGTGATTCTTCCGGCGAAAAGGGGATATCCTTCTGGGATGACACGTATGCGGAGATCGCGGACAAGGACCGCCTGGTGCCGGGCGCGGCGGTGCGCGCGCGGGTGAGCGTGGGGACTTTTCGCGGACGGGTTCAGTTGCGGCTTGCGAGCGGCCGGGATCTCGAATTTCTGCAGGGAGAAGAGGCGGCGGCGGTTTCCGCGGGTGTGCGGCCGGAGGGACGCTACGAGAGAACGCCGATCAGCGCCTTGAAACCATCCATGGTGGGGCGGGAAGTCGAAGTGAGCGGGCGGGTTCTGGACGTGCGGCCGCCCAGGGAGGGTTCGCGGGCTCCCTGGCGGGTGGTGCTGGAAGAGGATGGGGCCCAGGTGATGGTGGTCTACTGGGACAAGGTCGCCCGCCATCTGCGGGCGAAGCGGCCGGAGAAGGGCGCCTATCTGGTGGTTCGCGGGCGTTTGGCGGTTTACCGCGGCAGGCTTCAGCTCAAGGTGAGCAATTCGCGGGATATCGAGTTGACGCGGGCCCCGCAGCATGCGCCGGACGCCGGCAGCGGCGGGGGCGGGATTCTTCCGATAGCGAAGATCACTCCCGAGATGAAAGGGCGCATCGTGCGGGTTCGGGGTATATTGGGTCAGGCGCGTTCGATTCCCGGCGGGGTGGTTTATCAGTTGAAGGACGACAGTGGGGAAATAAAGGTGGTTCTGTGGGATCGTTTCGTTTCCGGGGAGGCGCGCGACGCGCTTGATACGGGCCGGCGGGTGCGGGTGAGCGGGAAGGTGTCCGAATATCACGGGCAGTTGGAGATAGTTCCTCAAGGTGCCTATCAGGTGGTGGTCGAGGACGGCGGAGAATGAGTCTGGTACTGACAGTAGTGGTGTCGGTGCTCATCGGCACGCTGATTTCGACGGTACTTTCGTGCCTGCCGGGGTTGCATGTTTACAACGTCATCGGGTTGCTGGTTCTCCTGGTGTTGACCCTGGGCTCGCACGGGGTCACCTTGCCGCCGGAGGTGTACCTGCCGTTCATCGCGGGAATGATCGTGGGCTGGTCCATGCTGAACACGATTCCCTCGGTTTTCCTCGGGGCGCCGGATGAGAGTGCGATTTTCACCGTGTTGCCCGGGCAGAAGTATCTCATGTTCGGGCGGGGATTCGAGGGAGCCATGATCACCGGGGTCGGCGGCCTGGCGGGGGTGTTTTTCCTGGTGCTGGTGGTGGGACCTCTGGCCCCGCACTATTTGCCGGTGGTCCAGCAGGTCATGCGGCCGCATATGCACTGGGTCCTGTGGGTGATCATAACCTATATTCTCATGTCCGAGTGGCCCAAGGGGGGTAACTGGGGCCCGGCGGGCTGGTCGAAATTCTTCGACGCATGGCGTTCCCTTCTGGCGGGACTGGCGACTTTTCTGCTGGCGGGCCTGCTGGGGTTCATCCTCCTCTACCGTTCGCCGGTTTCGACGGACATGGCTTTTCAGAACATCATGCCGGCGTTCGTCGGGCTGTTCGCGGTCCCCTGGTGTCTGGTGAACATGATAAGCGGCGTTTCCGTGCCGGAGCAGCATGTCGCCGCATCCCTGGATATAGACGGGGACGTTATTCTGCGCAGCGTCGGGGCGGGTGGGCTGGGGGGTGGTTTCGCGGCCTTCTTTCCGGTGATCACCGGTGGTGTGGGGGGACTCCTGGCAGGGCATGCCACCGCCCAGCGCGACGAGCGCGTCTTCCTGATGTCGCAGGGGGTTTCCAAACTGGTCTACTATACCGGTGCTTTCATGCTGGCCTTTGTTCCGGGGCTGGGTATTACGCGTGGCGGAGGCGCCTGGTTGATCCGGACGCTCTACACCCCGCGCACGTACTATGACTATTTCATGATTCTGGGCGCGGTTGCTATCGGCGGTGCGGCGGCGTATCTGATGATGGAACCGCTGACGCGCGGGATCATATGGCTGATCCGGAGGTTCAACTACCGCTACGTGTCGGCGGCGGCGCTGGTGATCATCATGGCGCTGGTATACGCCATCACCGGCTGGGTGGGGATTTTCATTGCCGCGGTGGGTACAGGGATCGGACTCATCCCGGTGCTTTTTGCATCACGGCGGCTGAACTGTCTCGGCATCCTGTTGTTGCCGATCGCCTGCAACATGTCGGGCGTCGGGCATCACGTGGCGGCCTTTTTGCATTTGGTATGAAGGGTATATCACATTTTATTTCCGGGGTGGCGGCGGCGTCGTTCTGCCCGTGGGCGGTGCAGGCGGCGCAGGAGGGCAACCCTCTATATTTTATCCTGGGAGGAGCTTTCGGGCTCCTGCCGGACACGCTGGACTTCAAGTTCTACAGGTTTTTCTACCGCCACGAGATGTACGTCGATCCGGACCCCGAGAATCCCGATCCGCAGGCCATCGCGGATGCACTGGCGGATGCCGTGAGGCGCGCGGGTGAGGAGGGCCGACGGGTGCGGATAAAGCTGAACACCATCCGGCTCGGAGCGGATTTCTGGCGCCAGTATGTGGTCAAGTTCGATCCCGATGCCGGGGAGGTTCTGGTACGGTTCGGGCCGGTGGTGAATACCGGGCAGGTCCCCGTTCCGGGCACGGGAGGGGACGAGCGGGTCGGCCGGGCGAAGCTGGCGTTTCCGGTTGTGCAGACGTACGATGCGACGACGAGCGTGGACATCTTCGATGGCCCGACGTTCGCTTTCACGCGCGATGAGAGCGGTCGGGTGGTGATTCATTTTCTGCCGTGGCATCGGGAGTGGTCGCACAGCTTCGTTATCGGGGCGTTGTTCGCGCTGGCGGGGTGGGCGCTGTGGAGCTGGAAGGCGGCGGTGGTGATCATGGCGGGCTACTCGATACACGTTTTGGAAGACCAACTCGGGTTCATGGGTTCGAATCTCTTTTTTCCGTTTTCGCGGCGTCGTTTTCCGGGCATACACCTGATGCGTTCGGGAGACGCCCTGCCGAACTTCACGACCGTCTGGACCAGTTGCCTGCTGATATTCTGGAACCTGTATCGCCAGGGTCCGCCGTCGATATACAACTTTAGTTTTCTGCAACTGTTGGTATACGGGGCGGTATTGCCGCTGGGGTTGTTTGCGGCGGCGATCTACTTCGTGCGGCGGCTTTCCGGCGGGGGGGAGGAAAGCGAGGAGATAGACCTCTCAGACGAGTGGGGCGATCCGAAGATGTCGTGAACTTCCGCGTGCGGGGGGGGAGGAAGAGCCGGATGTTGCCAAGAGTATGCGGCAGCGGATAAAGTAGCCTGCCGACAGGAGACGAGCGAGGATGAAAGGCGTGGTATTGGCAGGCGGACTGGGAACGCGATTGTATCCCCTGACGAAGATCACCAACAAGCATCTGTTGCCGGTGTATGACCGGCCCATGATCTACTACCCGATCCAGATGCTGGTGGAGGCGGGCATCACGGACATAATGATCGTGACCGGGGGCAACGGCGCCGGTGAGTTTCTGAGGCTGCTGGGCAACGGCCGCGATTTCGGGTTGAAGCGGATTCACTACACATACCAGGAAGGCGAGGGCGGCATTGCCGACGCGCTGGGTTTGGCGGAGGAATTCGTCGAGGGCGACAAGGTCGTGGTCGTACTCGGTGACAACCTTCTCGAAAGGGGGATCCGTAGCGGCGTGGAGTCTTTTCGCCGCCAGCAGAGGGGGGCACGAATATTCCTGAAGGAGGTCGAGCATCCCTGGGAATACGGGATCGCGCAACTCGAGGGGGAGCGTATCACCGGGGTGATCGAGAAGCCGCGCGAGGATGTCGGGCGCCTGGCGGTGATCGGGGTCTACATGTACCCGGCGGACGTTTTCGACGTGGTGCGGGGTTTGAAACCGTCGGCGCGCGGTGAGCTGGAGATTACGGATGTCAACAATCATTACATTGAACGCGGCGAGATGGAATACGAGATCGTCGAAGGCTGGTGGGTGGATGCGGGCGAGAACCACGGCGCCTTGCTGCGCGCCAACATCATGGCCGCGCGCCTGGGCGGCGAGGGGGTGTCACTGGAATGAAAGTCACCGTCGTCGGCAGCCGGGGGATGCTGGGCAGTGACCTGGTTGCGGCCGGCCGGCGGCGCGACCTGGAAATTCAGGGGTTGGACCTGCCGGAGATTGATCTCACCAAGTTCCGCGACGTGTTGGGAGTATTGCCGGTTTCCGACTGGGTGGTCAACTGTGCGGCCTACACGAACGTCGACGGGGCCGAGAAGGAGCGGGCGGCGGCGCACGCGGTCAATGCGCAGGGGGCGGGCAACATTGCCCGGGCGTGCCGCAAGAAGAAGATGCGCCTGATGCACATAAGTACCGACTACGTATTCAACGGCAAGCTGAAGCGTCCCTATCGTGAGGAAGACCGGCCGGACCCGATAAACGTGTACGGGGCGAGCAAGCTGGCGGGGGAAAAGGAGGTGCGCGCCGAGGGGGGACGTTTTCTGATTGTGCGCACGCAAGCGCTTTTCGGACGGCACGGCCACAACTTCGTCAAGGCGATCATGCGGCGGATATGGGAGCATCCCGGCGAGGTGCTCAAGGTGGTGGACGATCAGATAACCGCGCCGACCTATACGCGGCATTTGGCGGAGGCTTTGCTTGATCTGCTGGAGTTGGAGCACGGCGGGGTGGTGCACGTTTCGGCGGAGGGCGAGTGTTCGTGGTACGAATTTGCGCGTGAGATCGCGGCGCTGGCGGCGCCGGGGACGCCGGTGGAGCCGATTACGAGCGAGGAACTCGAGCGGGCGGCGCCGCGCCCGCCGTACACGGTGTTGAACAAGCATCGTTTCCTGATATGGACGGGTCGGCGGATGCCGGAATGGCGGGTGGGCCTGCGGGAGTATCTCGAAGAGGAGGGCTGGTTGGCGTGAAGATTCTTGTTACCGGAGGGGCAGGATTCATCGGGTCCAATTTCATCCGATACGTTCTGCGCGAGCACGACGATATCGAGGTGGTCAATTTCGATGCCTTGACTTACGCCGGCAACCTGGAGAACCTCGCCGGGCTGGAGGATGATCCGCGTTACCGTTTTGTCCGCGGTGATCTGGCTCTCGAATCGGATCTGGAGAGGGGTTTCGGCGAGGGCCCCTTCGACGCGGTAGTCAATTTTGCGGCCGAGAGTCATGTCGACCGCAGCCTGCACATGGGGGCTGACCGGTTCATTTTGACTAATATTCTGGGGACGCAGTTGTTGCTCGACGCGGCGCGGCGCAGCGGGGTCGGCCGTTATGTTCAGGTTTCGACGGACGAGGTCTACGGCGACCTGGGAAGCGAGGGGGTTTTCACCGAGGAAACGCCTTTGGCGCCGAACAATCCCTATGCGGCCACCAAGGCGGCGGCCGATCTGCTGGTGCATGCCGCCTGGCATTCGCATGGGATCGCGGCGGTGATAACGCGTTGTTCGAACAATTTCGGGCCCTATCAGTTTCCGGAAAAGCTGATTCCCTTGATGATCGCCAATGCCTTGGAAGAGCGTCCTTTGCCGGTATACGGGGATGGGCGCAACGTGCGCGACTGGATATACGTGGAGGATCATTGCGCGGCGGTGGACCTGGTGATGCGGCGCGGGCGGCCGGGCGAGGTCTATAACATCGGTGCGATGAATGAAATGCCGAACATCGAGGTGGTCCAGCGGATCCTGAAGTATCTGGGTAAGCCCGAGAGCCTGATAACATTTGTAAAAGATCGGCCCGGCCACGACCGGCGCTATGCCATGGATGCGTCCAAGATCCGCCGCGAACTCGGGTGGCGTCCACGTTTCAGCTTCGAGGATGCCTTGGCGGCGACGGTGGAATGGTATCGGACGCACGATGACTGGCTCAGGCATGTGCGCAGCGGAGAGTACCGGACCTATTACGAGGAAATGTACGGCGGGCGCTGAGTACCGCCTGCATGAGCGGCATGGCGATGGACGAGCATGCGCTGGAGATTTTTCGGCGGACGTTGAGTCTGGACGAGTCTGAGCTGGAGGCGACCTATACCGAATTCCGCAGCCGCCGGGACGATAAGAAGGCGGAGGCCGCATCCGAGGAGGACGAATTCCTGTCCTACCTGCGCCGCCGGGGCGTTATTTCGGACGACACCTACCGCCGCGCGGCGGCGATGATGCCGGTCGAGGTGACCGGTCGGGCTGGGGCCTCTTCGGTGATGGAATCCATCCGCTACGACCTGTTCGATACCATCGCCGAAGGCGCCATGGGTACGATCGTCGTCGGCCGGGACCGCGATCTGCGCAGGAAGGTTGCGGTCAAGATCCTCAAGGCCGAACCGGTTTCGGAGGATGTCCTGCGGCGTTTCATCGGCGAAGCGCAGGTCACTGCGCAGCTTGATCATCCCAACATCGTCCCGATCTACAGCCTCAACATTTCTCCGGAAGGCAGCGTTTCGTTTGCGATGAAGTTGGTGCATGGCAAGACCCTCAGAGAATTCATCGCCGAGACGCGGGGGCAGTACCGCGCGCGCGGGCGTCCGGACGGTGAACATTCCCTGCACGCCCGGCTGGCGGTTTTTCTGAGAGTGTGTGATGCGATCGCTTTTGCCCACAGCAAGGGAGTGATCCACCGCGATCTCAAGCCCGACAATATCATGATCGGCGAGTTCGGGGAGGTGTACGTCATGGATTGGGGGGTGGCGCGGGTGGTTTCCGGGAAGGGGGAGGGCGGGGAGTGCGCGGAGAACGTCGTTCCGTCACCGTCCGACGAATGCAAGGTCATCGGCACGCCGCGTTACATGGCCCCGGAACAGGCCCGCGGCGAGTGCACGCGGGTGGACGAGCGCAGTGATCTTTATGCGCTTGGGATAATGCTTTTCGAGTTGACGTTGCTCAAGCCGGCTCGGGAGGGAGAGACCCTGCGGGAGATGCTGCGCAATGCCGAGGAGGGCAGGCTGGCACCGCTGGAACACGCCGTGGCCGGTGAGCGGGTACCGGTGGAAATCAAGGCCATTGTGCGCCGGGCGACGGCGTTGAGGATGGACGAGCGCTACGCTACTGTCCGGGAGCTGGCGGATGATATCCGCCGGTTTCTGCGTGGCGAAGAAGTCCGGGCGAAGCCGGATACGCTGATTCAGAAATACGCGCGCATTCTCGGGCGCCACCGTTACGGTGCGCTGGTGGCGTTGCTGGCGGCATTCGGCATTGCGGGTGTGGGAGGCAGCTTGGGGTTGTACGCCCGGATCAAGTCCATGCGGCTTGCGCACTTGCGGGAGAACCGCCTGGCGGCGTTCCAGTCGTCCGTGGCGCGGCGCAGTCACCTGATAGATAGTCATTTCGTACGCCTTGAAGAGAAGGCGATTCATCTGGCACGCAGCAGTGCCCTGCTGCTCGAGCACGGCAGGCCGGCCGGGACGGCGGTGTATGAGTACAAGGCCTTCGGCCGGCATGGTGAGGGTGTGCCGGGGTTGGCGTACGCCCCGGCTTACGGCATGCGCGTCAGCCTGGAATACCCGGCCTGCAAGGTTCCCGAAGGTCATACGTTTCGCGAATCGGAGGAGAGTTTCCGCCGTTTGGCCCCCTTGAGAGAAGAAATGCGCGGGATTCTCGAGGGCAGCCGCATTGATCGTGAAAAGGATCCGCACTGGTGTATCAGGGTGCCGGGCACTGTGGTCAAGTGGGCCTACGTGGGGTTGGAAGGCGGTGAGTACATGTGTTATCCGGGGTCGGGCGACTATCCTGCCGACTACGACCCGCGCCGCAGGCCGTGGTACCGGCGGGCCGTTGAGGCCGACGCGCCGGTATGGAGCCGGCCGTATGTAGACATCGACGGGCATACTCTGGTGCTGACTTGTTCGGTTCCAATTCACGGTCGCGAGGGCGGGCTGTTGGGGGTGGCCGGAATAGACTTGCTGGTCGAGGCGATCGTGGAGAACTACGCCAGACCCGCCGCGCGGAGGGCGATATCTTCGGGGACGGAAGCGGCGCCGGTACTACGGGCCTGGCTGTTGGATGGTGAGGGGCGTATCCTGATTGACTCAGGCGGGGGGCCGCGTCCGGGTAGGATCGAGGAAGGAGTCTTCAAGCCGGCGTTATTCTTTGATGAACAGGTGGTGAGATCTGCCAGGCTGGGGCGACCGGGTCTCTTTCACCGCGGACACGGGCGTAGCGCCCGCGCTCTTGTGAGTTGTCCGGTACCGTCGCTGGGGTGGGCATATGTGGAGTCGGCGGACATGGGCTGGCTGCTGGGTGACGCCTTTTTCAGATGAAGGCCGTCTCAGCGGTCGAGGCGCAACTTGACGTGGCGGCGGGGAGCCGTTTCCGGAGCGGGCGGGGGCGGGGCCGGCGGACCGGACGGTGGTGGTGCCGGCTGCTTGGATTGTGGCGCGGGTGACGGCGGAGGTGCTGCCGGGGTTTTCTGAGGGGCGGAGCTGCGCATCAGGATCATACGTTCATTCATTTCCCGGTATGAATGCACCAGTTGGAGGTGAGTCTGTTGGAGTTCCGCAAGTTGGATGCGCGTTTGCTCGGCGTTTTCGCGGGCTTCCCGCAGGTCTTCTTCGAGGCGGCGGATACGGTTTTCGCTGTCACGGCACTGCTGGATTTTTTCGCGCGCCAGTTTTTCTATCTCGGCGGATCGGGCGTTGAGGTCGCGGAGCAGATTCTCATTCGTACGCCGCAGGCCCTCGTAAGCCTCGCGAAGAGCCGCGGAGTCTGATTCGCCCTGGGGAGCCTGCCCCGTGGGCGGGGGAACCGGGGGTTGTTGTTGGAGCGCCTGGAGGCGGCGGCGGAGTTCGGCGATTTCGGAATGGGAGGAGCGTTGCTCTTCGTGAAGGGCGCGGACGGTCTCGGCCAGGCGCTCTTCGAGGTGTTCCCTTTCCCGGACTTCCTGTTCATGCAGGTGCCGCCACTTCGTCACTTCGCGGCGCAAGGCGTCACGTTCCAGGGCGAGTTCCTTCCACCCGGGAGGAGCACCGGCAGGGGGCTGCTGATCCGGCTGGTTTTGTACGGCATCCAGTTTTTCGAGGAGAATGCGGCAGAGCAGTTCGCCGGCGAGTTTCCTTTCGCGCGAAGTGCGGTGCAGGAGAACGGTGCCGAAGGCGAGGCTGCCGCGCTGCACCGCCTCGGCGGCGGCGGAGGCGTGAATCGGGCCGTAGAACGAACCGTCTTCGAGTTCCACGAGCCAGTTCATCTCCAGTTCCGGCAGTTCCGAGGCCGTCCGCCAGGTCCGGCGGTCGGGCGAGACTGTCTCGCCGGGGGCGATACGCCCTTCCGCGGCCCATGCCGCGAGAACGTCGAGGCTCACCGGTCCGTAGACCGAGCCATCACTTTTCTTGAGATACCAGGTCATTGTCTGCATAAGTCCATTGCGTGCGCGACGGGATTCATTCGGGGATAAAGAGTTTCTGTCCGACGCGGAGGCGATCGGGATTGGGGATATCGTTGGCTTCCACGATGCTGCGCACTGTCACGCCGTAGGCGGCGGCTATTTCCGATAGGGTTTCACCCGCCTTGACGACATGCTCGTATCCGTAGTCCGAGCCCCGATTCACCCGACGGCCGGTGGGGGCACTGCCGGACTTGCGCAGTACCTCGGCGATCTTACGGCTGAGTTGGTCGATGATTGCCTGGCGATCGGCGGCGCGTTCTTTTTCGAGACGCGCGAGTGCTTTTTCCAGATCGGCAACGCGCTGTTCGAAGGCGGCGGCGGTGCGGCTGCGGTCGGCGGAGTTCGCGGCGGCCTGTTGCTGGAATTCCTGCTGGATGTTTTCGACTTCCGTTTCCATTGCATCCACGCGGGCGGCGAGGTGCTCGACTTTTTCCTGAAGCACGAGAATATCCTCGCGCGTTTGCATGGCGGCGCTTTTTCTTTGCTGGACGAGATTCGCGCAGCCGGAGCCTGAAAGGAGCACGGCGGCGATCAGGCCCAGGGCCAGTTGTGACGGACATGGCGGACGGGTTTTCATTGCCGGATGTGATTAACGCATGGAGCATTACTTCTCAAGCAAATATTGCGATACGGCGGGCCGGGAGCTGTGAGTTGTTCTTTCAACCGGCGACCGGTTATGATATGTGAGGAAAATGCGTAGTGCTAGGAAGACAACCGTGATTCGGAGAGGGTTCCTGTGAACGAATCCTATCGGCGGATGATTGCGGCGGCCATTTTCGCCGGTGTCCTGGTGCTGTACTTGATTACGCTTTCGCCGGGGGCGTTTCCCGGGGAATCGGCGGCACTGTTGGCACAGCACGCCGGTTTGGACCCCTTTCCCCCGATGTCGCACCAGGTATGGGGCTGGTTTGTCAAGATGCTGGCGATGGTGCCGGTGGGGGGACTGGCCTTCAAGGTCAATGTCTTCAGTGCGTTTTGCGGCGCGGCGGCGGTGGCGCTGATTTTCTATCTGGTGAGCCTGATACCGCATGATCGCATGCAGGAAGAGGCCGAAGCCCATTTTGATGCGGGGCGGGTGGGGCTGATAAGCGGTGCGGCGGCGGCGGTGTTCGCCGCAGTGAGCATACCGGTATGGATCGTTGGCACGCGCGCGCATCCGGCGGCGTTCGACGTGTTGCTGGGGCTGGTTTTTGTCGCCGTGGTCGTGCATGTCGGCCGGGGCGGCAAGACATGGTTGCTGTATCCGGCGGCATTGCTTTACGGGATCGGGACGACGGAATTCGCGACCTTGATAACGTGGGCTCCGGTTGCGGCGGTGGCGGTGCTGTTCGTATGCTGGCGGCGCGGGATGTTGCGGGCCGGTCCACTGCTGGGAATGCTCGGGTGCTACCTGGCCGGGCTCTCTTTGTATTTTCTGTTTGCGCGTCAGTACCAGGCCAGCGCGGCGTTCGGCTGGCGGGGGTTCCACACCTATTTCGAGGCGCTGTGGTTCGTCTGGCGCGAACAATACCGGGCGATAGCCAAGAGTGTGCCGCAGGTGGGCTGGTTGCTGGTCTTCATAGTGACGGTTCTGCCGGGAATCATCATTTTCGTACGCAAGCGCGGCGGCAACCGCGCCACGGTGCGTGGGTCATACATGTTGAACGCGGTTCTGGCAGTAATCGGTCTGGCGGTTCTTTTCAATGCCAGGATAGCGCCGTGGTCGCTGCTGAAATGGCGCCCTTTGCTGGTGACTCCCTACATGGTGGCGGCCACGTGGATGGGTTATCTGGCCGGTTACTGGTACATCGTGATTTCGCAGCGAAGCCGCTTCGATACGCGTGTTCCGGCGGCCGTCAAGAGGGTCATGAGACCGTTGTATCTGCCGGGATTGGGTGTGGTCGTGCTTTTGGCGCTGGTGATGAACGGGCGCGTGGCCGATGGGCGCCAGGCGGGGGCGATTATCCGGCTGGCCGACGAGATCGTTGCCGGGATGGGACCGGCGAAGTGGCTGGTGAGCGACGGCGCGCTGGATGACAACATCGTGATTACGGCCCATGACCAAGGTAAGAACATCCGGCTCCTGAGCATGGCGCGGGCGGGTGCGTCTCCTTATCTCGACTACATATCCACGCTTTTCGATGATCCACGGTTGCAGGTAATGGCGCGGATCGGGGTGCGCCCCCTGTTGGGAGAATGGCTGCGGCGTGATCCCGGAGCCGCCGGGGATCTCATGGTGATGGGCAATCCCGATCTCTGGCTTGCCAACGGGTATCAAGAATTGCCGCAACGTGTTCTTTACCGGGGAGTGCCGGACTACAAGGGGGTGGATGCGGCGGCGGTGTTCGAGTCGCACCTGTCTTTTTGGGAAACCGAGGGGCGGGCGTTGGCCGAGATGGCGCAGCGGCGGGGTTTGTTACAGGGCTGGTACCGTTGGGCGGCGCGCTACGTCAGCAAGGCCGCCGACAATTTGGGTTATGCGTTAGAGGAGATGGAGCGCCCCGGGCTGGCCTTCAGGGCTTACGCGGAGGCCCGCCGCATCGACACCAACAACGTCAGTGCTCTCCTGAACATGCTGATGCTGGCCGATCGTGAAAAGATGCCGGAGGCCGCCAAGATTCAGGCAGAGTTCGACGGCTTCGTAAAGGGGCTCCGCTCCAAGCTCAAGATCTGGTCGCTGGCCTATCATTTCGGCTATGTGCGGCGGCCGGAGGCATTTCTCGATCGGGGTTTTGCGTGGGCGCTTTCCGGGAAACCCAACATGGCTATTGCGGATTTGGAGAATGCGGTGCGGTTGGGCGCGCGCGGGTCGCCGGTACAGCTTGCCTTGGCGACACTCTATTTCCGGCAGAACCGCGTGGAGGAAAGCCGCAAGACGTATCTGGACGTGCTGCGCAAGGATCCGCACAACACGGCGGCGTTGCTGGGCTTGGCGCGGATAGCGATGCGCAGAGGTGATTTCGACACCGCACGCAACTACCTCGATCGGCTGGCGGCGCTGAAGGTCCCGGCGGCGGTGATCCTGCTGGAGCGGGTGGCCTTGGAGTCCCTGGTAGGCAATCGGACTGAGGCCCGCAAGCTGCTCGAGAGCCTGGTCGAGAAGGATCCTGAGAACATGAAAGCCTGGGCGGCCTTGGCGGTGATGGCCCAGCAGGATGGCGACACCAAGACCGTGGACCGCTGTTTGGAGAAGATCAAGAAGAAGGGGGGCGGATACCCCAGTGTAAGGATGGCCTTGGCAGAACTCGCCCTGGGCCAGGGGGACTTCGATGCGGCGCGCGAGAATCTGCTGGCGCTGCTTAAGATCAGGCCCGACAACCGGCGGGCGCTGGAACTCATTCTGCAGATTGACATGCGTCAGGCCAACCGCGCGGACGCCGAGGAGCATGCCGAGCAGTTACTCAAGGTGGACCCGGAGAACGCGGTCGGCAACCTGGTCCTTGGTGGACTGCATCTTTTGCGGGAAGAATATGCGCTGGCGGAGGACTGTTTCCGGGTCAGTCTCGCCCAGCAGCGCACGGCGTGGGCGCTGAACGAGTTGGCGTGGGTTCTTCACAAGCAGGGACGCGATAAGGAGGCGTTGCCGATCGCCGAGGAGGCGGTACGGAAAGGACCCCGTAACGGCGCGGCCTGGGATACCCTGGGAGTGGTGGCCATGGAAACGGGGCATTATCAGCGGTCGCGGGAGGCGCTTGATCAGGCCATGTCCATGCGGCCCGGCAGTGCCGTGGTCACGCTTCACATCGCGCGGCTGCTCGAAAAGCAGGGGCGGCGGGCGGAGGCCCTGCGCCTGGCGGAGTCGCTATTGCCGCGCGTGGCCGACATGCCGCCGGCGGCCTATGAGGAAGTCCGTGATCTGGTCAAGCGAACCCGCGGGGCGCGCTGAGTGACGGGTGCTGGCGGGTATTCTGCGGGTCGCTTTGCGGCCACAGAGCGGCAGGAAGACACCGCCTGCTGATATACAATTACGGGGGAACCATGATCGGCCGGGCGGTCTTGGAAAGCCGTGCCGTGAGCCTGTATCTGATGCCGGCGCTGGCGGCCCTGGGGATGCTGCTGTTCTGGGTCCCGCGGGGAGGCTGGCGGCAGCCGGCGGCGGTTCTAGTTGTGCCATCTGGTTGCATGATGCGTAGCTGTGTTCACCGTTCGCTTCCCGTTCAGAGTCCCTGGATAGGCAGTTTGAAGTTGCTTTGGACCGGCGGCACGAGTTTTTGGAAAGCGGGATCGTTGCGGATTGGATCGAAGCGGCGGTCTTTGCGGGCCGCGTCGCGCACCGGTTCCCCGCCGAGCTTGACGGCATGGGCCAGGGATGAAATCGCCTCGTTGCTGCGGCCCGCGGCGACCTGGGCGGCGGCGAGGTCCATCCATATCCGGGTGTTGCCGGGATCGCGGGCAAGGTACTTCTGCAGGGCCGCCGCCAGGCGCGGGAACTGCTTGGCATCGGCGAAGATTTGGGCGACGCGCAGGCAGACCGACGGGGGCAGGTTGGTGTCGGAGAGGAGGCGGTCGGTGAGTTGGTTGAGCATCGGCTGCAGGTTGAGTTTACGGTAGAGATCGGCGAGCTCGAAAGCATCGTTGAGCGTGGCGCGTTTTTCGGCGAAGGCCTGTTCGAGTTCGCGCCGGCGGGTGTCGGCCGTTTCGGCGTTGACGATCTGCGAGAGGAAGTCACGCACCTTGTCGTTACCGGGATCCTGCTTGAGGAAGTCCTCCACCAGCCGGCGGGCGTCGGCGAAGCGGCGCTGCTGCATGTAGACATCGGCCAGGCGGAAATTGGCTTCCGGGCTGAGGGGGTAAAGGGCGATGGCCTGTTTGAAGGCGTATTCCGACTCGGCGAACATGTGCCTGGCGGCGTAGAGGCCGGCGATGGCGCTGCGTAGTTTCGAGAAGGTCTTGCGCGCGACCACGTCGCGCAGGAACTTCTTGTTGCCGAGGAGGCGCTTGCAGTACCAGTCCCAGAAATCGCGGTCGTTCTTGACCATTTCGGGGGTCAGCCGGGGGAGGGGTTCGCTGTTGAGTTTCATGATCAGGCCGTGCGGCTGGAGGTAGGGGTACATCCAGGGAATGACGTAGCTTTCTTCGACGTAGAAATCGTGGGTGGCCTTGTTGGCTTCGAAAATCATGCGGGCGAGAATGCCGTTGATCATCATCACGCCCTGGACGCCTTGGACGCTGACGCGGCCGTTTTCGAAAGTAACCGCTGCGCCCGGGGGAATCCGGCCGGCACGGACGTCCTCGACGTACTTCTTGAAGGCGAAGTTGCTGTCCTGCTGGGAGGGAATCCATATTTCGTCGCCGTAGAGATCGCGCATGACGTTCATATAGGTATTATCGGCGAGGGCGTTTTGGGTGATGAGATAGACATCGGGGCGGACCTTGGCGGAGTAGATCATGTAGGTCGGCACGAAGCGGCCGGGGTCGGTGCCGCCGAAGAAAATAGCATTGGTACCCATTTCGGGCGGGTAATCGGGATTGGGGTAGGACTTGCGTTCTTCCGGGCTGATTTCTTCCAGGATGGCGTGGGCGCCGCGGAGTTCCCAGGCACCGAACTGCCAGCCGAAGTCATGGCCGTTCTGCTCGGCGCCGCCGACGATGCGGATCTGTTCCTTGTCGTAGGCGTTCTGCCATACGAGCACAAGGGGCAGCAGGGCGACGACGGTCACGCCTGCCAGACGGGACACAGCCGGGATACGGCGGCCGAGGAAGGAGGTTTCCAGGATCGTGAGCGCGGAGATCAGTCCGTAACCGAGCCAGATCGCGAAGACGGCGTGGGACTGGATGAGCTGCACCCGTTGGATGAAGAGGGTTTGGATATCCAGCTTGGGGTTGAGGAAGATGATCAACATGATGCTAAGGGAGAAGAAGGCCCAGAGCGTGGTCAGCAGCCAGTCGCGCATGCGGCGTTCGAGACGGAAGAGGAAAAGGAAAGGAACCAGGGCCACGGCGGCGATGGGGGCGGTGTACTGGCCGCGAAGGTCGTGGAAATAGGCACCGAGCTGTTGCATGAACTTGCCGGGATTGGCGAAGACGTTGGAGAGGGTGACCTTTTCGTACTGTCCGCGGGTGATGGCGTGCTTGAACCCTTCCAGGGTGCGGGGGTAACCCCAGTTCATGGGGGGATTCTGTTCGGACGCGAAAGGCATGTAGGCGTAGAAGGAGAGTCCCAGGGCGGTACAGGCGATGATCAGGAAGACGCGTTTCCACTCGGTCATGATCTTGCGTTCGATCAGGTAAAGGCCGACCGGCGAGAGGAGAAAAAGCACCGCGAGGGTCTCCGTAAAAAGACGGGTGCGGGCCGCCTGGGCGGCGGCGGGGCCCGTGGAGGGCAGCTGAGTTGCTTTCCAGAAGAGGTAAGCGGATACGGCCACGAAGCCGACGGCGATGCTGTCGCGGAAGAGGGCGCGGTCGCGGAACCAGATGGCGGCCAGCAACCCGATGGAAATGAAGAGGAGGGTCTGGTGGTTGGTGAGTCCGAGACCGAAGATGAAGGCGGTGACGTAGAGGATCTTGTCGTCTTTGGGCCGGCACATCCAGCGGTAGGCCAGCAGGATGATGAGCATCAGGAAGAAGGCGTTGAGGCTGTAGACCTCCACGATGACCGACTGTGACCAGAGTACCGGGCTGAAAGCCAGGAGGAGCCCGGCGGTTACTCCACCGACCCAACAGATGAGACTTTCGGTGGAATAGCCGAGGACGGCCGTGACCCGCCGCATGCCGCGGAGCATGTCGGCGCCGGAACGGCTGACGAGCAGGGCCAAAATCCCGCAGGCCAGCGCACCGAAAAAGGCCGACATCAGCCCGACGGCCCAGGCGGGATTGGGATGGCCGTAATATCTGACCCAGTGGAATATCCACTGAAAGAACCAGGAAAGGAGCGTCCATATCGGGTAGCCCGGCGGATGAGGCACGCCGAGGTAATCCGAGGCGACGGCGAGTTCGCCGGAATCCTCAAGGGTGACGGTGGGTGCGAGGGTGTAACAGTAGACCGCGAATGAAATCAGGAAAGTCGTCCAGAAGGCGCCCCAGTCCACGCGCCGGAAGAAGGCCCCGGCCTGGTGGTCGAAGAACGATTCCCGGGTCGGCACGCCGGGTGCGTTCTCGTCGCTGGGAGAAGTGTTTTTCCCTTTTGCCATTTTGTAAACGTCTCCAGCCGAGTTTATGACCGGCGCCGGGAGGCGGCGTTCGAGATCAACCGCGACAAATTTTTCGCCCGTACGTCCAGGTGGGGCGCACGGGAATACCATCCCGGCCAGAATCGGGAGAGACTATTGGGCAAGCGCGTCGGATAGTCAAGCGTGCGGGCGCGCTTTTCAGCGGAAACGCAGAAACATCACGATCGCGAGGATGCTCAGCCCGTACAGGAAGAGGTTGACAAGGATCGGGCCGTCACTGAGGAGAATGCGTTCAGGGCGGTCGCCCTTGGCGTGACGGTAGACGAGGTCGAGATAGCGGAAGATGCCGAAAACGACAAAGGGGATGGTCAATCCGAGCAGATGCGTGCCGAACTTGGCGACGGTGTCGGGCCAGAGCGTATAAAGCGAGTAGGAGACGACGGTGACCGCGCTGATGACGGCGATGAGCTGATCGAGGAGGCGGGGATCGTATTTTTCGAGGGTGGGGCGGGTAGCGCCCGGCAGATGGTTGAGTTCGACTTTTTCATGGCGGCGCTTGCAGACGGCCAGGAAGAGTGCCAGCCAGAAGGTGCACAGCAACAGCCAGGGCGAGATGCCGACGGAAACGGCGACTGCACCGGCGGTCGCCCGCAGGACGAAGCCGAAGGCTATCACCAGCAGGTCCACCAGGGCGACGTTCTTCATGGCGAAGATGTAGAGTATTTGCAGCAGCACATAGGCGGCCAGTACGGCTGTCAGGGCGCGATTCACGTAAAGCGAGGCGGCCATGGACCCGGCGATGAGGAGAACGGCGAAGGTGACGGCCGTGGCAGGCGGGAGCAGGCCGGCGGCGACGGGCCGCAGGCGCTTGATGGGGTGAGCCCGGTCGAGATCGGCGTCGCGCACGTCATTGATGAGATAGATGCCGCTGGAGGTCGTGCAGAAGAGAATGGCGGCGGCGATGACGCGCCAGAGGTTGGTCAGGGGCACCTGCTGGGTACGGTCGCCGAGCGCGAAGATGAACGCCGCCAGTACTACGGCGTTTTTCGTCCACTGTGCGGGGCGCATGGCGGCGATAAGTGGGTGGCGCAGAGGCGCGGTGGAGGAGTTCATGCGACGATGCTCCTGGGATTTGGACGGCGTGGCGGCCGGCGGCGGAGGCCGGCTCTGAACCATAGTTTCCAGACTGTCAACAGGGCTTCGAAGACGATGGCGGAGTTCATTTTGGAGACGCCGGAGCGGCGTTCTTCGAAGGTTATGGGGATTTCGGTGATGTGGAACCCGTTTATCCACGCGAAGTGACACATTTCGATCTGAAAAGCATAGCCGTTGGAGGTGATATGGTCGAGGCTGACGGCTTCGAGAATGTTGCGGCGGTAACACTTGTATCCGCCGGTCGGGTCGCTGAACGGCATGCCGGTGATCAGGCGTACGTAGATCGCGGCCGCCTTGCTGAGGATGAGGCGGGCGAGCGGCCAGTTGATAATGCGGATGCCGCCGATATAGCGGGATCCGAGCACGAGATCGGCTTCGGCGGCCGCCGCGAGGAAACGCGGTATGTCGGCCGGGTCGTGAGAGAAATCGGCGTCCATTTCGAAAACGTAGTCGTAGGAACGTTCAAGGGCCCAGCGGAAACCGGCTACGTAGGCCGGGCCCAGCCCCCCCTTGTCGCGGCGATGGAGAACGTGGATCGCGGGGTGATCGGCGGCGAGCTCGTCGAGGATCACGCCGGTCCCATCGGGCGAATTGTCGTCTACAAAGAGGATGTGGACATGGGGCGCGTGCTGATGGACGGCGGCGGCGATTCCCCGCACGTTGTCTTTCTCGTTATACGTGGGAATGACAACCAGTGTATCTTCCATCGTCTTGTGAACTCCGGCCCGTTCGTCGTCCCCGGCCTCGGACCCCGCCGCCGGGGTGCAATTGCGATTGCATCCCTGAATTCACTTCACGCGACGGTAACCGTTGCGGGCGGGGCTTGCAAGGATTATGCGCGCCGCCGAAAATGTGCTGTGGATTGCAATGGGGGCGTGGGCAAAGTATATTGCGGCGATGAATTTGAAGGAAGGGCCGGGTGATGGAAATTCGCATATATGGTGATCCTGTCTTGAGGCGGCAGGCCGCTCCCGTAGAGAGTGTGGATTCGGCTGTGCGCGACATGGCCCGGGAGATGCTGGAGACGATGTACGCCAACCGGGGTATCGGACTGGCCGCCGAACAGGTCGGGGGTGAGCTGGCGGTGTGTGTGCTCGACGTGCCGGCGGATATGGATCGTGACACCGCCGGCCGCCGGCTGAACAAGGCGATCAAAATGCCGCTGGTGGTTATCAATCCACACATCGAGGATATTTCGGACACCCAGGAGTCCGCCGAGGAGGGGTGTCTGAGTTTTCCGAACATATACGTAACCGTAGCGCGGCCTGCCATCGTACGGGTGAGCTACGTGGATTTGAACGGCGCTGCGCGGGAAGTGGAGGCGCGTGGGCTGGTCGGACGGGCCCTGCAGCATGAGATTGATCATCTCAACGGGGTGCTTTTCATAGACCGCGTGCCGGCCTTGAAAAGACTGGCGTTGTCCGGCCGCCTGTGGCGCCTGCGGGCTGCCGGGCGGCGGTGAATCGGCGCGGGTAGCTGCGGAAGTGAGGGTCAGAAGGAGGAGGGCGGGCCGGGGGGTGGAGGAGAGAGCGCCTCGTTGGTTTCCGTGGGAGGACTATCTGCAGAGTGGACCGCTTCCGTGGCCGCGGCGAGAGATCGGCGCTGGAGGAATTCGCGGGCGAGTTGGCGGTAGGCGGCGGCGCCGGTACAGCGCCGGTCGTAAGCGATCACGGGTTTACCGAAGCTCGGGGCTTCACTGAGGCGCACCGTGCGCGGTATGAGGGTTTCGAAGACCTTGTCACCGAAATGGGTGACGACCTCGCTGACGACCTGCTGGGAAAGATTCGTGCGTGTGTCGTACATGGTCATCACGATGCCTTCCAGCTCGAGGCCGCTGTTGGCGCCGCCGGCGCTGATACGTTGTACGAGCCCGAGCATGACGCTGAGGCCTTCCAAGGCGTAGTATTCGCACTGCATGGGAATGAGAATCGAATCGGCGGCGGCCAGGGCGTTCATGGTGAGGATTCCGAGGGAGGGAGGGCAGTCCACGAAGATGTAATCATAGTTTCCCGTTTCGGCGAGAGGCTCGAGGGCGCGGCGGAGCCGGTGGAGATAATCGTTCGTGCGGGCGATATCGACTTCGGCGCCGGCGAGATCGACTTCGGCCGGAATGATATCCAAGCGCCGTATTCCCGTGGGCCGCACACATTCGGCGGCCGGCCGTTCGCCCAGCAGGGGCGCATAGATGCTGGCCCCGGGGGCTTTTTCGAGGCCCAATCCACTGGTGGCGTTCGCCTGGGGATCGAGGTCTACCAGAAGGATGCGCCGGCGCCGTTCGGCGAGACAGGCGGAGAGGTTGACTGCGGTGGTGGTCTTGCCGACCCCGCCCTTCTGGTTTGCGACGGCTATGATACGTGTCTGCACCGCGTTCTCTTGGTTTTCCGCTTATAGGGTACGTTGAGAGCCGCCGCCCGCTCAAGTCATTATCATTCCGACTCCCCGCCGGATGACGGCGAAGTGTCGCCGGGATGGTTGTCTTCTATGCGGCTGATTTCATCGCTGATGCGTCCGAGTCGCTTCTCGGCCTCGGTGTATTTCTTGATGGAATTCTCGAGATGTTGCCCGACGAGCCGGAAAGGTTCCTCGAAGGCCAACAGATCGCGGCGCAGGCGCGCGAGCTGGTTGATGATCTGGCGGGCGCTTTCTTCCACCCGCATGCCTTTCAGGCCGAGGAGGACGGTTTGGAGGTAGGCATAGAGGTTGTTGGGAGAGACGGGGATGACGCGTTTGGCGAGGGCATACGCGAATATCGAGCCGCCGGAGGATTCATCTTCGCGGATGATGGTTTCGTAGTAGACGTTTTCGGCGGGGATATACATCAGGGCGAAATCGAAGGTGCCTTCGTCGGTACGGATGTATTTGGAAGAGATGGTGTCGATATGACTGCGGACGTCGCGCATGAATTGCCGTCGCGCGGCGGCGCGCTGGGATTCGTCGCCGGCCTGAATGACGCGACGGAAGTTTTCGAGGGGGAACTTGGCATCCACGGGAACCATGCCGTCGCGCAGAATGATGACGGCGTCCACGGTTTGGCCGTCCTTGAAGGAGTACTGGGTGTGGAAATGCTCCGCGGGGAGGATCTGGGAGAGGAGGTCGTTGAGGAAGAGTTCCCCCATAGCGCCGCGGAGCTTGGGGGCCCGGAGGATATCGTGCAGGCCGGCGACGTCCCGGCCGACTTCGAGAACGCGGCGGGTGGCCTCGTCGAGTTGTCCAAGCTGGCGGTTGAGGTTCTGGATCACGCGCCCGGCGTTGTCGAGGCGGTCGCCGATGGTTTTCTGGCTGTCGCCGAGGGTGCGCAGCATCTGGGAGTTGACCTGCTGGACGGAGTCGCGCAGGTTCTGCATTTCGCGGCCCATGCGGTCGGCGAGGTCATTGATCCGGTTTTGAACCAGGAGCAACGCCTGTTCTTGGGAGGATGACTGTTGCCGCCGGATGAGGCTGCGGCGCAGCCACAGAGCCGCGACGGCCGCCGCTGCGATGGCGGCGATGATCAGCGCAATGGTGTTCATTATTTCCGGCAAACGACCTTCAGCGTACGAGCATCACGGGAATCTCGCTTTTGGCCACGAGGCGCATGGTATTGCTGCCGAGAATCATTTCACGGATCCGGCTGTGTCCGTAGGCGCCGACGACGACCAGATCGCAGGCGTTGGCCTCTGCTGCGGCGAGGATGGCGTCCGCGGGAGGGCCGTCGCCGATAATGGCCTTGACCGAGCAGCCGTGATCGGCGGCGAGGGTCACGGCTTCCCCGGAAATATCGGTGGGATCCTTCCCGGTGCTTTCGTCACGCACGGTCAGGACGATCAATTCGATGTTCAGGGCCACGGCGGTTTCGGCTGCTTCGCGGAGTGCCTGGCCGGCGTGGGGACTGCCGTCGTAGGCGGCGAGCAGGCGCTTGATCGGGTGATGTTCGCGTGGAGTGACCAGGCACGGTTTCACGGAGTGGCGTACGATGCGTTCGGTGCTGGAACCCATCAGTTCGCCGATGAGATCGGCATCTTCTCCCTTGCGCCCGAGGACGAGCAACTCGGCGCGGGATTCTTCCTCGAGGATCACGCTGGGGGGATGGCCCATTTTGAGGAGAGTCTCGACCTGGAGATCTTGGCTTGCGCAGCGTTCGTGGAAGGCGTTGATCACGGCTTCGCCCTTTTTTTCCATCAGCTCGCGGAACTGTTTGAGTTGGGCGCCGTAGGGCTGGGCCCCGATCCAACCGGAAAGGTCGGCCATAAAGGGGCCTTCCAACATGCGGGAGTCGAGCACGTGCAGGCCGGTGAGGCGCGCCTTGAGGCGCCGGGCGAGTTCGATGGCGTAATCGCAGGCGGCGTCGCCGTAGGTGGACCCGTCGGTGCAGACCATGATGCTTTTTATCATCTTGTCGTTTTTCCTTTCGCTGTGAGGGGTTCTCGTCTCTCCGGAGTAATGGTGGCGATGCGGGCGGGTTTTGTCCAGATCGCAATGGGGGGCGTGGGTGCGGGGGGGCTTGCGCCGGGACGGGCGGGGGATGTATTCTCGGCGCATGGCGCTGAAAAAGGAAGTAGCTCGGTCCGGCCGGCGGGAGTTGCTGGGCCTGGTATTGACGGCCGTATCGGTCCTGATGCTGTTGAGCATGATTTCGTACGATGCGGGAGATATCGGCCTGATTCGCACTCCGCGCAATGATCCGTTGCTGAATTTCATCGGACCGGCGGGGGCCTGGTTCGCCTTCATATCGTTCATGGCGTTCGGGGTGGCGGGATACCTGTTGCCGGTGGTGGCCGCCGTTCTTGGGCTGCTGTTGCTCCTGCGGCGGCATGAGGGTGTCCGCGCGCAGGCGCTGGCGCTGGGGGCGGTGATGCTGGGGGTGATCTGCATGACCGAGCTGCAGCCCGACTTGTGGGCGGCGGTGATAGGGCGGCTGAACATTCCGGTCCCGGGCGGTATGTTGGGATACCTGGTGGGGGACGGACTGCTGAGGAAGTACATAGGCGACGTGGGCACGGCGATCGTCTGTGCGGGGCTGATCATCGGGGGGTTGGTGGTTCTTTTCGACGTGGCTCCGCTGGCGCTGTTGGTGCGCGGGGCGGAATTGATGGGGGCGGCCACGGGGCTGGTCCGCGGATGGGTGGCCCGCCGGCGTGACCGCCGCGAGGAAATCGAGCGTGAGGAGCGGCGGCTCGAGCGCGAACGGCGCCGCCTGGAACGTTCCATGCGGCGTGATGAGGCCCGCGAAGCGGCCTTACTGAGGGCCCGCCGCCGGGTGGTGGAGGGGCCGGTGGAAAAATCGCCGGCGCCCGTGAAGGAGGAGGAACACCCGGAAGAGAAGGTGAAGGTCTCCCGGCGTAGGCCTCGTAGTGCAAGGAATCGCGCCAAGGGGATGCGCTTCAAGAGTGAGGTGCCGCCCGTGCCGGGTGGAGTGTTCCGGACGCCGCCGCTGGACATTCTCGATGAGCCGCCGGAGGGTGCCGGCGGGCGTTTGGTGAAGGGGGACGTGCAGGCCGGTGCCCGTATACTCAAGGAGACGCTGGCGGAATTCGGAATAGAGGCTGATGTGACCAACGTCGAGCGTGGTCCGGTGGTGACCCGTTACGAGGTTTTACCGGCACCCGGAGTGCGCGTGGAGCGCATCGGCACCTTGAGCAACAATCTCGCCCTGGCGATGAAAGCCGAGAGTATCCGTATTCAGGCTCCCGTTCCCGGGAAAGGGGTGGTGGGAGTGGAGGTGCCCAATCCGAAGACCAGTCTGGTCTACCTGCGCGAGATTCTGGAGAGTCGCCGCTGGGCCGAGTCGGGTGCGCTGCTGCCGCTGGCGATCGGCAAGGATGTGAGTGGTAAGGAGATTGTGGCCGACTTGACGGAGATGCCGCATCTCTTGGTGGCCGGCGCCACGGGTTCGGGCAAAACGGTGTGCATGAATTCGTTGATTGCGGGATTGCTGATGAGCCGCACGCCGGATCAGATGCGCCTGATGTTGATAGACCCCAAGATTGTCGAGTTTTCTTCCTACAACGGGCTGCCGCACCTGATCGTGCCGGTCATCACCGACGCACGCAAGGTGGTTTTCGGGTTGCGGTGGGCCATCAACGAAATGGAGAAGCGCTACAAGCTGTTTGCGCGGGTGGGGGTGCGCAATATTCATTCCTACAACCGCCGCCCGTTGATGAAACAGGAAGAACTTTTCGATTCCGGCGCAGAGGGAGACTCCGAGGAGAAGATCCCCGACCGCCTGCCGTACATCGTCATCGTCGTGGATGAGCTGGCGGACCTGATGCTGGTGGCGCAGAGCGACATCGAGAACGCGATTGCGCGCCTGGCACAGCTTTCGCGGGCGGTTGGGATTCACATGATCATCGCCACGCAACGGCCGTCCGTGAATGTGATCACGGGGACGATCAAGGCCAACTTCCCGGCGCGGATCGCCTTCCAGGTCGCGCAGAAGGTTGACAGCCGCACGATTCTGGATGCCAACGGCGCCGACAAGCTGCTCGGCAAGGGGGACATGCTTTTCCTGCCGCCGGGAACCAGCAAACTCGTGCGGGCTCAGGGGACGCTTACCAGCGAGGAGGAGCTGCGGAGGGTGATCGAGTTTTACCGTCAGCAGGGCGCGCCGAATTATGAAGCAAGTATCAAGCAGAAACTTGAGAGCCGGGGGGCTCCCATGGAGGAAGGCGAAGACGAGGAACTTATCGAACGCGCCCTGGAGGTCATACGCCAGACCAGGCGTGCTTCGACTTCATCGTTGCAGCGGCGGTTGCGGATCGGCTACACCCGGGCTGCGCGGATAATGGATATTCTCGAGCAGCGGGGTGTCGTCGGTCCGCAGCATGGTTCCGACCCGCGTGAGATTCTGGTGGACCTGGATGCTTCGATTCCGCAGAATGAACGGGCGATGGAGAAGGACGAAGATTGAAATGGAGAGCATTGGAGAGATGCTGAAAACCGCGCGGGAGGCCAAAGGGGTGAGCACCTCCGAGGCGGCCAAGGGGACGCGGATCAAGGTCCAGCACATCGAGGCCATGGAGCGCGATGACTTTGATGTGATTCCGGCGGTTGCCTACGCCAAGGGATTCATCAAGATTTACGCCGAGTACCTGGGCCTCGACCCGCAGCCTCTTGTGCGGCGTTTCATGGAGGAACATGCGCCCAAGGAGCGGCCGCCGTTGGTGCCGGAAGAGACCCGGCGGGGAGATCCCGGGGCGACCGCCGCCAAGGCCTTGGAAAACATGCGCAAGTGGCTTCAGAGTTTCGGGCCGGCGCGGCGGCGGCGGGCGGGCTATGGGGTGGCCTTGGGGGTCGTCGGGGGGGTGTTACTGGTTGTGGTGGCCGTGCGCTGTCTGCGGGAGGACAATCCCGCGCCGGGTGAGGGCGGCGCGGCGGTTGTAGCGGAAGGCGTCAGCGGCGAGATCGTGGCCGAGCCGCCGCTACCGTACCTGCCGGTCGAGACGGATGCCGGGCGATGACTGCGGTGGATCCGCGGAGAGCAGGGCAGAGATGAATCTTCCCAATAGTTTGACGGTAAGCCGCCTTTTTCTGGCGGGGTTGATGATGCTTTTTCTCAGCGTGTCGTGGCCGCTGTCGAAGAGCGCGGCATTGCTGATCTTCATCATTGCGGCGCTGACCGACTATTTCGACGGATACCTGGCGCGGAACGTTTACGGGGTTACCTCATTCGGTCGCCTGATGGACCCGTTGACGGACAAAATCCTGGTCTGCGCGGCGTTCGTCAGTTTTGTTGAGTTGAAGCTGCTGCCGGCATGGATCGTGGTGGTGATCATTTCGCGGGAATTTCTGGTGACCGGATTGCGCCTGCTGGCCGCCAGCAGGGGGCGCGTCATCGCGGCGGGGCGTTGGGGCAAGCACAAGACCGTCTGGCAGATAGTGGCGATTGTGACGATTCTGCTGGGACTGGCGATACAGCACGATGTGCTTGCGCGGACGGCCTGGGAGCGTATCGAAGATTACCGCCTGGGATTCGGAGTGATCGCTTACGGGATCGGGCTGGCGGTGGCGCTGATAACCGCGGCGACGGGCGGCATGTACTTCCTTGAGCACCGCGAAATCATCCGCGGCCACCTGTAAAGTGGTGCGCTTGACCGGTTCGGCGGCCTGCGGCTAGACTGCCCGCGGCTTGGGGCTGACTCGGAAATGGAGGCGAAGATGAAGAGCAAGGTGATCATGGCGGCGGCGGCCGTGGCCTTCGGCACGGCGGCTTGGGGGCAGACGGCGGTTTCCACCGGTGCGGTAAGCGCGGTACGGCAGAGCATGACGATGCGCGAAATCATAGCCACGGGAGGCTGGTTGATGTACGTGCTGGGGGCCATGTCGGTGATCGGCCTGGCGCTCGTAGTGTATTTTCTCTTTGTTCTGCGGCGCGAGCGCGTAGCCCCGCGGGAACTCATCATGGATCTGCACAGGAGTTTGTCGGCCGGGCGCCTGGACGAGGCGGCGGCGGTCTGCGAACGGAATTCGTGTCCGGCGGCGTCCGTAGCGGCGGCGGCCCTGGACTATGCCCGGCGCGCCGACGATGTTTCCGCGGAAGTCCTGCGGGAGGTGATCGAAGGCGAAGGCAGCCGGCAGGCGTCGTTGATAAACAGCCAGACACAGTATCTTCTCGACATTGCGGTAATCGCTCCGATGGTCGGCCTGTTGGGCACGGTGCTGGGAATGTTGCGGGCTTTCAACACCGTGGCGCTGGATATCGCCAAGGCCAAGCCGATGTTGCTGGCCGCGGGCGTGTCGCAGGCACTGGTGACCACCGCCGCGGGGCTGATTGTGGGAATACCGGCGATGATCTTCTACGCCTATTTCCGGGGACGTTCCGCCAGGTTGGTGGGTGATCTCGAGGCGCTGGGGGCCGATTTGATGACTTTCCTTCTGCGGCGTCGCGGCGGAGGAGAGGATTTGGAAGTGGTGGGGGTGTAAGATGAACTTCCGCGGACGCGTCTCACAGCCGCAGGTCGGATTTCAATTGGCGCCGATGATTGATATTGTTTTTCTGCTGCTTTGTTTTTTCGTGACCAGCCAGCTTTTTTCGCAGTGGGAAACCGAGATGGACATAACCCTGCCGACGGCGCGCAGCGGTCGGATCGCGCAGCGTCTGCCGGGCGAGATAATCATCAACATCACGCGGGCCGGAGACACGATCATCAACGAGCGCCGCCTCGGCCGGGATGAGCTGGCGAAAGTTCTGGAACGGCTGGCGCAGATGTTTCCCGGTCAGCCGGTGCTGGTTCGGGCCGACAGGCTCACGCCCTATGAGCATGTGATCCGCGTACTCGACATGTGTCGGCGGGCGGATATCTGGAATATTTCCTTCGCCACGGCGGTACCTCGGGATTGAAGACGGCGTTTTTTTTCGGACTGGAGCGGAGCATGATGTCGCGCGGGAAGGGGACGGCGTTTTTCATAATCGTGTTGCTGGGCGTCGGTGTTCAAGGCGCCGTAGCGGGAACGATGAGTCCTGCGGAACATCAGGAGCTCGGCGATGCCCTGTACTCGCGCGGCATGTACCGCCTGGCGGCGGATGAATACACGGCCGTTCTGACCGGTGATCCCCATTACACCAATGCCGCAGCGGTACTCCTGCGCCTGGCGGAATGCCGCCGCGAGTCCGGTGACCGGCGGGGTGCGGCTGCAGCCTATGAAAGGCTCGTGCACCAATTTCCGGATGCGCCGGAGGCCGACCGGGCGCGTATACGCTGGGCCGAACTGCTGATTCGGGATGGAAAAAACGACGCCGCGCTGGATTTGCTGGATAAGGTGCTGGCACGCCGGTCCGCCGGAGAGCTTGCCGAGGCGGCTCATTATCGGCACGCCTGCGCGCTGGCACGGGCGGGCCGGAAGGCAGAGGCCGAGCGGGAATTGCGTGCGTTGATCGAGGGGGCGGGGGGATCGCCGTATTTTGCGGCTGCGTGCCTGGAGCTGGCGCGGATTCTAAAGGATAAAGGTGTCGTGGGGACGGAAGTCAGCGGTCTCTATTCGCAGGCCTGCGAGCGGGCTGCCTCGCCGCGGCTTGCGGCCGAGGCCTTGTTCCAGAAGGCGCACGAAGAGTATCTCGCCAAGGAATACGCCGCTGCTGCGGCGGATTACCGCCGGCTTCTGGAGAAGTATCCGACGGATGAACGCAGCCGGCAGGCGCGGTTGGAAGCCGGCTGGGCGCTGTATCACGACGGTCGTTACGCTGATGCCCTTGATCTTTGCCGGAAAACGGAGGCGGGTGAGAGGCAGGCGGCCGACGGGGAGTGGTTATACCTGGAGGCGAACTGTGAGCGTCAGCTTCTCGACGGGAAGGCGGCGCTGAAATCATATTCGCGGCTGTTGCGCGCGTATCCTTCCGGGAAGCTGGCGGCGGCCGCGCGCTATGAGAAGGCCCTGCTTCTTTTTGAGGAGGAAAAATATCGGGAGGTGACGGAGGTGCTGGAAGGCGGCGGGGTGCCTGCCGGCGTTGAGGCCGATGCATTCTGGATGCTGGGCGAGTCATGGGCGAAGCTGGGTGAGGGAGACCATGCGATGCAGTATTACCGCAAGGTATGCGACGAGCATCCGCACGGTATTCATGCACCGGCCGCGCTTTATCGCATAGGCCTGGAATTGCAACGGCGCGGAAATTTTGCGCAGGCCGCGGAATATTTCGAGCGCCTGGCTTCCGGGTATACGAACGACACTCTTGCTGCGGAAGCTTTGTGGCAGGCGGGGCGCTGCCGGGTGGCGGCCGGAGATGTTGAACAGGGGGCCGTTCAGTGGCGGGAACTGGCGCGCCGCTATCCGACCAACGAGCTTGCCGGCACGGCCCTTTTGCACGCGGGTATGGCCGAGCTCGATCTGGGACGGGCCGGGAAGGCGCGGGAAGTTCTTGAGCAGGCGGTAGGCTTCGGCTCCGGAGCCGAGCTGGTCAAGATCCTGTACTGGCTAGGTGTAAGTTGCGATCGGCTGGAGGATTTCGAGTGTGCTGCGGATGCATACGGGCGCGCCCTTGAGAAGCATCCGGAACGGGAGACGTCCGGCAAGCTGCGCATGCGGCTGGCTGAGGTGTGGTTCCGCTTGGGGCGCGACCGTGAGGCGGCTGAGTTGATTCACGATTTGGCGGCTGAGTCGCCGCCGCCGGTGCGCTTGGATTTCACGCTCGTGCGCAAATCCGTACTGGCTTTTTCGGCGAACGGAGAGCACGAGAAGGCCGTCGAGACGGCGAGTGCGCTGGTAGAAGTGGCCTCGAATGCATTCCAGCGTCAAGAAGCGTACTATCTACGCGGCTCTGCCGAACGCGAGGGGGGTGACGCCGCCGCGGCTCTGGAGGATTTCCGGAAGGCGCTTTCCACAAAGGCTTCTACACGTGCCGGCGCGGAGGCCGCGCTGGCAGCGGCGGAGATCAGTTTTCGGGACAAGCGGTACGATGAGGCGGTGGAGTACTATTCCCGGGCCGGCGAGATGGCCGCCGGGGACGGGAATATTGATATCCGTGCGCGAAGTTACTACGGTCTGGCGCGCTGTGCCGATGCGCGCGGTGACTTGCAGGCGGCGTTGCGATACTACATGGGCGTTGGATTGCTGTTCGATGATGAGCGGATTGTGCCCGAGAGCCTTTATCGGGCGGCGGAGGATTGCCGCCGGCTGGATCGGCCGGAACAGGCGCGCAAGCTGCTCGACGAGCTGAGGCGGCGCTATCCGAAAAGCAAATGGGCCCGGCGGAAGGATGCGGCCGGCGGCTGGGAATCCGGGCGGGAGAACAATCAGACGTTGAAAGGATCCGTTGATGAGCGCTGATGACTGGGATATCAAGGGGCCGGGAAGCGCCTGTGCGGAATGTGCGCGGGAGTTCGACGACGGAGAAGAGTTTTATACGCGGCTGGAGTTCGGTCCGGAAGGATACATACGCAGTGATTACTGCCGGACGTGCTGGCGGGATGAAATGAAGGCCGGGGCGGTAAGCACATGGCGCACGGTGTTCCATCGTCCTCCGCCGCCACAGGAACCGGTGCGCAAGGAGACCGCCGAAGCCCTTTTGCGCCGGCTGATCGAAAGCGGAGACGAGAGCCGGCGCAATGTGGTGTTTATCCTGGCGGTCATGCTGGAACGGCGTCGGATCCTTGTTGAGCGCGACGTGCAGCGGCGTGCGGACGGACGCGTCTTGCGGGTCTATGAACACCGCCGAACGGGTGAGACATTCATCATTCTTGATCCCGGATTGAGTCTTTCCGAGGTCGGAAAGGTGCAGGAGGAAGTTGTGAGCCTGTTGGACGGAGAGGGCGGGAGTGAGGAGACCGGCTGAGCGCGACGATTGGTACGCGTGGACGATGATATGGGAGCATGAGCAGGTTCGACATTCTCATCCGCGGGGGGCTGATTTTCGACGGAACGGGCGCCGATCCGGTCGTGGCCGATATCGGCGTGCGCGGCGATCGGATCGAGGATGTTGGTGAGCTGGGGAACGCCTCGGCGGATCTGGAGGTGCGCGCCGAAGGTCTTTGCGTATGTCCCGGATTCATAGACGTGCATTCGCATTCCGACGCGTATCTTCTCGTGGAGCCTGACGCGCCGAGCAAGATTTTCCAGGGCATCACGACTGAAATAGTCGGTCAGTGCGGGACGTCTGCGGCGCCTTTGGCGGGGGATTATCGTCTGCCGGCCGACTGGCGGGCGCATCTCGGGGATATCGCTTGGAGGTCGGTGGCCGGCTACAGGGCGGCGCTGGCAACGGCCGGTCCGGCTCCCAATGTGCGTATGTTCGTCGGACACAACACCCTGCGTGGGGGGGTGGTCGGTTATGAACGGCGGCGGGCGACACCCCGCGAAATCGAACGCATGTGTGCGCTGTTGCGGCAATCCATGGAGGAGGGTGCGGCCGGTTTCAGTACGGGTTTGATTTATCCTCCGGGGTGTTTCGCGGAGGTGGAGGAGATCCATGCGCTGGCTGCCACGGCCGCGGAGTTCGGGGGGGTATATTCCAGCCACATGCGCAGCGAAGGCAGCCGCCTGTTGGAAGCTCTCGATGAGACGATCACGGTGGCGCGGTCCACGGGAATCCGCGTGGAGGTGTCGCACCTGAAGGCTTCCGGATCCGCAAACCGGCACCTGGCGGAGCCGGCCCTGGAGAAAATAGCCGCCGCCCGCGCCGCGGGGCTCGAGGTGGCGGCGGACCGATATCCGTATACGGCGGCCTGCACGGACCTGGACGTCGTACTGCCGGATTGGGTCCAGGAGGGTGGTCCGGAGGAAGAGTTGCGCCGCCTTCGGGACGGGAGGCTCCGCAGGCGCATCGAGGATGAGCTCAGGCGCGCGCATGAAGAAGCCTACTGGGATGAAGTGCGTATCGGAACGACGGTGCTCGAGGAACACCGGGGTCTGCGCGGACGCCGGCTGAGTGACGTGGGACGGGAGATGGGTCTTCATCCCGCGGCCGCGCTGCTGGAGATCATAGCCAAGGAAGAGCTGCGTACGGCCGGTATTTTTTTCGGGATGGACGAGGAGAACATGTGGCGAATTCTGGCGGCCCCGTTCGTCATGGTTTGCACGGATGCTTCCCTGCGGTCACCGGAAGGGCCGCTGGGTCTCGATCATCCGCACCCGCGTGCGTACGGTGCTTTTCCCCGTTTCCTGCGGGCGGCGTTCGACGGACGGACCGTTTCTCCGGCGGAAGCGATCCGCAAGATGACATCCCTGCCGGCGCAATGGTTCAGGATTGCGGACAGGGGCGTTATCCGGGCAGGGGCTTTCGCGGATATCGTGGTTTTCGCCCCGGATGAGTTGCGTGATGAGGCGACGTATGAGCGGCCGCACCGGCTGAGTCGTGGGATCCATTGGTTGCTGGTGAATGGGACGGTGACGATCGCGGCGGGCCGCCTGAGCGGGCAACGAGCCGGGCGGTGGTTGTGAGGCCCGGTTGAAGTGCGTAAGGAGGATGCGGAGAGGGAATTGACACGGGCAAGCGAAACCGTATTATTTCGTGCGACGGCGAGGTAGCTCAGTCGGTAGAGCAGAGGACTGAAAATCCTTGTGTCCCCAGTTCGATTCTGGGCCTCGCCACCATGCTTTTCGCGGGCGGTTAGCTCAGTTGGGAGAGCGCTACCTTCACACGGTAGAAGTCACAGGTT
>JAOZMZ010000009.1:0-27579 GCA_029934055.1 Kiritimatiellia bacterium
CTAGCGGCCCCGCGGCCGTCGCGATCGGCACGCGTCGGGTCGGCCATGCATCCATCCCTGCAACCGCCGCCGCCAGTTCGTCGGCGGCCGACTGCATGATCCGTCCCGCCTCAATCAGATCCGCCATCTTCATCCGCCCCAGCAAGTCCAGGTAGTCACTTGTAGCCGGTTCCGGATCAAGTGACTTCGACTCCTCAATAACGCGGGCGACGACCCCGGTGTCCGCGCCCATCGCCGCCAACGCTGACCTCACCTCGGAATGATCCTCTGCCAAAAATGTGTCCGCGAACAAGACGCATGCCAGGTATTTCCGATCGGAAGCTGAAAGCCCGCGCAGTGATTCGTCCAAATGCGCCTGCGCAGTCAACGCCCGCCCGTAAAACTTCTGCAGGGATGCAGCCAACTCCCGCGGCAACCCACTCCATTTAACATGCATGCCTTCAGCCGGCTCCAACCCGCCCACGACATCACCGCAATCCAGCAGGCCCGCCAAGGAATTCCAGAACCGGCCGCCGCCTCCCGAGATTATTTCCACAATCTGCTCTGCGGTCTCCGGCAACAGCAGGGGCTTATGCAGAATCGGCCTGACATGACTCAATACCATCCGCGGCTTGCCCAAGTCCTTGGCGAACTCCATGTCGGTGAGATTCATGTCCATGTATCCGAGTGCCTTCTCAAGAGCCGCATGTTCGTTTTCCCCGAAAATCACCGGGTTATTCCTATCAGGCCCAGCCATCGCTCTCCCGGTGAACACAGACAGCAGCGCCGCGCATAGGATCACCGCCCAAACAACCCCCAGCGCGCACATCCCACCGGTGGCGTTCTTGCAGCACTTGTCACCGCACATCTTGCTGTCTTCCGGATCACCCATGAATACAACTCGCGTTGGCGCAGATTCTAGACGGATTTCCCCCCGAGAAAAGCTTCAAGAATTCATAGCCACACCCCAATCCCACCGAAAATCCCGACCCGCACTTCCATTTTTTTAACGCCCATTAATCAAAGTAGCCGCACGCCGGGAACACACGTACTCCGAATAAAAAGAGAAGGCGGCCGTAACCGACCGCCTTCGATATACCACATACACCGCCATCATGGATGGCGGCCTCAATCCATAATCAGTGCCGGCTCACACTTCCGCCTTCCAGAGCCCGTGAATACTGCAATATTCACGCACTGTCAGCGGGCCTTTCATTGCTGGAAATTCCGCCTGCGGAACTTCGCCCGGCTTGAGAAATTCACGATATGCCTGGTCACCAGCGATGACTTCAATCCACTCGATGTAGTGATCCTCGTTCATGGGATGGGCAACACTACCCACCTTCACGAGCATCCTTTCCCTCTTGGATTCAACCACCGGCACGTGTTTCTCTGTGGCCGCATCGGCCGTTTGCTCTTCCAAAAGCTTCATCGGTTCACCACAACACACCAAAGCCGGGGCACCTGCATGCAATACCTCCACAATATTACCGCACTTTTCGCAGCGATAGACCTGCAATAACTTCACGTCACCCATGATCTTTCCTCCCTCGCTCGAAATTCCGCCTACCAGTTCTCTCCCAACAATTCAAAATACGCCCGCGGATGCGCACACGCCGGACACTTCTCCGGAGGCTCATCGCCCTCATGCAGATAGCCGCAGTTGAGGCAACGCCAAACCACCTTGCCGTCCCTCTTGAATACCCTGCCGGATTCAATATTTGCGGCCAGATCGTTGTAACGCTTTTCGTGCTGCTTCTCGGCTACCGCGATCGCCTCGAACACTCCTGCAATTTCGTCGAAACCCTCTTCGCGGGCAATCCGTGCGAATTCCGGATACATCTGCGAGTGTTCATACCTTTCGCCTGCGGCTGCCGCCTTGAGGTTGTCCAACGTCTTGCCGATGACCCCGGCGGGAAAGGTGGCCCTCACCTCGACTTCCCCCCCTTCGAGAAACTTGAAAAGACGCTTGGCATGTTCCTTTTCCTGGTCACCCGTTTCGGTGAAAATCCTTGCAATCTGGACGTATCCTTCCTTCTTGGCCTGCGAAGCGTAGTATGAATACCGGTTACGCGCCTGCGACTCTCCGACAAATGCCGTCAACAGATTGACCTCCGTCTTGCTTCCTTTAAGTGATGCCATATTGCACCTCCATTTTTCCCTGATTTCCTAACCGCCACCACGGGCATTCGGTCTTATCAACTCTTCCGCGCATGTGACTCTTCCACCGTCTTCCTACAGTGCGGACACAGGCCGATCAATTCCACTGACTGGTCAAAAATCTCGTAGCCCGTTAGTCCTTCGATCCTTTTCTCTACCGAGTGATCCATCTCCAGGTCTACGTCCTCCACGAGCCCGCATTCAACACAACAAACATGGTAGTGAGGCTTCAGCCACCCCTCATAGCGGCGCTCCCGCCCCACACCCTGAAGGCGCTTCAGCTTTCCGGCTCCGACAAGCTCCTCCAAATTCCTGTAGACCGTCGCCAAGCTGATTTTCGGTATCTGGCGCCGCACAACATCGTAAACCTCGTGGGCACTGGGATGCCAACGCCGCGCACGCACGGCCTGCAGCACGGCCGCTCTTTGTGGTGTCATCCGCATCAGTTCCTCCAGAAATAAGAATTATTACCAGAAATTAATCGGCCGCTCAACAGCAATATGAACCTTTCCTCTCCATTGTACCCATCCACGGGGCAAACGCGGTTATCCAACCCATGCCGACAAAAGAATCCTCAGTTTATGCTCTTGATCATACATGCTGTGACACCCTCATCCCCCTGCATAATGAATGATCCTCGATCAACGGCCAAGCAGACTTGGCATGGCGTCATCATCCATCATTCGGCTGCACCCGGCCTGGATACCTGCCGCGCAAACCATTATCCTCCTGAGGCGCGTCGAAAGCCAGCTTGAGGCGCGACCTGTCTTCTAGAACCATCAACGACTTGCCCGGGGAAGCCAAGTCCCCCGGATCAACGTCGCGTCGCGTGATCAGCCCCGCAAAGGGACTCGTTATGCGCGTATATTTCAACTTTGCCCGGATGCTGTCTTGGCGATGCTTCAGCGCATCCGCACTCGCCCGCGCGGCATCAAGTTTGGCCTGGGCTGCAGCCGCCCGATTGGCGGTCGCTTCGGCCACCGATGGCGGTATGACACCTTTCTGTGCAAGGGCTCTGTCACGGTCGCTTTCCCGCGTCCAGTATTCAAGATTCGTCTCCAAGCTCACTATCGTCGGATCAACCGCCTGCTGCTGCGCCGCCACGGCTTTGAGTTCAGCCTGCAGATCCTGATCATCAAGCTGAACCAGAAGGTCACCGGCCTCCACGGTATCTCCCTCATCAAGCGGCACATTGATCACGCGTGCGGCCATTCGTGATGAAATGCGCGCGGTCTTCCAAGCTTCGACCACGGCAAGGTAATCGTGACCGGCTTCAATCGTCTTGCGCTCCGCCGTAGCCACCCGCACCGGCAGCGGGCGCATCCCGAAGGCGGCCGCCTGCCGTAGCTGGAGCCGGCGTCTCGCCACCAAGATCAACAAAAGGACACCGACCACGCAGAAAACCATGACTGTCCGTCTCTTTTTCATAGCATCACCTCCGCATTTTTGCTTTTATATGCTTCTATGGCCAACAATACATATCTTTTGAAAAAAAAGCTTCTTACATGCCGGCTTTCCGCCGCTGCTTCTCAAGATGACAGCTGATCACCTCCTCGGCACATACCTGCAACTGCAGTACACATGGATTCGCCAGCCGATGATATATGCGTGTGCCTTCACGGCGTTCACTCACCAAGCCCGCCCTCTTCAACTGCGCCAGGTGACGCGACAGCGTGGACTGATCAATGTTGACCAGGCGATTCAACTCGGAAACCGTCTTCTCGTCCTCCGCAATGGCGTTGAGGACTATAAGTCGCACCGGATGCGCCACCGCCTTGAGGATTTCCGCCGTCAATTCTGCCCGATCATAATCCATGATTTTTCAGCATATGCCGGAGTGTACATAAATGCAAGGATCAACCCACCCGCTGATTCCCCTCACACTCACACCAGTATTGCAGCCACCACTGCGATGAATGCCGTCGGACGACCAGGAGCCACCCTCAGCGACCGGATGCCCGGACGCGATAAAAGTCTTTCTCAACAGTCGCCGCTGTGTTGGTCCCCGTCATGAATCCGACATGTCCCAATTCGTTGGTATGTGGGGGAACCTCGGCCCACAAGTTGGACAACGTCTCCGAATCCTCCAGCGTATAAAGCGCATTCATGTAGCTCCGCCATGTCACTTCAACCTGCCCCGTAGGTACCGTTATGGAGGTTATGTGGACCAACGGATATATCATCATGGCCACAAAACCGTCATACTGGTTCTGGCCGGCTTCGAAATTGGGACTGTTCTGGTAACCGAAATATGTCGGAAAATCCGTAGACTGCGTTTCTCCGCCCAGATACATTGCGCCCCATGGGTCAACGGCAAGCCCGTAGCCGTAGTCGGCATCACTTCCCCCAAGATAGGATGAGAACAACAAGCTCGTTCCGTCGCTTGTAAACTGCGACGCGAAAGCCGACTCAGGATATTGCCCAGCAACACCCACTTCCCCCTTGAGGACGTCCTGATAAGCATTAGTTACCGGTAGATCGGTGGAGGATGTAATACCACTGATGTAGGTTATTCCGTTCGAACCCACTTCTACGCTCCAGACCTCGTCGTTCCCGACATCACCACCAAAATAGGTCGACCACACCAGACTAGTTCCGATTCTGGGATCGAGTACCGTGACGAATCCATCCCATGACCCGTTGGTAGCACCGTTCGCCGCGCGGAATGCTGAAGGAGTGACCGGATAGTTAGTCGCATCCGTACGCCCGACGATATAGGCTACGCCTTCCGGCGTTACCGCTAAATCATAGGCATAGTCGTGCTCGTATCCCCCAAGCAGGGTGGAATACACAATGTCCGTTCCCGCGGCAGAAAATTTAGTCAAGAATGCATCCACAAACAGATTCTGCTGTAACCACGGGTCATACGATGCGTTGGTCTTGCTGAATGCATCCGACGTCACCGGGAAATTCGTGGAAGCTGTCAACCCGGCCACAAACGCACATCCGCCGGAGTCCACCCCCAAGCCCATGGAGCCGCTCCACGGTGTGGGAAAAAAGTCATTCCGGATCCCATCCTCGGCATCCCCCCCAAGATAAGTCGAATAGAACACGTTGGACCCATCAGGCGCAAACTTGGCCAGGAAAGCATCCTCGACATCGTTGGTCGCCATCTGCGCCTTGTATGCGTTCACCACCGGAAAATCGTACGACTTCGTCGCCCCGGCCACATAAAGATTGCCGCTACGATCACGTGCCAGGCCGTAGGCAAGGTCATTCGAAGCTCCGCCCAGATAAGTACAAAAATCCAAGTTGGTGCCCGAGGCAGAAATCTTCAATAGAAAGGCATCCTTCTGCCCGCCCAGCGTCGGCTGAAAGGCATTCGTGATCGGCATCGATCCCTCGGTATATCCCGCTACGTAAACAGCATTGCTTTCGTCAACGACAATACGTCTGCCCGAGTCATTTCCACTGCCGCCGATATAGGTGGAATATATCAGGTAGGTCCCATTCGGCTCGAATTTGCTGACGAATACATCCCGAAAACCAGCCTGGTTGGTGAAAATCGCACTGACGAGCGGAAAATTCGTATCAGAAAAAGTATATCCAGTGACGTAAATCGCACCCTCCGCATCAAGAGCGATATCGTTGACACAATCATAGGAACTGCCGCCGAAATAGGACGCATAGAGCAAAACCGGATCAATTATCAGATCTCTCTGCCGATCGTATCTTCCAAGCTCAAACCCGTAAGTGCAGGCGTCGATACAACGAAATGCCACGGGGATCGATACCCGGCGCCCATTGATGACCTGGTAGGCGCGCGGCACCGCTTCCACACGTTCCTTGCATGCAGCAAACCGTAGACTTCCGTCCGAAGCGATAATCAGTGGCTCCATACCCTCATACCGCAAACGTATCCGTGCGGGCTCAGCACCCGGATGAACTATCAAATCATATTCCAGTCGTGCCTGCCCCCCATAATAGCGCAGATCGATTCCAGGGTAGATATTGCTGGCACCGATCGAATAGTAAGTCGGAATGTCACGATGCCACTCTGCACGAGACCCGCCCCGGAAATAACTCACCCGTGCGTGGGCGCGCTCTTCACCTCTCAGAAACACTTGCCGTTCGGCATTATCAAAGCTCACGGCGATCTTGCGGCCGTCCCGCAGGTACAAGGAGTATCCCGAGTCGTAAAAGCTCGCCGTACTCCGACGGAAACGCGCGACGAAACGCACATTGCCTTCAAATTGTCCGCAATTCTTCTCGAACAGTGTCCTTCCCGCATCCCCCACCGCTGGAACAGCCTTTGCATCCGGAATCACAAGGACCGTGACACTAATGCAGATACCGAGTGCAACCCTCAGGCGTTCAATGTTCATAACTTCTCCTCCATCTACCGGGTTGCCGGAACGCCGATTCGGACAAATCGCCCACACAGCAAAATAGTTGGAGAAAAACCTCAAAGCTAAGATCGCAGGTGGAGACTTCCCCTCATCACGATTTCATGGCACCCGGACCATCTTGAAGTAATGACCATCCTTGGCTTCCGCAACCCAGACTACATCAGTTTCAACAAGTATGTCAACGAGTCATTATGTCCCGATCCGCACAAAGTAAGGCCGCGGGCATCCGCGGATGCCTGATGGGAGCCGAACGAATTTCTGACCAGAAAGCTATGCGGATTCTTCAGTAAATCGGGAAGTGCAGTGGCGGCAGGGGTCTATTATTGAGAAAATCTATATCGTGAATATTTGGAATTCCACGGCGCACATGCGCGGGCTACGACCCCGAAACCGTATTTGGTCGGGGCGGTGGGATTTGAACCCACGACTTCTTGAACCCCATTCAAGCGCGCTACCAGGCTGCGCTACGCCCCGACCTTTCGCCAATACACACCCTCTCCAACGTCGCCTTCTTACTACCGCAAACAGTGCCCGCGGTCAATCGCCGGTCTCCGCCCCATTCCCGCTGAGCGATTTGAGAAAACTGCTCAGCTTCCGACCGGCCTCGCTGCCGGTCTCCTCCAGTTTTTTTGTAATACGGTTTATGTCACCCTTGTGCTTTCCGGCAACACGCTCGAGTGCATTCTTGGCAACAAAATCAAGATAAACCTGCATCATCACTTGGGAAGGATCAGTCACGTCGTGCATGCTTATGCGCCGGTCCATCTTGACAATTTCGACCTCCGGCTTCTTCTGGCCGGCCTTGTAGACGTGTTTCTCAAGGGAGCCGACATATATCGTCAACTCGTCTATCTTCACCGACTTTCCGGCAGGTTCCTGCCGACCACCCTTCGGCACCTTGGTGTCTTCTTTCGGGGATTCCCCCGATCGACGACTTTCGGCTTGCCCGCCCGATTCCTTCCGAGCTGACTTCGAAATGACTTCCCAATTGCTTTCGCCCCGCGCATTTTCGACCACCACCACTTTGGGAATGTTCATTTCCACCCGACGGAGATGAATGACATCACCGAAAAATGATCGTGGATCGTAGACCACAAGGAAATCTTTCACCTCGAACGCCGTCGGCTCAGGAAATCCCTCGGGATTCTTCAGACGAAACCCCTTGAGCTCAAATTCCGGTTTCAGCAGGCCGACGTGAATGGTATCCAGCTCGACACCCACTCCGGTATAGTACTCCACAGCCGTGACGGCGGCGCTCCTGATGATCATGTTCCGCGCTATTATCAGCCCCCCCAATAACACCAACAGTGCGACGAGCGTGATTTTCAACCATTTCATCCCTCTGCCTCCTGATTCCAAAAGATATGCACAGTCTCGATCCACGGGCCAGCGGATTAGATTACGTCATCATCCCCCCTTGAACAACCCTGCTTTCTTCACTATGATCGCGAAAGTCGCAACCATCTATGGAGACCTGAGCTGAACAAACCATCGTCCAAGATACCCCCCTGCCGCGGCGGGGAGATGGAGCGCTGCCTGTGCGAGGCGGTTTTCGATCTCATTCCCACTTATTCCAATGCGGCCGAAGACCGCGCCGACAGTCTGCTGGGCTCGTATCCAAATCCGGATCCGATCGTAGCCGCGCTGAAAATATACATTGACGTAATGCTGCCCGGTAAGATGTCCCCCGGCACCATCGAAAAGGAAGAACTGGGGGTCTATCTTCTTCGCCGCCTCAGCCATGGTTGGCGGCTGCTCCGCCCGGAAATTGAACGCGCCATTCCTTTCCGTTGGCTCGGCGAAGCGGCACGTACGGAAGGCCCACCGTCTCCGGTGAATGCGCGCAATGAATCACAGCGACTTATGCGCGAATTCACAAGAAGCCTGCCGCGTATCCGGAAGCTCGTCATCGAGGACGTCCGCGCGGCCTACGACGGCGACCCGGCGGCCCTCACCTACGCTGAGGTGCAATTGGCATACCCCGGACTCCTGGCCATCACCTCACACAGACTGGCACATGAATTCTACCGGCTGAATGTACCCGTCGTACCGCGCATAATGAGTGAATGGACACATTCCCAGACCGGCGTCGATATCCATCCCGGAGCCGAAATCGGCCACTCATTCTTCATAGACCACGCCACCGGCGTTGTCGTCGGAGAAACTACTCGAATCGGCAATAATGTAAAAATCTATCAAGGGGTTACCCTCGGTGCCAAGAGTTTCCCCCTCGACGAACACGGCCGCCCCATAAAGCACATCAAACGTCATCCGACGGTTGAAGACAATGTAGTCATCTATGCCAACGCAACCATCCTGGGTGGTGATACCGTCATCGGCAACGGCTCGACAATAGGCGGCAACGTCTTCCTCATGGAGAGCGTCCCCCCCAACAGTTTCGTGGCTTATCACCATCCGGAACTCCATATAAAGCAGCGCCTCCCTACCGAATCCTGAGGTTCAAGGGAATGAACATTTTTCATGCCGCCGTCCTGGGACTTGTCGAAGGCATAACGGAATTCATCCCAGTTTCCTCAACCGGACATCTTATCTTAACCGCAGATCTGCTCGGATTCAGCGGCCCCGGCTCATCGGCCTTCGTAGTCTTCATCCAGCTCGGGGCTGTACTCGCCGTGGTGGTCGCCTTCCCGCAATTGTTCGGCGGCCTGTTCCAACGTCAGGAAAACCGGGCCACATTCGGCGGGCGCAGAGCAATGAAACTGATCGCCGTCACAACCGTCCCCGCGCTTGTCGCCGGCCTCCTCGGATATCACTTCATCAAGGAACACCTTTTTACTCCAGCCACGGTTTCCGCCGGACTCGCGGCCGGAGGGCTATGGATTCTTCTGGGTGACCACCGGCGGAAATCCACCCGCAGTCTCGAAACGATGAACTGGCGCGACGCCCTGTTGATCGGAGTATTCCAATGTCTCGCGCTCTGGCCGGGAGTCTCCCGCGCTGCAGCCACAATAATGGGCACCATGGCACTCGGCTTTGACCGCCGGTCAGCTACCCGCTTCTCATTTTTTGCAGCCGTACCCCTCCTCACAGCCGCCGCCTTCTACGACCTTCTGGAAACTCTTCCGGAACTCCATGCAGCCAACATCCCCGTGTTTGCGACCGGCCTGATTGTATCCTTTCTCGTAGCCTGGCCCATTCTCAAGGCCTTGATTGGTTTCGTCGGGAATCACACGTTGCATGTTTTCGGCTGGTACCGACTGCTGCTGGCGGCGGTGGTACTCTATTCCTGCAACTGCTGAACGCCCCGCGCGTCAGCTCTTCAATTACATCTGATAGAGCTCGCTGTCTTCAAGAATCCTGAAGCCGGCGGCCTCGATTATCCGCCGCGTCTCCTCGGTCTCCTCCACTTCGATGCACCAGACTGCCTCCCGGCGGGATGCGATCACAAAACCATATCCATCCAGCACGTTGACCCCATGCTCATCAAGTATCCCCGCCAGCTTGTACAGCCCACCGGGACGATCTTCAATTACCACAGCCAACACATTCCTCAAGGCCGTTGCCAACCCGGCTTTGCTGAGCACCCTCTGAGCCTTATAGGGATCATCGACCAGTAACTTCATTACACCGAAATCGCCGCGGTCTTGAATAACCATCGCGCGGATGTTTATGCCCGCCTCGGAAAGCAGGCCGGTAACCTTTTTCAATCGCCCCGGCCGGTTTTCCACGAAAATATTGATTTGCTCAGCCATCGCCCACCTCCTCCGGCATGTGTTCAGCCCTGTTCCCCGACCCGTTCGTCAAACACCCGCCGGGCCTTGCCCTCGTAGACCGGCAGCCCGCCCGGCTCATGCAACTCCACAACCGCCCCGACCAGAATCTCCGCCTTCAGCAGCTCTCGTATGCGCCCCCGCAACGCTTCCAGGGCCGCCGCATCTCCCGTGAACATCTTGGAATAAATTTCGGTCTTCACCGTCAGCCGGTCAAGCGCGCCCTCCTTGGTCACTACTATCTGATAGTTGGTTCCGACTTCCGGTATCCTCATAAGAACTGATTCCACTTGGGAAGGATAGACGTTTACGCCGTTGATGATGAGCATATCGTCGGAACGTCCCTTGATCCGCGCAATCCGCCGATGGCTCCTCCCACATGCACACACCCCCGAGCGGATACGCGTGAGGTCTCCCGTCCGGTATCTCAGCAACGGAGTGGCCTCACGCTGCAGGGTTGTCATCACCAGTTCCCCTTCTTCATCCTCCCCCAGCAAATCCCCGCTGGCGGGATCGATTACCTCCACTATGTATGCATCCTCCCAAACATGCATGTCATCCTTGAAGATGCACTCAAACGCCACGCCCGGACCGTTCATTTCACTCAAGCCATAGGAGTTGTAGCAATCGATTCCCATCAATCCTTCGATCTTGCGGCGCGTCGATTCCGAATATGCTTCCGCACCGAGAAACGCCTTGCGCAGGCTCAAATCCTGCGGCGTAAGGTTCTCCGCTTCCAGGCGCGAATAGATGTGCAGCATGTAGCTCGGCGTGGCATGCACCACTGTAGTGCGAAAGTCCCGCATCAGCTTCAGCTGGCGCCGCGTATTCCCGCCCCCGACGGGTATCACCAGCATACCCACCAATTCGGCCCCGTAATGCAAGCCGAGTCCCCCCGTAAAAAGACCGTAGGTCATCATGTTCTGGAATACGTCCCGTCGGCCGGCGCCGGTCGCCGTAATGCAACGCGCCGTCAACTCGGTCCAGTGCTCAAGATCACTGCGGGTGTGATATATGACAGTCGGCGTCCCCGTCGTTCCGCTGGACGTATGCAGGCGCACAACATCGTCACGCTCTACAGCCAGTAATCCGTCGGGATATGCTTCCCGCAGGTCACTCTTGGTCGTGAAGGGGATACGTTTCAGATCATCCAGTGAACGAATATCCTCCGGCGACGTGAACCCTATCTCCTTAAGCCGCCGATGATAGAAGCGCGTCCGTAATGCAGCCGCCACGGTGCGTCTCAGACCTTCCAACTGAACCTCGCGAATTTTTTCCGCGGGTGCAGTCTCTATCTCCCTGTTCCAAAATTCAGGTTCCACCATGCCGCCTCCCTTGTCTTGTGCCGTTCTGTTTTGCTGCCCAGCGCCCCGCAACGAAGGCCTGCCGATTCTCTTTGAGTGCATACCGCAATACCTTTTCGAGAGCCGAAAGCCAGACGGATTCATCAATAGGGAGAAACACGCTCAATACCCCCAGCATCCAAGTGTTCAAGAACCGCTTGTGAGAAACTTCACCGAGAGCCCTTTCGATATACACCCCCAAATCGATCCCGCGCCGTGCCAGACATTGACGCAATCTCCGCGCTTCCGCACCGTCGAACGGGACCAGAAAATCCACCTTGCCGCAGGCGATCAACGGACTGAAAACCCCTGAACCGAAACGAAGGTGCGACTCAACCGAACCGCCGCGCTGTGACATTCCATGCACCTCGGACTTCATGACGTGCCATCCTGCGTCCATCGCCGCTTCCCCCAGTATGTCCGCCGCCTTGAGAACGCCCTGTCCGCCAATCCCACAAAATAGAACACTGTAGATTTCAGCTGTGCTCACCGGCTTCTTCCTTCCACCTGCTGACCAGGGCATCAAACGGACATACCTTCACGCAGAGGTCGCATCCGACACATATGTCTTCGTCCAACTTGATGAAACCTTCCTCGTCTTCAGAAAGTGCCGGGCAGTCGATCTGCAGACAAATCCCGCACTTGCGGCATTTCTCCCGCAGATATTCAGGAATCGGCCTGCGTGTCCGCACAAGTTGCCAACAGGGACGACGGGTGATGATCACCGACAAACCCTTCTCGTCCAGGCGCCGTTTGAGAGTCTCCTCAAGGCTCTCCAGGTCCTCCGGATCAATTACATCAACGCTCTCCACTCCACAGGCGCGACACAACTCTTCCAAATCCAGGCGCCGCGTCGGTTCACCGCGGATATTCGTGCCCGTGGCGGGATTGTCCTGCATACCGGTCATCGCCGTCGTGGCATTGTCGAGAATCAGAATCACCCCATCGATTCTGTTGTAGACTGCATTTATCAGGCCGGTGATACCCGAGTGCACGAAGGTGGAATCACCGACCACACCGACAAACCTCTCCCCCGGCTGCGCCCTTCTCAACCCCTCCTGAAACGTCACCCCGGCCCCCATACACACACACGTATGAAGGGCCGCCAATGGAGGGGCCGCCGCCAAGGTATAACAGCCAATGTCACCGGCCACGGTAACCTTGTTCTTTCGCAGAATCCAAAACACAAAGCGGTGCGGGCACCCCGCGCACATCACCGGCCGGCGCGCACCTGCACGGTCACGCCGCGGGCGTGGACGTCTCTTCACAATCAATGGAATGTCTTCCGGACGAAGCTCACCAACCCTCCACGAAACGTGTCTTCGCTCCACATCCAGGCCCATCGCACGGACGCCTTCCTCCAAAAAGGGATCCAGCTCCTCAATGACGACCAGGCGCTCGACGCGTCCCGCAAAATCCCGCAGCAGTCGTTCCGGAAGGGGATGCGGCATCCCCAGCTTCAAGAAAGAGGCATCCGGATACGCCTCACGCGCATAAAGATATGCCACTCCCGAAACCACGATTCCAAGGGTATTATCGCCTTCCTCAATTCTGTTCACGGCTGTCTGTTCAGCGTAGCGCCGTAACTTTTCAAGCCGCTGCTCCAAAACCGCGTGCCGGCGCATGCCGTTGCGCGGCACCATAACGTACTTGGCGGCGTCGATATTAAAACTCTTGGGCGCAACTTCGCGGCGACCTCCCGTGGTCACATCTTCCTTGGCATGGGCCACCCGTGTGGTCAAACGTACCAGCACGGGAGTATCATAGCGTTCACTGATACGATACGCCTCCTGTACAAAAAGATGCGCCTCCGCCGGTGAGGAAGGCTCCAAGAGCGGCAACTTGCCATATAACGCCACCCATCGCGTGTCCTGTTCATTCTGGGAGGAATGCATTCCCGGATCATCACAGACGACGACGACCAAGCCCGCACTCACCCCGACGTAGGCCGAAGTCATCAGGGGATCCATGGCCACGTTCAGCCCCACATGTTTGGATGCGTACAGACTGCGCACTCCGCCGACCGCCGCACCCAAAGCTACTTCCAAGGCCACCTTTTCGTTTACCGACCACTGCGCATCCACTTCCGGGAAGCCCGCCAAAGTCTCAAGAATCTCAGTGGAAGGCGTTCCGGGATACGCACAGGCCACCTTTACCCCGGCCTCATAGGCCCCACGCGCCAGAGCAGCGTTCCCGGAAAGCAGTTCCTTTTTCCCTGTTTTCCCTCGTGCCACCCATTCCTCCAAGAAGCCGAGATTTTCGCCGCACCACGGCATCAACCGATGTATCTTAACACCCACTGCGTGGACGCGAAGGGCGGCTTCTCAACACCGGCATCCGCAGCAATCCAAATCCTAGCGCCCCCCGCCGCTCCGAACCAAGCCAATTCGCAGTCAACATGCGTTTACTAATGCCATTTCCGCCGCGGATATGTTAGCCTATCAACTATGAAGTCGAACCCGCCAGATTGGAAAAAGATCATCAGCCCAGTTGCTGCTATTATAGTGCTCATTACGGCAACAACGGTAAAGGCCGCGGACCAAGGACAGCCAGCGGCCCCGCCCATACCAAAGTTCTTCGACTACACTATTTACCTCCACGTGGCCAGCCGCCCTTCCGGTGCCGAAATATACGCGCCGTCCGAATCGAACCGTACCGCCGTCCTGATAGGACGAACCCCCTGCCTGGTGACCGTCGGCTTCACTTGGGAAGAACGTTTCGGCCGCAAGGCTTGGAAGACATTGCACATCTGGAGCAAAGGCAACACCTGCCGCGCCGTCTTTACAAACGAGAACCGCTGCGCCGTCTTCTTCAGTGGAACGGCCAAAAAACCGGGCTACCGCCCCACTGCCTTCGACAAGAAAATCGCCCTGCTGAAACCTCCCGGATTCAGCTGGGACACGATGGATAACTGGCCCCGCGAAGTCCGTGTACAGATAGATCTGGCATCCCTTCGAAGTGCCGAGAATCTTCCGTCCGATTCTCCAGTCCCATCCCCCCAACACAGCGAGTCCGCCCAAACACCCGCCATGCCGGTCACCACCATGCTGCTCGCCACCGGTTCCGACATTCAACCCGGTGACCCGGCCGAATTGACGCTCTTCTCCGAACCATCCGGTGCAATCGTCTTCTGCGACAACCGTCGCCTCGCCCCCTCACCACTCAAACTCATTCTCCCTCCAGGCAGACATCACATCGCTCTGGAACATTCCGGATATGCCCCCCTGCAACGCGATATCACCCTCCATCCCGGACGCCATTACCGGCTTACCCTTCAGTTGTCACCCGCCGCCGATGCCCCTTAGTCATCCGCCGCCGGCGGCTTGCGCAGTAACTTTTTCAACGAACGTTGATGCTTGGCTGCCAGAACTTTCTCTTTCTGGCGACGCGAACGTCTCTGTTTCTGGCGGCGGATCCGTGCAATCGCCCGCATGCGCGCACTGCGTCGTCCCAACTCCCTCTCCTCGATCCTGGCACATAATTCCCGCCGCGCATGGAAACGATTCAGGGCCTGCGATCTGGTCTGCCGACATTTGACCTCTATCCCCGTCGGACGATGCAATAGATAAACACAGGACGACGTCTTGTTGAGCTTCTGGCCTCCCGGACCTGAACCCAAAATGAATTTCTCGACCAGATCCTCCTCGCGAATACCAAGATCCGCCATCCTGGCAACCAGTTGCTGCTCCTTCGCGCGGGTTACGCCGAATTTGGACACTACTTTTCTCCATCCCGGCGGGCCGCACTAAAGCTTCCTTCCGCCGCGTAGGCGCATAACCCAAAGCGCCCCCGGCCGGCCCACCGATATTTCATACGCGGGATTGTATCACAGCGCCGTATGAGGGTATATTACAAGGGTGCAGGACTTGCCCATCCTACAGAAGGGCACTCAACGTGAAAGAGACGCAGCATAACCGACGGATAGGTCAACACACGGCCTTCACTCTGATCGAACTATTGGCCGTGATTGCAATAATCGCAATCATCGCCGCCCTGCTTTTTCCCGCTCTCCGCGGAGTCAGCGAACGCAGCAAGAAAATCCACTGCATGTCCAACATGCGCCAATGGGGAAGCGGCCTGACGATGTTCCTGGCGGATAACGATGGAGTCTTTCCCGAAGAAGGTCGCCAGGGCGGCGGCATCGACTATTACCTGACATCGGCCTGGTTCAATGTCCTGGCGCCCTACATGGGAACCGAGCCCCTCTCCAACATGGTAGCCCAAAAGCGTGCTCCCTGCCCACCCGACGACCGTTCCGTGTTCACTTGCCCCTCTCTCAAGCCCCAGGACGTCAGCGGTACCTTCGATAATCAGCACCCCGTCTTTTCCTACGCATATAACCTCTGGATAGATACCGGCACCCGCCAAGCCGATCATGACGCCTTCGGCAGGCTGTTGCGCATCTCCCAGATTCTCAAGCCGGCGAAATTCGTCGTCTTCGGGGAAGACGCAAGCGCCCAGTACGATCACACTGCCGCCAAATACCTGAAGTACCGACACGACGGGACTAATTCGGTCAACCTGTGCTTTGCCGACGGTCACGTCGCCAATTTTTTCTGGACAAACGTCTTCGTGCCTCCGCACGGCTCAACCCGCGACAATGTCGGGGTTATCTGGGACCCCGACGGCAACCCTCCCCAGGAAGACTTCTAAGGCCCCGCCCTCACTGGTCGAGGCTCAAATTCGGCAAATCCTCATTTGACCGGACAGCCGCCGGGTAGTAGCTTTCGCATGAGATTGAGGAGCCCCTGAGATAAGGTATCATCAAGGGCCTGAAGGACCATGAATACCAGTGGGCATAAGAACGGCGAATGGCTTCGCATGACGCGCCTGTATCACGAATGGCAGGAAATCCGTGAGGAAATCATGCGTCACAAATGGTATGAAAGCGAAAAGGCGGGCCACGATATCGGCTGGGAACGTGCTATGGTCGACTGGCTCATCCGCTACGGCCGGCACCGCCGCCATCTGCAGTCTTGACTATTTTGCTTTTTTTCGTGTTGACACCCGGTGCCGAAGTTGTATGTTTTATCCTGTTGGGACCGGGACCAGCAATGAACCCGACCAAGCAAAGCAAAAATGAAGTCGACCCGTGGGTGCGTAAGACCCTTCTTTTCCGTCAATGGGAACAGATACGTACCGAGATCGAAACCCATAAGTGGTACGAAAGCGAACGCGCCGGGTACGACATCGGCTGGGAACGCGCCGCAGTGGACTGGATGATCCGCTATGGCTGGCGCATCCGCCGTTTCCGCATTTCCAGGTGAACCGCACCCTTACTCCGGCCTGCCCAACGATCCGCCGCAGGAGGGTTGCGTTTCACCGATGAGAGCGGTTTGATTCTTATCCGGACTCGCTGCATCAGCACCGCGCACCGTGGCATCCTCCCGCAAGTCTCGCCAGCCCGCCGTGAAAAGATTCCTACCGGAGACTTGAATATCCAGCCCCAGATGGCAGATTGACCTCAGGATGAGAAAAGGCCGCTACAATCCAGGTGCATGGGAATTAGAACGAGAACGCCATCAAATAGCTGATCAGAGACCACCCCCACCGGTTTCCATGCATCCGATCAAGGAAGTGATCCCCGGTCTCTTGCAAAAACTAGGACTGGAGTCCCGCCTCTGGGAACAGGCACTCGTCAACGAGTGGCCTGTGCTGGTCGGAGAACAAGTGGCCCTGCATACCCGACCAGGGCGAATATACCACGGCGTCCTCCACGTGTTCGTAAAAAATTCCGCCTGGCTGAATGAGCTTTCCCGCTACGGCCGCAAGGAAATGCTCGCCAATCTTCAGCGCCGCTTCGGAACCACGCGCATCCGGCAGATCCGCCTGCAAATAGAACCCGACAGGCGCCAAAGCTGAATGCTCTCATGCAGGAGGAGAGACGGCCTTTAATCAGCCGTGCTCACCTCAAGACCTATGTCCACCGGACAGTTCAAGGCCCGGGATATGGGACAATTGTCTTCCGCCAACCGTAAAATCTTTTTCATTTTTCCGACATCGGCCTGCTGCCCCACCACTGCGGTCACCTTCATCTCCACGCCCGTGATGGCAAGTCCCGCCGCTGTCTTCTCCATCCGTGCCGTGGTCCCGATCCGTATCGAACGCACGTCCGCCTCCAAACGACCCACAAAAAACAAGACCGTCGTCAGGATGCACGACCCAACCGATGCTGCCAGAAGACTCTCCGGGTCCCATTCCCCTTTCTCGCCGCCGAATGCCTCTGGCGAGCTCACTGTCAGAGGCGGAAATTCATCGCGCTCTATGCGGCCGCTGCGTCCCCCGGACCAGCTGATATCAACATCATACTTCCACATTCTGCGTCACCTTCACTCACTGCTGTCAGGCCGACTCGATCGCGGAAATCAAGACGTGTTCCGGCTGCACGCCGACAAACTGCTGGACGACTCTCCCGTCCTTGAAAAGTATCAAGGTCGGAATGCTGCGAATCCCGAAACGCACGGCCACCTGCATGTTTTCATCAACGTTTACCTTCCCGATCTTGACCCGGTCGCCGAGCTGTTGCCCCACAGATTCGAGAATGGGCGTCTGCATCAGACACGGGCCACACCATGGGGCCCAGAAATCAACCAACGTTACCCCGCTGGCCACCTGTTCGTCGAAGTTGGCATCCGTCAGCGTTATCAGTGCATCACTAGCCATGTCTATCGCCTCCTGGTGTTGTTTTCAGTTTTCAGTTTTCATACCTGTGTCCGCCGCAAAAGCCTCGGCGCCCCCGCCGGCTTCCTCAGAGTCCATCTCCACCCGCACATCGAACTCCGGCTGCTCGACGATATGCCGCTTGACCGCACACAGGTTGACGGCCCTCAGAAGAGCATCACGGTATTTCTGCGGAAAACCGTGCGGGGCCCTGACGATGATCCGAATCGGCGAATACAGCCGGCGCTCCCGGTTCCTTTCGGCCTGCAAGATCACGTCGAGCCCCTCCGTCGGAATTTCTCTGGTGCGACAGAACTCCAGAGCATAGATTCCGACGCATGCCAAGAGAGAAACAAAAAAATAATCGAACGGCTCCGGGGCCGACCCATCGCCGCCATGCCTGACCGACTGGTCGGTGGGTACCGTAAACTCCCCGAAATGCACGTCAACCCGCTTGCCGCCGGAAAAACTCACTCTCATTTCTCTGGCCATGCCAATCTCCATGTGCCGCATTCAATCATCACTCGCGGACGTGCTCCGGCATTGCGGCAGGTCGCAGCGCCGGAAGAATATTTCCGCCAGACAAAACCCCGTGAAAGCCGACTGGATCAGGTTGATCCCCACCAGAAAAGCAGGCAGCAACCACCATTTCGATACCAATACCCCCGCGATGAGAAACGCAAGGATTACCACTCCCGCAACTATGCGCACCGCCTCTTCAACCGTAAACAATGGACTCCTTGCCTTCATGGTCTCACCACCTCATCGGGTAGTCGCCATCATCACCCCGATCAACATCCACATGACTACCGCCGTCCACGGATTGCCGTACAACGGACATGTCCCAGTACGACAGCCCACCAGCTTGTAGATCACCCACCCGAATCCACCACCCAAAATGGCGCCGGCCGCCATCCTGATGACCATCGCACGTATCATTCCGCTCATACCTCCGCCAAACTATCTACAAAAAGAGCCTTGCAGAAGTTTTCCCTTGTTCGTCGCCCGCATCAACATTTCGCCGTAAGTGGACTGGTGGAGCGGAAGGGGATCGAACCCTCGACCTCCAGAGTGCGATTCTGGCGCTCTCCCAGCTGAGCTACCGCCCCACACCATGCCGTTATCACCGAATTTTCCCGCGGGATTCCCACGAGGACGCGGCAATATACCAGCCGGCCGCGGTGAAGGCAAGTACCGCGCGTACCAAAGAACCCGCGCCGGAAAGAAAAGCCGTCATCCCTGCCGTGCCGCCTGCTCCACTTCCGCACGCACCTCCGCTGCCAGACGCTGCGCCTCCCGGCGATCTGGCGCCTCGATCGTCAGACGCATTACCGGTTCGGTATTGGAACGCCGGACATGAATCCAGCTCCGGCCAAGCTCGACATATACCCCGTCAATAAGATTCATACGCTGGCCGGCATAGACTTTCCGCAGATGACGCAAAATCAGCGGCGCCCTCTCGGTCCTTATGGGGATCTTGTCCTTGATGAGAGTGTAGCGCGGTATCGCAGCCCGAAGCTCGGAAACCGTCCTACCGGTGGCAGCCATGAGTTCCAGCACCAAGGCCATACCCGCAAAACTGTCGCGGCAAGGATGAATCGCCGGTACTATCACCCCCCCATTGCTCTCTCCGCCGACGACGGCCCGCCGTTCGAGCATGCGCGAAGTGACGTTGATTTCCCCTATCTTGGTACGCTCTATTTCACATCCGCGCGAACGTGCAACGTCTTCGACACTGCGGCTCGTGGAAAGATTGACCACTACCGGCCCCTTCTCGTGCCGATCAAGAACCTCCTCCACGGCAAAAGCCAGCGTCAAATCCTCTCCGATCGGCTCCCCCTGCTCATCAACAATCGCCAGGCGGTCCCCATCCGGGTCCTGGGCAAACCCGATATCACAACCATGTTTCCTCACTGCTTCACGGAGAGAGCCCAAATTCTGCGGCAAAGGCTCGGGTTCCCGTTCGAAATCACCGGTGGGACGCTCAAAAACGGCAACCACGCGACATCCCAAACTCTCCTCAAGAAACCGGCGCGACCACAGCGCACCGACCCCGTTACAACAGTCCACCGCCACGCGAAAATGGGCCCGCCGTATGGATTCCATGTCCACATACGCGGCTATGCGACGAGCGTGCTCTTCAAAGGCGGCTTTCTCAACCTCCACACGCGGTATTTCATCCTCAGCAACCAAAGGGAAATCGCCCTGATGATAGATGTCGAACAACTCCTCGGCCCTGACTTCATCAAGAAACATCCCCCGGCGATCAACAAACTTCAGTGCATTCCACGGCGCGGGATTGTGACTGGCGGTGATGGCGATGCACCCGCGCGCTGCGCGCGCGGACGTAATCACAAGCAATGACGGGGTCGGAACTATTCCGGCCAATACCGGCTTGCAGCCCACGCTCTCCAAGCCCGCCACGACTGCATTCTCTATCATCATCCCCGTCGGCCGGGTATCACGGCCCACGATAACCGGACCGCGCCCCACGAAGGTACCGAACGCTTGGGCAAAGGTGACCGCGACCTGGGGCGTCAGGGAGTCCCCCACCACCCCCCGCACACCGGAAACACCCACCTTTAACGCTTCTTTCAATTCTCCGCCTCCGACTGCCCGCTAGCCGACCTGGTTTTCAATCAAGCGGACGATTTCCTCAGCCCGCTCAGCCGCCCGCGCCGAGGTGTCGGCTTCGGATATCACCCTGACCAGTTGCTGAGTCCGCGAGGGACGCGTATGAACCCAGCCGTCATCCCAGTCCACCCGTAACCCATCGGTAAGGTCCATTCGTCCGCCGGGAACCTGTGCCAGACGTTCCCGTAACATTTCCAGCACCCGGTAGCCTTCCCGCGAACCACACGCCACATTGCGTTTCTCAATATGGTACCGCGGCAAGGCACGCAACAACTCCGATACCCGCACGCCTTCGGACGCCATGGCCTCCATCACCACCGCCATTACCAGGAACCCATCGAATCCTTTGCTGAATGACGGCAGACATACGCTCCCGCTGCCTTCTCCGCCCAGCAACCCATCCTCATCGGCTAATGCCGAGACGACATATGCCTGCCCGACGGGTGTCTTTATCAATCGCGCGCCCCGCTCCTCGCAAATCTCGTCAAGGGTGCGTGTTGTACAACAGTTTGTCACCACCGGACCCACCTGCTTCTTCAAGACGTGTGCCGCCACGAGCGCCAACGTATACTCCTCACTCGCCGGCTCACCGTCTTCAGTCACGATCGATACCCGTCCCATGTCACTGCTCAGGACGAACCCGATATCGCCCCCTACGTAACGGATGATCGAAGCCATCTGCAGGGCGCTCCGCGGGCGAGGTTCGGCCTCCCGTGCAAGATATCCGGAAGGACGTGCATTGACCGGAACCAGTTTCAATCCGAACCGCCGCGCGAACTCCGCCAGGAATGGACATCCGGCTCCCCCTACCGGATCGATCAAGACCGTCAACCCGGCGCGCCGAATCACCTCACAGTCAACCTGCCGCTCCAATGCATCGAAATACTCGCCGGCATAATCGTCGACCACGTGATGGGTTCCCATGGATTTCCAGTCACGCTTGAGAAAGTCGGCGGCGTGAAAAATATCGAGGACCTTCTCACCACCGACCGGCTCCAGAAATGCGCCGTCCCGGCCAACGAGCGTGAGCGCATTCCATCCCATCGCATTGTGTCCGCCGGAAATGGAAATACCTCCCGCCGCTCCCCGGCGCGGCACGGCATACTGTAACATCGGCGTGGGACATATTCCCATGTCGAGCACTTCACAACCCGCGCTCAGAAGCCCCGCCAGAGTGGCCGCATGCAACATGGGACTCGAGTAGCGCGTGTCACGACCCAACAGAACCCGTCCGCCTTCAACGAACGTCGCGAACGCCGAAGTGAAATCCAGTACCGTATTCGGCGTCAGTGCTTCACCGACGTATCCACGCAATCCAAAACTCGCCAGCCTTATCGACTTCATAATCACACCCGATCATAACTAAAGGAGGATACCTTGTAAAGTTCCCGTTTGTTTCGGATTCCTCATGATACAAGGTCGGCCTCCCCGTTCGATAAAACCAGGATCACCTGCGATAATCCCCGCACAACTCGCTCATACGAATCGAAAAATTCACTCTCACCTCCCCTCTCCGGCGGTGACAACCCCAGGAACACCACCGACGCATTCTGTGAATAGCGCGGCAGTATCTCCGCAAACGGATCCTTGGAAACCACTACTGCAATCTCAGCGTCTATCCGCGCAGCCTCCACTAACCCCCGCAGGCTCGCGGCCGCACCACTGCGCCCGGCCTCTTCACCCACAACTCTCAGTATCCGGATCCGCGACCGCCTCCACTCCCAGTTACACGTCAACAGGTAGGCCAATATCACCATCAGCGAGCCATTGGCCATTCCCCGCCACCAGATGTCGATCCGCCCGCCGTCAATCGGTTCAGGCTGCTCATCTCCGACCACACAAAGAATGCTCATGCCGAGGGCATGAATATCACGCAGCCGCTCCGCAAATTCACCCTGCCGGGCAGGCTCACGCGGCCATCCGAGCAGAACGGTGTTGGGCTTGATCGGGCCTATGGAATGTGACTGCAACAATACCCGCACCCCCTCGGCAAAATCACGCGTGATGATCACTTCCGCATATACGTTCCAGCCGCTGCGTTCCACAAACCTCTGAAGCGCGGCCGCCGCTTCGCGCCGCCGCGCCGCCAATTCCTCGAGCCTTCCCACCACGACCTGCACCACGCTTACTATCCCGCGACCGGCTTCGAGCCACACCGCATAGCGTATCAAGCCCGGACGTTCGACCGGATTCCCTGAAAGCACCAGAAACGTCGGCCGCCAGTTCTTGGGATGCGGCTGGAGGCCCTCGAGCCGCCGCAAAGCTCTTGCCAGAAGCGCATACACGAATCCCCGCCGGGCGTCTCCGTATGCCGCCGCGTAGGTGCGCCGCCGGATATGCAGATAGAGACCGCCCACAACCACACACGCAAGTATCGCCGCCCACCAGTGTATCAGAAACATGGTCACTACACACCCGGCAACCCCGGCCAGCGCCAAGCTCCAATGAAAATGCCGGAAACGCGGACGATAGGATGGGTTCGACCCGAACAGTTCTACGAAGGCGGCCAAGTTGATCATCCCGTAGGTCGCAAGGAAAAACATGCTTACCAGGGCGGCCACCAGATTGAACGCTCCCGCCCCACCGCCGCGAAGCGCCCACAGAATTACAGCCACGCTGATCAAGAGACTCAGCCACATGGCAGGCCGCGGCTCATCATTGCCGGGAGCCCCGCCGGAAAAAAATCGCAACCCTCCTATCACTCGGTCACGCGCCAGGGCCTGCATGACGCGCGGCGCCCCCATCAAGGATCCCATCGCACTCGACAGCGTGGCTGCAAAGACCCCACCCACCACCAAAAATCCCGTCAACGGCAAGGCGTTCTTCACAAGCATCTCATATGGATGATGGATAAGTTCTGCACGGGATTGCGCCCCCCCGCAAAGAACTATTTCCAGCAGGTAGACCGCTGCTCCCACTCCTATGGCTGCAAGCGTCCCCCTTACCAGCGAACGGCCCGGTTCCTTCAGGTCACCCGACATGTTCACCCCTGCCATGATGCCTGTCACCGCCGGGAAATACAGTGCGAACAAGGCCCAGAACCCGTAGCCGGCCGTATATTGCGGCGACCAGTTCTCCGCCAGAATCCCTGCATCGAAATGCATGGCGGCACCTCCAAGAAATGAGAGGATCGCCAGCCCAAGCAGAGTCATGACTGCATACTGTGTACGTATCGCCCAGCCGGCACCCACATAGTTGATTGCAAACAGAACGCCCGTTGTGCCCAGCGCCAGCATCCCGAAATACTCCCGTAAGGCCGGAAAGGTGCGCACAACAGCCTCGCTGAAACCAATCACGTAGAAAGGTACGGAAAAGGCCTGCGCGCAGTACAACGCCAGACCCACCGCCCCTCCCAACCCGGGACCAAGTACCCGCGATATGAGGAAATACGCACCGCCGCCGCCTACCGGCGTGTTGCTTGCAATCGCCGCCAGCGACAGCGCCGTCAGCAGAGCTATACCTTCCGCCACCAGTAATATGACAATCGCCCCACCGACACCCGCTCGCCCAATGACAAACCCGGCCCGCAAAAACATGATCACTCCCAGAATAGTCAATATCGAGGGGGTGAAGACCCCACTGAAGGTACTGAAGGCGTGCTTGCGCGCCGACGACTCTATATCCCGCTTGGCAGTCACCGGGACCCTCCCACTCTGCGGCGCTCATCCATCCAGACAACCCAAATACACAGCTCGTACAGAAGTATCATGGGCACCGCCATCACCAGCTGAGTAAAAACGTCCGGTGGGGTCAGCAGCATGGCCAATACCAGCACCCCGACAATCACATAACGACGCCGTTTCCGCAGTAGTCCCGAAGTGAGGATGCCCAGCCGCCCGAGCACGATGATCACCACCGGCAACTCGAAGGCCAGGCCGAAGGCGATGAGCAACTGCACGGCAAAGGCCGTGTAACTGGTGACCGTCCACTCCGGCCGGATGCCCAGCCATGCATGCCAGCCCAGCATGATGCGTACCGCCGCCGGAAGGATCACCACGTAGCCCAATACGACTCCCAAAAAGAACAACCCTCCGCCGAATAAAACCGCCCGGCGTGCCCATACCTTTTCACGCTGCCTCAACGCCGGCAACACAAACATCCCCACGAAATACAGCACGAACGGCAGGCTCGCCATCAGGCCCGCCCAAAAGGCGATACGCATGGTGACGACCAACGCCCCTGATACCTGCAGCGATCTCAAGAATCGTTCGGGATCCGCAACCACCCCCCGCAACCCCCGCTCCAGGAAGACAAGAATGTGCGGCGCAAGCGGCAACATTACACAAAACCCGACCGCAACCGCCGCCAAAGATTTGAGCAACGTTCTCCGTAAATCCTCAAGGTGTTCCAGGAAGGGCTTTATCTCCCTCTCGTTCTCTTTCATCCCCACCTCCGCCGTCGCCCTCTGCCGACCCCTTTTCGGATCTCTCCCCAGCATCTCCACCACCGCCCCCCTCGTCAGCAGCGGACCTGATCTCATCGGCCACCTCCCGCGTAGCCCGCTGTAACTGACTCAACATCCTGCCGAGACTGCGGGCTATCCCCGGAAGACGTTCGGCACCGAAAATCAGCAGCGCCACTAGCAGGATCAAGAGAATCTCGCCCCCGCCCGGCGTGCCAAAGAACCCCGTATCGGAATACGGATATCTGCTCAAATCCAACATGGAAACAACAATATACTCGGCCATCCAGACTGTACAGGCATCTTCACCGCCGGCCGGCGTTCCCGAACAGTCCCGACCAAACTTACTCCAGCAAAATCATTTTGTAATCAGCACCCTATATGTGGAAAATGTTCAACACACTTGCAACACGGCGATGGATTTCAATCATGAACCTGCAATGCCATATCAGCCCACGCGGCCCCATACGAAAATCTCCGCCGGTAACTGCTGCCTGCTCCGCTTCGCATCCATTCATCAGCCGGGTCGCCCCACATGAGGAACATTCAACACGGACAATGTCCTAACAAAAGGAGATCAGGATGAACGACAGCGAATGCATCTTCTGCAAGATCGCCGCCGGCGAAATACCGGCGACTAAAATCCTTGACGAAAACCAAGTGATCGCCTTCATGGATATCGGTCCGATCATCAAGGGCCATGTTCTCGTGATTCCACGCGACCACTATCCTGATATCATATCAGTCCCCCCCGATGTACTCTCGGCGTTGATAGTCTCCGCCCGGCGCGTAGCCGCCGCCCAGGTCAAAGCCCTCAACGCCGATGGTGTCAATATTATCCAAAACAACGGGCGCAGTGCCGGACAACTTGTGCCGCATTTCCACATCCACGTTATTCCGCGCTTCAATGACGACGGCTATCATTTCAATTGGAACCCCGGCAAATACTCCTCTCCCGAAGAGATGGAAAAAACGGCTGCGTCAATACGGTCTGCTCTCTAAAAAGGTTTCGCGCAAGACATTTGCAAGTTGAACCCCGGCAGAGATATACTTGTCAATAAGTGACTGACGGGCCGTTGCTCAGGCAGCGGCCCGCAACAGCCTGAATGACACTGGGTGGGCACCTATGAAAGCGCCGATCTTCGAAGATGCCGTCATGGAAATCGTGCGCATGGACTCTCGTTATGACCCCCAGGCCTACATCTTCGTGCGTGAGGCCCTCGACTACACCGCCAAGACACTCAACAAGCCCGATAAGGGTCCCGCCCGCCATGTGACCGGCGGTGAACTTCTTGAAGGTATCCGGCGCTACGCACTCCGTACCTACGGGCCGATGGCACGGCGCGTCTTGGCCCACTGGGGCATCAATCGCACGGAAGATTTCGGCGAAATCGTCTTCAATCTCGTCGAGAAAGGCGTTCTCGGTAAGACCGAGAACGATCGCCGCGAGGACTTCGCCGACGGCTATGATTTCCACGAGGCCTTCGTCCGGCCGTTTCTTCCGGCGGCAACCGCCGCCACCCGGAAAACGAAAATGCCGCGAAGAAATGATCCGCGTGCTTCCGGTGAAAAGGAATTGTGAACATGCGCACGTATTTCCCAGGCCGAGCGATTCCTCTTTCTACTCTTTTGGCGCTTCTGCTGTCGGCCTGTAGCCCGCACGCCAACAGAATAAACCTCGACAGCGCCCTCGCCGCCCTCGAAAAGGCACATGCCCACATTCACCGTTTCGTACTCGACAATGGCATGATCTGCCTGGTCAAGGAGGATCACTCGGCTCCCGTTGCCGCCATCCAGATATGGGTGGCATCCGGAGCCATCCATGAGGGACCCTATCTCGGAGCCGGAATATCACATGCCATCGAACACATGATCTTCAAGGGAACCCCGACACGGCCCCCTGGAACAATAACCCGCCAAATCAACGACGCCGGAGGCTATATCAACGCCTACACCGCCCAGGACCGTACGGTTTTTCACACCACGATTCCCAGCCGGCACTGGGTCACCGCCCTCGATGTCCTCGCCGACGCAGTGATGCACGCCGACTTTCCTGCCCAGGAATGGGAAAAGGAGCGTCACGTCATCCTCCGCGAAATGGCAATGGCACGTGACGATCCCGGACGCGTACTCGACAAGCTCCTTTGGGCTACCGCTTTCCGCGTTCACCCTTTCCGTTACCCGGTCATCGGCTACGAAAGCCCTTTCCGGAGTATTTCCCGCAACGATCTGGTGACTCATTTTCGGAAGCACTACGTCCCCGACGCAATGATCTTCGTCGCCGTCGGTGACATTGACGCCACCGACGTCGAACGACGCGG
>JAOZMZ010000009.1:27589-40621 GCA_029934055.1 Kiritimatiellia bacterium
ACGCGTCCGGGCGGCCTTCGCCGATTTCCATCGCCGCCGACACCCGCCAGCTCCGATACCCGCGGAACCCCGCCAAGTCAGCCCGCGTTTTGCCCGCAAAACCGGCGACTACAACGTTTCGCGTATCGTGACCGCCTGGCATACCACCAGCCTCACCGACCCGGATACACCCGCACTCGACGTCCTTGCCGCAGTCACCGGCCACGGCCGCAGTTCCAGCCTCGTACGCAAACTGCGCGAACGGCAAAAGCTGGTCTACGAGGTGGATGCCTGGTCCTATACTCCAGCCCAACCTGGCCTTTTCGGGATCACCGCCGTCTTCAACCCGAAACACGAAGACGCTCTCCGCCGTGCACTCAGCCGTGAAGTGTCGGCATGGACGTCTGAACTCTTCCCCAATCCGGCGGTGGCCCGTGCACAGCGCAACATCGTGGTGGATGAACTTTCTTCCATGCAGACCATGGACGGCCAGGCCGGCGCCATCGCCTCGGCAGAATTCTATGCCGGCGATCCCGCCTTCTCCGTCCATTACCTCCGCCGCGTTCTGGCGGTAAAACCTTCCGATCTTCGCAGGGTGGCCCGGCACTACCTGACCCCCGATAATGAAACAACCGTCATTCTCTCCCCCAAACAGACCGCCGCGAGGCCGTCCCCCGTCCGGACCGCCTCTGCAAAGCCACCCGAGAAAATTACTCTTCCGGGAAACCTCCCACTCATAGTCCGCGAGGACCACCGCCTGCCCTTCGTCCACTTATGCATCGCCTTGCGGGGAGGACTCCTGGTTGAATCGAATTCAGACAACGGCGTGACCCGCTTGATGAGCACTCTCCTGTTGCGCGGCACGGCCCACCACTCCGCCGCTCAATTGGATCAGATCTTCGATTCCATGGGGGCCACAGTCGCCCCCTTTTCCGGCGCAAACAGTTTCGGTATTCAGGCGCGCTGTCTCTCCGCCGACTTCCCCAGGCTTGCGGAAATCCTCGCCGAGTGTCTCTGTGAACCGTCCTTTCCCCCGGAAGAATTCGTCAAGGAGCGCGACGCTCAGGCGGCGGCCGCCGGCGAACAGCGCGAACGGCCTTTCTTCATCGCCCGTGAATCACTCCGCCGGACTCTCTTTCCCGGACATCCGTACAGCCTCGATCCCCTTGGAACACCTGCCAGCCTTACAAACATTACTCCTGAAAGCGTCCGGCGTGAATACCAGCGCCTGGTATCGCGCTCCAATATGACGGTCGCGGTCTTCGGCGATATAACACCCGCCGATGCCCGGCGCGTTCTCACCCCGGCATTGAAAAATCTGCCCGCCCATCCCGTCGACTTGCCCGTCCGCCCGGTACCGGAACCGGTCCTGCCGGCGCGCGTCAAACGCCGGGTACCGCGCGAACAGGCCATAGTCCTCGTCGGATATCCGGGATTGAAGATTTCCGATCCAAGACTGGATGCCGCCAGAATCCTCGAAAACGCCTTCAGCGGCCTGGCATCCGATCTCGCAGTCGAGATCCGCGAAAAGCGCGGCCTGGTATATTACGTCGGCGCCTTCCAGCGTCCCGGAATCGATCCCGGACTTTTCGCCTTCTACGCCGGAACCCGCGAGAATGCCGTTCCATCGGTTATCGATCTGATCAGCAACCAGGTCGCGCGCGTGCGTAACGAGGGCCTTCGTCCGGAAGAATTCCGGCGCGCACGCGACCGACTTATCGCCCAATACCACATGCGCCTCCAAAACAATGGAGATCTGGCCCAGAACTGTGCCCTGGACGAACTCTTCGGCCTGGGGTACGATCACCCTTTCCACTTCGAGGAACGCATGAACAAGGTCAGTCCCGATCAGGTTCGCGCCGTCGCCCGCGCAATTTTTACCGAACGGCGCGCCACCGTGGTCGTTCTTCCAGCCAAGGAACCGTCAAAGGAGAGCAAGGCACCAGGAGAAGACCAAGATGACGAAAAATAACAGCAACGCCGGCTCGCACGCCGAACAACAACAATCTCCCGCCGGGGAACCGGCTACCCCTTTTGCGCGTTTGGTTGCCGTACTTGCGGCTTCCGCACTTCAGGCAATGGGGCGATTGCCCGTCTCCGGATCCGGACGCGCCGAAATCCATCTCGCAGAAGCCCAGTCGACCATCGATATTCTTGAGGACCTCCAGAAGAAAACTGCCGGTAACCTGGGCGAAAACGAAAGCGAAATGCTCAATGAAACGCTCACCGCCCTTCGTCTCAACTTCGTGGAAGTCTCCCGTCACGTACAATCCCGCGGCTCCGAGTCCGCGCAGCCGCCCAAGCAAGAAGAGACGCCCCCATCCGAACCACCAGAAAAGGACGCCGGCGGTGGCCAGCAATCCAAGGAACCTCGTTTCCACAAGTCGTATGGATGATGAATCACCACCCGTGACACTCTGCAGTGCATATATCCGGGCGTCTCTCTTACGGCATCAAGGCACCCCCTATCCGTGCCCTTTCGCCGACCGGGAGATCAGTCCACATAGCGCCCGCATATGAAAAGACACGCCGCGTACTCTGAAATATCCGCGTGGGCCGCTCCGAAAACAGAACACCCGCGGCATGGAACATACCGGGGCAACCGGGCGAACCACGTCCATCCCATCTTGGAATTCGTGAATGAGATCGTACGATTATTCCGAAGTATGCGCCCCATCGCATCCTCCCTCCCGTCCCCCGGCCGTGTCGCTCTCCCTCTCTCAACCGCCGGCTGGACTCTCCTGGCGCTGGCCCTGATCATGGTTACCCGCCGCCCGGGAGACGCCCCGCCCATTCTTCCCGCGCCCGTGGCATCTCTCCCCGACAACATCGGCAACCCGGTACGTCCCATGCCGGCACGTTTTCCTCCTGGATCGCACCTGCCGCGCATGCCGGAAAAACTGGTCTCCGGGCCTATCCGATTGGAATCGTTCTCGCCGCAATATGATCTCATCCGGCTCGAAGACAGCCGCATCTGGTGGGAAAGCGATCACGACAGCAACGACGTGGAGGACGACCACATAATCCACCGGTCTCTCCGAGAACCGCTTGAGCGCCTGGCGGAACTGGTGGCGCGGCGCGGAGGACGACTGAAGGTACAGGACGCCTACCGTCCTGTCGGAGTCCACTCTTCCGGATCCCTGCATAAAGAAGGCCGCGCGGTCGACCTGACTTGTGACGGCATCAGCCTCGAAGAACTCGCCCGGCTCTGCTGGGCTGCCGGATTCGACTGGGTCTACTATGAGACTCCGCGCCGGGGCGGAGCCCACGTTCATTGCTCCGTGCGCCGGTAAATATCCAGATAGACCGGGTAATGGTCGGACACGTGCCCCGTACCCCCTCCCGGCACGGCAAACACGTTGTTAGTGTCCACCCCCGCTTTCAATACCATCGGATTCCCGGCCCTCCACGGCACATGCTTCAATTCCTCGGATACGATAAAACGATCGAAAGTCGCCGGAGGGAACTCCAGGTCAGGGGAACCATGCCGCGTGGGAACGGTTACGCGTTCCGCCCTCGGCCTGCCAAGCCACAGGTCTTGCCAGCCTCCAAAAGGTTTCAGCGTCGGGTCGTCACCGAAACCGGGCGCCTCGGGATCGACGTTCATGTCTCCCGTCACCAAAATCTCCCATGCGCAGTCCGGCCGCCTCTCCACCTTGACGGCGGCATCCCGGCGCACGATCTCCGCAGCTCTTCGACGCAGAATACGATTGCGACGGACCTTACCCCAATTCGACTTGAAGTGCACCCCGTAGACCAACAGACAATGCCCGCCGCCCAAGTTGACCTCGAAACTCAACACGCCCCGCGGAGGACACAGGTGTCCGTGCATGTACTCGAAATCTATCTCCCTGACATCAGCCAGCGGAACCCGCGACAACACGCCTATATTTAGTTTTTCAACCTGACGGCCCCGCCCGTTGAAATGCGTCACATAGCCGAAATTGTAAGGCCTCCTGAAGCAGTTGTTCAGTTTCTTGAGAGCCTTCCCGTTTTCTATTTCCTCGATGATCACTATATCCGGATCTATGCGCGAAATGTTCTCGGCCGCCCCCTCGGCCTGGGCCCTCACGCGGGCAAAGGTCCTTTCAGGACCATCCCACCAGCCATCAGTGAAATTCTCCAGGTTGTAGGAACATATCCGTATGCGTTCACCGACCGCAACTGCTCCACCCGGATGGTGAATAACTTTCTGCGCCCGCTCAATCCGCGGCCGGCCGAGACATCCTATCCCGCTTGCAACGGCCGCCGTCCAGCCGATGCACCCCACACTCAGGACAAGGAACAGGATCGCCGCTCTCTTCTTCATAGAACCCAGAATTCACCTCGTGCGCATTCCTGTCAAACCCCGATCATCACACGTCGGCCGCACGTAACCCCATCCCGGCGACTTGTTTTCCTGCAGCCGGCCGGGTATGTTCGACTCCACGCGGCGGGCAACCACCGGAAATCGCACTTGAAAACCAAAGGCTCAGACCATTTCCGCGGATTGACGCTCCCGGACTATCACGGAGGCTCAATCCTCAACCTGCTCTCATCCATAATCCATGCGCGCGGGGGCCGCTGCCCCCATCCCAGGCTCCACGAGTTTCCCGCGGAAGTCGCCCTCTCCGCGAAAAATATCGTCTATCTCGTCATTGATGGACTCGGCGAACAGCAACTGCAGCGGTATCTTGGCAGTTCGTCTCACGGATTTTTCGCCGCATCGCCGCGGCGTACCATCACCACCGTCAATCCCCCTACAACCGCCGCCGCCGTGACTACTTTCGCCACCGGATGTTCCCCGGCAGAACACGGCATCCTCGGCTGGCACCTCAATCTTCCCGACCTTGGAATCGTCAGTACCATTCTGCTCATGACCACCCGCACGGGGACTCCCATCCTGCCGACGGACTACGATGCCGCCGTCTACCTGGGTATACCGGATCACCTGGCAACTATGTCCGGGCGCCGTGAACTTCTTTCGTGGCGTCACATTCCATTCAGCCGTTACTCGCTCTGCGCGGGCCGCTGGACCCGGCGGCGTTCCTACTCAACTCTCGAGGGCCTGACGCGCCAAATCACCGCCGCCTGCCGCCGCCGCGGGCGAGGCCTGATCTATGCCTACTGGCCCCAGTACGACACCCTCTGCCACATCGCCGGAACCCAAGACCCGCGCACGCGAACTCATCTTGAAGAAATCGACCAAGCCCTCGACAATCTCGTCCGCCGCCTGCAGGGGACCGACACGCTTCTGCTGGTTACCGCCGATCACGGATTGATGGACGTTCCCCCCTCACACAGGCTCGACTTGGCAAACATACCAGGACTCTATGACTGCCTCAGTACCCTCCCGGCGGGCGACCCACGCCAGGTCCACTGCTTTGTACGCCCCGAACAAAAAGACCGCTTTCATGCCATCATCAGCCGCAGTCTTCAACGTGCATGCCGCATCGTCCCCGGCGATGCTTTCCTCTCCGCCGGACTCTACGGGCCGGGGCGGCCCCACCCCTCACTCCGCGGCCGCATCGGTGATTATGTCCTCCTCGCCAATCACGGCTGGTCGCTCTCATCCAGCCTGCCTGGAATTACGTCGGAACAACATGCCGCCGATCACGGCGGCCTGTCCGCCGTCGAAACCCTGGTTCCGCTATTCAGTGTATATTGCTGAATCCGCTGGCGGCAACCGCGATCAAGCTTGTCACTTGTCCGGCGTGTTTTTACAATACCCTCGTGGAAGCCCCCCATATTCCGGATGTCCGCGGCAGATCCGGACCGCGGCGACATTGCCGCGCCCGGGCCGAAACCCTCCGCCTTGTCCGCGCTCACAAAGCCCACCCCCTGCCCCGAACCCTCCTGCTCACGGCGGCGCTCCTTTGTACCGGTATCCCTGTGGCGGCGTTCTTCGACGGCGTGGATGCGGCCAGCCGACCGGTCATGGATTCCGCCCGAAAGAGAATAGAACAACTGCGCAAGGGCGACTTCACAATCAAGTTCGTCGATGCCGGAGGCCGACCAGTCAGTGGATACGCCACGATCAGACTCCTGCATCACGAGTTCGCGTTCGGCGCGAACCTGTGTCCGGTCACCCGGTTGCCGGCGAATCATCCCGCCCGCCGGACCGCTCTGCAGGTAATCGAAGAACTCTTCCCCCTGGTCAGAGTCGGCAGCTTTTGGTCGGTTGACGAACCCCAAAAGGGCGGTGCCCTCCACTGGAATACCACCGACCGTGATGTTGACTGGGCGCTCTCACACGGCAAGACAATGCGCTACCACTGCGTGATCTATAATATGTCATACGCGGTGCCGAAATGGTTCCGCCGGGTCCGTTCGACCGCGGAATGGTGGCGGCTCATCGAAAAGCGCATAAAAGACGTCGCCGGCCGCTACGGTCGTACAATCCACGAGTACGATCTGGTAAACGAAATGCTGATGAACCTGAAATGGGCTGACCGCAACAATCCTCTTTTTCCCACCCTGGCCGACCCTAGAAACACCGCCCGCATCTTCCGCATCGCCGACAAGTACCTCCCCGACGCAAAATTGGTCATGCTCGAAACCCACTTGTGCACACTGCAAAACCCCTACTACCACAGGCTCTATGACTATTACCGGGCTGTACTCGACCTTGGAGCCCCCGTGGATGTCCTCGGATTCCAGGGACACTTCTACGGCGGCGGACGCATGCCCATCGAGAGGGGGCACCCCCAAGCCGGACCCGGCGCCTTCACCATGAAAGTCATCAGCGACTGCCTCGATCACCTGGCAACCCTTGGCAAGCCTATCCACATCACGGAGTACAATCCCCCATCCCGCATGAAGAAAAGAAAAGGACCCCAGCCACGCCTTACGGATGCCGAGATCGCCGCCTGGAGCGTCAATTATTATACGCTGGTCTTCTCCAAACCGTATATTCACCAGATCACCCGCTGGTTCGTCATCGACGGCCACGGCGGTAACGCCCTCGATGGCGGACTGGTCACCATCAACGGCGTCAGGAAACCAAATTATTTCGCCCTGAAAAAACTCCTGAAGGAAACCTGGACGACTTCGTGGAGCGGTGAGATAGCCGGGGGCCATGTCGCTTTCCGTGGCTTTTTCGGCACCTATCAGGCAAACGTCCGCGGCTACGAACCGGTAATCTTCAGGCTCCACTCAGGCGACCCCCGCAATATCACCGTGAGGCTGAGGCAATATCCGGCTGTGAATATTGCCGCCCATCCGTAAGCTGCGCTGAGCATCAAACGTGTCTTCATCACTTGCCTCCTTGCACCCAAGATGGACGGCATCCGTGGGTGAGACGCTTCGGGGACGGCAGCGGGCGACCTGGGTCAATAGGAGTAGTCATGAGGGAGGTAGCCTTCGGGATAAGGGGTGATGGAGAGCTTCTGCAGGGAGCGGCGGGTGCAATAGGGAATGAAGCGGTTGGTGAGGGCCAGATTGGTGTACACGAGTGAGGCGTAGTTTGTGCCGCTGATGTCCTGGGCGTACTCACAGCAGAAGATGGGTAGCCGTCCCTTCATGGGTTCGAGGTAGCCGAGGACCTCCTCGGTCCAGTCGGGATAGAGGTCGTCGGTGGGCACGTTGTACCCGCGCGGGTCGTCCCAGTCATCGAAACCGCCGTCACCGTCATACCAAATGGCCTCGCACGCGATTGCGTCAATCAGCTCCTCATATCGGTTGGTATCCTCCTGGTAGAGATCCGCCGCGTTCTGGGCCACTACCAGGTAGTCGGGATCGGCGTTGGTGGCCTCTTCCCGGGCATAGCGCCGAATCTTTTCGATGAAGTCGAACATGGCCTGCGCGGTGTTGGTCACGCCGTCGGCCTGGGCCTTGGCCACGACGGCGGTATCGTTCCAGGCCTCGACCCAGTCCATGTAGATCCCGTCGAAGCCAGCGTCCAGAGTGGCCTGAACGTGACTCATACCCTCGGTGCCGTAGATGACGATATTGCACCAGTCGGTATGCCAATAGGCCACAGGGTAACATCCGCCCCAGCCGTCTGGATCGCCGGAAACGATCCATTCCGGGGTGCCCACGCCCCATCCCGCCTGCCAATACCAGCGCCAGTCTTCGGCCTGGCCCACATCCACGTAGGCGAGGATCAGTGGGTTCTTGTGGTATTGGGTGATGATGCAATCGCGGATATCCCGAAGCAGGCCGGAAATGTCGAAGTCTTCTTCTCCCTTCTCGGTGATGACCGGCTCAAGCACATAGAGGTCGAAGTGAGAACCAACGAGCGCCTCGCGCTGGGTGGATGTGTTGACGTCGGCAATGTTGTATACCCAGTGGCGCACGTTGGTGATATTGATCTTGCCGATGCGCAGCCGGTATATCCGGCTGGACATGTCGGGCTGTCGATCGGTCCATCCGACCGTGTTGGAGTCAGCGACCACGCGACATTGCCGGCTCCACGAACCGCCGGGGCACGCGGTTGTTTCGATGTCATAGCGACCCCAGGCCATGGCGGGCCATTGCAGCTCGATACCCTGGGAGGAATTGAACAGGTTGGTGATATCAACCGCCGGGCAGGTGAGCGCGGTCAGCAGAAGCCAGCCGGACAAGACGAGCTGGCCCGGTATGCGCATGGTTCCGAATCCTTTCGCGAATCCAATCTTTCGACGAAACATATCATACCCATGGCGGGTTTCACTGAAAAGTCCACCCCCCCGAAGTGACAAGCCCAATACGATCGGGCGACGGTAAATGCACCCCGCGGCGAAACACGCAACCACGGATGCGGGAAACTATGGCGTCACTCCATTTCGACGTTCAGACGGAAAAACGACAGCGGCTGGTTGGTGTCAACAACGTGGTGCATCACACCATCCCATCCACTCGTGGAGGTCCCATCAGGCTGCCAGGCCGGAAACACCAGATTCGTAGCCCGATAGACAGTGTAGGAACGCGCCGCCCGCCCGCTCCAAATCGTCTCCACAGGCCCTTCCGCTGTAATACCCACCGTGAAGACCGACTGAGCATTCGACATGTCGGTGCCCGCTATGGATTCGGCGTAGTTCGCCAGACCATCTCCATCAAGATCATCATTGGTGGTGTTCACGGTCGGGTCGCTGCCGCCGCTCTGTTCGAAGAGGTTGTCCCCTCCGTCGCCGTCAGGATCGTCGGCCCCATCCCAGTAAAGCGTCCCGAAGCTTTGCCGTTCCCAGGCGTCGACCAGGCCGTCGCCGTCCGTGTCCTCTCCGAGATCGAAGAAATCCTTCCAGCGCCATGCAAAGATCTCATCCGGCAGGGTCGGATCGTCTCTGTCGGGATCATCCGGATCGGTGGGCAGGCCGATGTACGCCAGGCTCTCGTTGGTACCGTTTTCCAAGTGCGGAATCCACAAGGTCCAGTGAAGGGCCGCCCCGTTGGGTCCCCATGTAGAGCGGACGGGAGAATCCCATACCCGATAGCTGATCGTCCGCATGTCTTCGTACATCTCCGCCGCGCTCATACGCCGAACTCCGTCGCCCTCGTCCTTCCGGCTCGCCAGGTAACGGTACATCTCGGCATGTGAGCCCTCTTCCGGAATGAAAGTCATCTGCATCAGTTCCGGAAGGTAGTGCACGTTGTAATCGGCGGCCTGCGAGACCAAGTGATCATCCCATCCCGGCCAACGTAAAAGGGTGCGGTTGGTAGGCTCACCGGCACCGGGCGATTCTCCGGGAAAGAGCGAATAGAGACGCTCCTGTACCGCACAACAGTTGCTGGCGAGAATATCCGGCTCCACAAGATGAAGAGTGTCGCTGCAGAACATGATTCCGCCGTTGGTTTCGACGAGAATGTCGTCGAACGCGCCGCTGATCGTGCCCTCTTCCTCCATCACTCGCCGGTAAAGAGAACCGTCCGCCCAAAACATACGGTTGGTGCGCGTATCCCAGTCATTCCCCCGCCGCGGCCAGGCGCTGACAAGCCCCTCCCACAGGCCGGTGGAATTCATGGCGCAGCTTATGGCGGTGACAAATCCGGGATGGGCGATCATGACGAAATCCATGCGCTCGGTCCAACTCGCGGGGAAGTCATAGGCTACCACCCAGGAGTTCGACAGCCAGTATCCAACGAAATCATAGAAAGACGCCGTCACCAGCCGGCCGGTAAGATCGGCGCCGCCGGTCCAATTGACGAAGGTGCGGCAACCGGCCCCAAAAGCGTCAACCCAGTAACATGCCATCAACATGTCCCGCCAATCCATGGGCCGCCCCCAGAAACCGGACATGGGCGCACCCCCGAAACGATTCGTCATCCCGTCGAATATGCCGCGTAACTCGTCTTCCTGCGCCTGCGGCAGCATGATGAGATTTGTGAAAATCGCCGAGCGCGTATCGTACAGTGAACCCGTCCAGCCGTTGCGTGCATAGTACGGAAAGATACAGTTGTCCAACATGTTGGATACCTCGGTCGCGGTAATATAACCCTGAGCGAAACCTATATCGTAAAACGTGCTGGTCGCATTCGGGGCGATGTGAATAAGAACCTGCTCGGTGGCCCCGTTGGAAACTCGCACCTTGCGGCATATCCCGTCCGGCGAACTTTCGGCCCGCAGGATGTTCAGCGATGCCCATTTCACCGCCGTAGTCACCGCCGCGCACCAATCCGAAACCCAACCCAAGGCGCTGTGCCCCCGCACGCGGAAACGGTACTGCCCTTCACGCACGAGCACATTCATGCGCCGAGCCCGTGTCCGCCGGCGTAAATCGCACCAGTCCGACCACGGGTCTACAGCCCCCTCACGCCACCCGAGCTGAACATCGAAACTCTCCGGCACGGCACCCGACCCACCCGCTGATTCCCACCTGAGTTCGGCGAACGGCACGGTGGCACCCGGGGGAACATCTGCAGCCACTCCATTACATTCAGACGTCGAAACGTTGAAGGTCGTCACCGTGACCGCTTCCGGAACTGTCGCCCAGGCCGCCTGGCGATAGGGTGAATCACTGTGAACCTGAATGAGGATCGGCCAGATTTCCAGGTTGGTCGGTCCGGTCCACGTTATCCTGCCCCATCCTTCATGAAAGTTTGTGTCCGTGCAGGGCACGAAGGTATCCGAATTAACGAAGCCGATGCGGCCCGGACCCACCGACACCGTACCCGTCCAGGCACTGGAGCCGCTTTCGTTGAGTACAATGCTCACCTGGGCGGTGCTGCTTCCCGGATTGGTCAGAATGAACTGGACGCGCCGTTCGGCACCGCCGGCGCCGTCCGCCTTCTGCTGCCAAAAACCGAGCTCGTAGGGTGTGTTTTCGTAGCCGTCGATCGGTTCCCAGCAGGCGGCGCGGTCCACCAGTCCCTGATAACGATTCCGATCTTCCTGGACCAGGTAACACCACACGTTGACCGGCAATGGGTTCGATCCACTGGATGCGGTGCTCTGGACCGTGGCATACCCGTTTCCATTAGTGCCGGGAGCAAAAAGCTCCCCGAGATCCAGCACCCGCGTTTCTCCCGGACCGATCCCCGGCGAGGGAAGCGTATACGTGCCCCCGGTGTTATCCGCGATGTTGGTCCACCTGATCTGAATATTAGCGGACTCGTACGTGGAAGTATTCGCCAGCGTCAGAATCGTGCGCGTGGCGTGGTTGGTTGTTCCCGCTACCATCCAGCCCTCCCAGTAAGGCACCAGAAACGTACTCTGCATGTTCGCGCCCGGAATGACGGCGGCGTAGCGCTTCAACGAATTTCGATCGCTCCCCGAAAGAAAGAAGAGACGCCCGCAGGCATAAAGCTGTGCATTCGAAGGTGTCCAGGAAATCACCGCCCGGCCGCAAGTGCTCGAGCCCTGATAGTACACCTGGACCGGGAAATAAGCGGTCTGCCCGGGTTCGATCTTCTCCAGATCCCGGTCCACTACCAGTACGTTGTTCGAATCATACAAATCCAGGTGCGGCTGAACATTGTTGGTAGTGGGATTGCTGATGAAAAATTCCGTAGTCAGGTCCACCGAATTCCAGCCCCAGATCGCGTTCGGTTCCCCCACCACCGCCCAGTAAGGCCACTGCATGGGGCTGGCAACCGTCCCCCCCATTGGCCAGGCATTGAAATAGACTTCGTGAACCTTGGAGGTCGTGTAAAGCAGAGGCCCCAATAGCAGCGACGTACAACGCAGGGATGGAGTGCTGTTGGTATCCATCCAGACACATTCCCCCAACCCATGATGATGAAAAAGGGCTCGTATGATCTCGGTGCTGTCCAATCCGGAGTAGTCCTCCGCTGTCACGACAACACCCGTCTCACCCATGAACAGGCCGCTCCCGCGGTAAAGGCGGCATGTCACGCTTACATCGGTCCCCGAAAGGTTCCGCAGTCCCAGGTGAGTATATTCCGTCAGGTCACTGTCGGCATACGTCCATCCGGATGTCGGATAATCATCCGGCCACGGCATCTCGCCGTCGCCACACGACACCTGGCTCCACATCGGCAGTTCCATCTTCCAGGCCGCCCCGAACGCCTTTACCTGGAAGCATATCAATATCCCTCCCAAAAGTGCTGATGCCATACACCGGAATACGTGGACCCGCCGCCCCGGAATGTTCCCGGATCGTGTCTTCATCGAGCCGACCTCCTCATAACCCGATACCGACACATTACTATTATATACTACGCCCCTTCACCGCACCCCGCAACAGGAATCCTTCCCGCCTGCATGCTCCTTCATCACTTCGTCATATTATCTCCTTGCGAATCACCAATCACCGGTAGGCTCGTAGTAGCCGAAACTTGGCCAGCGGGCGGAGTAATCCCGCACCATGCTGCTGCGCCTGCCGGGCCGACCTGGTTGGGTACCATTGTTGCCAGCGCCTCGCCTTTACATCCCGGGTTCAGTTGCCTACTACCTTCTACACCCGACCTTCTTGCGCCCTCGCAGCTCTGACTGCGGAAAAATCTTACCGACGGCTGATGTGCAAATACCTATCCCCTTTCTCCGTGCCTCCGAGTCTTTCGCTTCACCACTTCCCCTGCTCCTCTACTCCGCCGGCACGAACTCCCACTGTTCGCTCTTTTCGCCCTCGGTGGCACCGATGCGGGCCTTGACATCCCACTTGTGCCGCACCCCACTGGGGATATCGCCGTCCGGAA
>JAOZMZ010000010.1 GCA_029934055.1 Kiritimatiellia bacterium
ACCTGGAAGATCCTTATATTCTCATCTACGAGAAGAAGATTTCGAATCTCCAGGATCTGCTGCCTTTGCTGCAGAACATCGCCAAGTCCGGAAGGCCTCTGCTGGTGATATCCGAAGACGTGGAGGGCGAGGCCCTGGCGACCTTGGTGGTCAACCGCATTCGCGGCACGCTGCAGTGTTGTGCGGTCAAGGCTCCCGGCTTCGGTGACCGCCGCAAGGCGATGTTGCAGGATATCGCGGTCCTTACCGGCGGGCGTTTCATTTCCGAGGACCTTGGAATCAAGCTGGAAAACGTACAGCTTTCCGACCTCGGACGAGCCAAGCGGGTGACCGTTGACAAGGAGAATACGACCATCGTCGAGGGTGGCGGCAAGACCTCCGATATCCAGGGGCGTATCACCCAAATCCGCCGCCAGATCGAGGAGACCACCTCGGACTACGACCGCGAGAAACTCCAGGAGCGTCTCGCGAAGTTGGCGGGCGGGGTGGCCGTGATCAACGTCGGGGCCGCCACCGAGACCGAGATGAAGGAAAAGAAGGCCCGCGTCGAGGACGCGCTGCATGCAACGCGGGCGGCGGTTGAAGAGGGTATCGTCGCCGGCGGCGGCGTGGCTCTTCTGAGGTGCCAGCCGGTCATTGAGAATCTTGATGCCGAAGGCGACGAGGCCATCGGGGTTGAGATCGTCCGGCGGGCATTCGAGGCGCCCCTGCGGCAGCTTGCCGACAATGCGGGCATCGAGGGCTCGATAGTTGTCCAGGACGTGAAGAAGGGCAAGGGCAATTACGGCTACGACGTGGCGCGGCAGGAGTACTGCGATATGGTCAAGAGCGGTATCATCGATCCGGCCAAGGTTACGCGGACTGCGCTGCAGAATGCGGCCAGCATCGCCGGGTTGTTGCTGACGACGGAGTGCCTCGTTACCGAGCTGCCTGAGAAGGAGAAGGAAAAGCCCTCAACGCCGGACATGGGTGACATGTATTAAAAAAGTGCGGCAAATGCCGTTTGACAAGCCGGTGCGGGGCGCCTATAGTGCGCCCCGCACTGATTTTGGCGGAATGGAGGATTCAGGCGGTGAATATTGATTATCTCGAAGCGGCCAAGGAACGTATTCCCAACGTACCCTTGTTGATAAACGTTGTTTCCAGGCGCGTGCGTCAGCTCAATCATGGACATCGGCCCTTGACCAAGCCCGATAATCCGAACATGGAAAAGATTGATATCGCCCTCAAGGAAATAGCCGAAGGCAAACTGACGGCCGAGATGACGTTCGCCTCCGACACGGATACTTCTCCCGGAGAAGAGAAGGTCATCACTCTTTAACGGGTGTGCTGGGGGTCCCTGCCGTGGCGCCTTCCGGGGAGAAAACGGCCGGAAACACTGAGCGTACGGTGGTGACGAATCGTCGCGCGTTACGCAACTACCATGTCCTTGAGAGGATTGAGGCCGGTATCGAACTGACGGGCACGGAGGTGAAATCCATTCGGGCGGGCCGCGTAAGTCTCGACGAGAGTTTTGCGCGGGTCGAGAAGGGGCAAGTGATTCTCTACAACATGCATGTGTCGCCCTATTCGCACGGTGGCGCCTATAATCATGAGCCCCGGCGGCGACGGAGGCTGCTGTTGCACCGCGCCGAGATCCATCGTCTTTTCGGACGGGTTGCGTTACGTGGACTGACTTTGGTGCCGTTGCGTGTTTATCTTCGGAGGGGATGGGTGAAGGTCGAGCTGGGTGTATGCCGCGGCAAGCACCTTCATGACCGCCGCGAAGACCTGCGGCGCCGTACGTTGAACCGGGAACTCGCCAGGGAGGTCGGCAGGCGCAGGCGTGGGTGAAGGGGCGGCGGGCCGGCTTGATTTCCTACCTTGATTCTGATTCCGGTCGGCGGGGCTGCGCCGGGCGGGGGATGTCTCTTTTTTGGGATTGCGAATTATTGGTGGACGGCCCGCGGTGTGCTCGACTGCAGTTGCCGGCGGCCGATTTTTTTAGTGAAAAGGCCTTTGCATTTCAGGCGCAGTGGGGTAGTTTAAACAAGCGATTGCTTTAAACAAACGTATTAACAGGGCCTCGGTATGAGCGAGACTTCGACACGCGACAGGATTCTCTCGGCAGCCGCGGAGTTGTTTGCGCGGCGGGGCTATGCGGCTACGAGTATCCGCCATATCTGTGAACAGGCCGGGGCGAACGTGGCTTCGGTCAATTACTATTTCCGGTCGAAGGAACATCTTTACGAGGAGGTCTTCCGGATGCTTTTCGAGACGATTGCCTCGCCGCTGGAGGAAATCGCCCGCCGCAGGATTGAGACCGCCACGCAGTGGCGCGAAGCAATCCATGACTGGATTCTGAAGGTGCTCCGGATTTTCAGCGCGGAGGATCCTCCGCAGCGCTGGGCCGCCAAGCTTTTCGCGCGGGAACGGGTGGCGCCTTCTTCAGTGTTCCCGATCGTCTACGGGAAGTTTTTCCACCCGCTGGAGAAAGCACTTGAGGACCTGATTCGTCTGGCACTTGCACGGCGGAGATCTGAACACGAGGTCCGCAAGTGGATACTGCTGATAGGGGGTGCCTGCGATGTTTTCGCCTATCACGATGCGCCCTGGGATGAAGTCGTCTTTCCGGCAGGAGTCGAGAAGCAGGAGTGGCTGCGGCAAGTGGCGGAACATTTGACCGGAGTAGTGTGCTGCGGGTTGCCGGAGAAGGGATCCCCCTTAGATGGGGAGGGGCCGAAATGAGTGTACGGAAAAGAGCGTGGCGAGGCGGGCCGGCGGTGTGGTATCTGGCGGCGGCCTTTACGATATGCGCGGCGAGTGCCTTCGCGGATTCGCGGCGATCGGCCGGGGTGGCGCCGCCTGCCGGTACGGAATCGAGTCCGCCGAAAAGTCTGACGGCCTGGCTGGGGTCGGTGGGGGACACCGGGGGCTTATCGCTTGCCGAGGCCACGGATATCGCGTTGAAGAGCAACCATGATCTCCGGCTGGCCATTAAGAAGGCGGCCGCAGCGGGGTACGATACCGATGCAGCCCGCTCTTTGTTTTTCCCTCAGGTAAGTGCGGAGTACGGCTATGACGTGCGCGATCGTGAAGTTGAGCAGGAGTTCGGCGGACAGGCGGTTCCCTTGGGAGAAAAGGAATTTCAGCGCGGGGAAATCGCCGCACGGATGACCCTGTGGGATTTCGGGCGTACGCTGGGGGCTTATCGCCAAGCGGCCGGGGCGGAAGAGGCGGCTGCGCAGGTGCTGCAGCGGGTGCGGCAGGATGTGATTTACCGGACCGAGACCGCGTATTTTGCGGTATTGGAAACACGCAGGTTTCGCCAGGTGGCGCGTGCGGCTGTGCGCCAGGCGCGCGACCACCTGAAGACGGCCGAGAGTCAGTACCGTAACGGCGTAGTGACCACCAGTGATGTCCTGCGGGCGCGTGCCAATCTGGCGCGGGCGCGTCAGGAGCTGATTCGAGCGGACAACGCCGTTTCGATATCCGAGAGTCGTTTCAACAACGTTTTGGGAGTGGACATTGACCGCTCTGTTTGTATTCGTGACGAAGAAGCGCATTCCCGCGGGCTGTTGTCGGAGGGCGTGCGGGAGGCCTTCCGTTGTGCCCTCCGGACGGCGGCTGAAAATCGGCCGGAACTCAAGCAGATGGCGGCGCTGATACGATCGGCGCGCGGCGGGCTTATGTCATCGCGGGGCCGGTTTCTGCCCGCGATCTATATTTCCGGAAAAGTGGACCACTTGGACGACAAGTACCAGGTCCACAAGACTACGGCACTTGCCGAGATCGGCCTGCGCATTGACCTGTTCACCGGCGGGCGCGATCTGGCCGGATGGCGCAAGGCGCGGGTCAACGTCGAGAGAGCCGAAGAACAGGCCGCCAAGCTGCTGGATCTGATAACGCTGGAAGTCAAGCAGGCGGTTCTTTATCTGGATGAAGCCCTGCAGAAGCTCGATGTCGCCGCCGCGGCGGCTGCCTATGCGGACAGCAATCTTACGCTTGTGAACAACATGTACGGTGAGGGGGCGGCGACGTCCACCGATGTGATGGATGCCGAGTTATTGCGCACGAGTGCTTTCAACGATTACGTCAGCGCACTTTATGATCTGCAGGTGGCTGAGAGTCGCTTGCGATATGCAACGGGAGTGATCGGTTGGGGGACGGTTCGCCAGGTGGTTGAGAGACAGGAGGAAAAACGATGAATTTCACGAGGCAGCGTACGCGTATTTGGTGGGGTGGACTTGCGGCAGGGATTGTATCGGTGGGCTCTGCAGTACTTTCCAGCGGAGCATCCCTCCCGGCGGTTCCGGTGACTACGGCCGCCGCGGCCAGGCACACGATCGAGGAGACGCTGGAGTTGACCGGGAACGTCGAGGCGCTGAACAGCGTGACGGTTTACTCGAAGGTGTCCGGGATCATCGAGAAGCTGGCGGTTGAACGTGGTATGAAGGTGAAACGGGGTGATGTGATAGCCGTCGTGGAACATCGTGCCGAAACGGCGCGGCGCGGGCGGCTGGCCGCGGCGGTGAAGGTGGCGGAAGCAAGCTTGGCACAGGCGGTTGCCCAACGGGAAAACGCCGAACTTGAAAAACGGCGCGCCGAGAATCTTTACCGGGAGAAAAGCATTCCCAAGCAAAAATACGATGCCGTCCTGGCGAGCTATAAAGTCGCTGCGGCAGGAGAAAAGCTGGCAGAGGCGAACCTGGTCGCGGCGCGCAAGGCTCTTGAAGAGATGGACGTACGGCTTTCCGATTACACTATTCGGGCGCCCATCGCCGGGGTGGTGAGTGAGCGATTTGTAGACGAGGGGGCGATGGATACTCCGACGATGCCGATAGTGAGCATTCTGGATACTTCCATGTTGAAGATCACCTGCGACGTTGCACAGGTCAACGCCGCGCAGGTCCGGGAGGGGCAGGCGGCACGGATCACCACGGATGCCTATCCCGGGTATACATTCACGGGAACGGTCAGCATCGTCAATCCGGCCCTGGATCCGGCAAGCAGAACCCGGCAGGTGGAGATCCGCACCAGTGGTGAGCCGGAAGGAGGGGTTGCCGCCGGAGGGGTGTTGTTACGGCCGGGCATGTTCGTAAAGCTGAACATCGGCACGGGCAAGAGAAACGTGCTGGCGGTACCCAGGGACTGCCTCATGCGCCTGCCGGGTACGGGGGTCTATTACCTTTTCACCGTCAAGGATGGAACGGCGCAGAAACGGATCGTCGAACTGGGAACAAGCCGCGGCAATCTGGTGGAAATAGTCCGCGGCATAAAGGTGGGGGAACGGGTGGTCGTCAAGGGCCAGGTGAACCTAAAAACGGGCACGCGGGTGGTGGAGACGGAGTAAACGGAGAAGCAATCGCATGAATCTGCCGGAATTCGCCGTACGTCGCAAAGTTACCGTGTGGATGATCTTTCTCGCCATCGCCCTGATGGGCGTGATTTCCCTGACGAAACTGAAAATAGATTTACTTCCGGAGATCGAGCCGCCGGCGATCACTGTGCTGGTGCCCTATCCCGGAGCGTCGGCGGAGGACGTGGAATCGGATGTAACCAAGTATCTCGAGGATCAGCTCAGTACGGTCAACAATCTCGACAAGCTGCGTTCGATTTCCAAGGACAGCTTGGCGGCGGTCACCTGCATGTTCAAATGGGGTGCGGATCTCGACGTGGCCGCCAATGATGTGCGCGACAAGATAGATCTTGCGCGCCAGGACGTCCGCGACCATGCGCCGGATGCCGAGGAGCCGATGCTCTTCAAGTTTTCCAGTGCAACCGCACCGATCATGTTCGTGACCGTGACCGCTGAGGAAAGCTGGAAGCATCTCTATCATATCGTTGACAAGCAGATCGTGGATCCACTCAAGCGCGTACCGGGTGTGGGGGCCATGGTGATGTACGGCGGCCTGGAACGGCAGATCAATGTCCGTTTTGACAGGCAGCGGTTGGCGGGCTACGGGATAACGATTCCGGAATTGGTGCGCATACTCAAGGCGGAGAACATGGACTTCCCCGCCGGAGAGGTCAAGCTGGGTACCCGGGCTTACAAGATTCGTGTTACCGGACGTTTAAAGTCCGCCCGCGAGGCTGCCGAGCTGATCGTGGGCATGCACGCCGGGCACCCGGTATATCTGCGCGATGTTGCTGATGTCAGCGACGCCTTCGAGGAGCCGCGGATGTACGGCTGGGGCAACGGCAGGAAGGCCGTGGTCTTCATGGTCCAGAAGCAGCAGGGGGCCAATACCGTGGCGGTCTGCCGGGCCATTCGGGAACGTCTCGCGAAGCTGCGGAAGCATTTGCCTGCGGATATCGAGATAACCATTCCGATGGACAACTCGATTTTTATAATGAATTCGATTCACGACCTGGCACATACACTGTTGATTGCCGGGGTGCTTGTTGTACTGGTAACCGTGGTTTTCCTGCGGCGTATGCGTGCCAGCTTGATCGTGGTACTCACAATTCCCTTTTCTCTGATTATCGCATTTATCATGATGTACTCCGCCGGCTACACGATCAACGTAGTTTCGTTGATGAGCCTGTCGATCGCCATCGGGATGGTAGTGGACAATGCAATCGTGGTCCTGGAAAACATCACCCGCCACGTGGAGGAAGGGGGTGAGCGTCCCAGCGAAGCCGCGGTCGCCGCCGCCGGTGAGGTCGGCACGGCGATAGCCGCCTCGACCTTGACTACGATCGCCGTCTTTGCGCCGTTAGCTTTCGTTACGGGCTTAAGTGGTATCGTCTTCAAGCAGCTTGCCTTCGTGGTTTCGATTACGCTGGGGGCTTCGCTGTTTACGGCGTTGACCATGACGCCGATGCTTGCATCGCGTTGGATCCGCCCGATATCCGAACGGGGAGGGTTGTTCGGACTCGGCGAGAAAGTGTTCGGGATGATCGAACGGAACTACGGGCGGTTGCTCGGATTTGCCCTGGCACACCGGTTACGGATTTTGGCGATCCTGGCCGTGGTGCTGTTCGCCAGCCTGCTGCTTCTGCGTAACGTGGGCAGTGATCTTTTCCCGGACGTGGACACGGGAGACATAGATATTTCCGTGCAGCTCGACGAGAGTACGCGCCTCGAGGAATCCGCGCAGGTGGCGCAGCGCATCAATCGGCTTTTCGAGAAGCTGGTTCCCGAGGCGGCGAACGTTTATACGTTTTGCGGCGAATCCGAACAGGGTATCGGGGTGGCGCTGGGTATTGATGAGGGCCCCAACATCGCCGAGGGGGGCTGCAAGTTGGTGAAGAAGAAATTCCGCCGACGTTCCGCAAAAGAGATCGCCGCATTACTGCGGGGGAAAATCAGGCGTATTCCCGGAATCAAGCGGATGAAGGTCGTTGCTACGACCCCCATGAAACAGGTATTCATGGGAGGTGGTAAACAGGTTGAGGTGGAAATCATCGGGCACGATCTGCGCCAGCTCAATCGGCTTGCGGAGGAGATTCGGGATATTTTCGATCGGACGCCCGGAGCAGTGGATGTTTCCATAGACGCCAAGCCGCCGCGCCAGGAGATACACGTCATCGTCAACCGCCGGAAGGCCGCCGAACTGGGGATCAGGGTGGCGGACGTCGCCCGGGTGCTGCGCGCCTCCTATTACGGCGCCAAGACCAGCAAGTTGCGCGACGGTGGTGATGATTTCGACATTTTCATCCGTCTGCGGCGTGACAACCGTGCTGAGCTGGAAAAGATCGGAGATGTTCTCATCCCCTCGCGGATCAGTGCGGTAGGCCAGGTGCAATTGAAGAACATCGCCGAAATCAGACAGTCCACCGGTCCCGTGGAGATAAAGCGGAAGAACCGCGAGCGGATCATCACCGTCGGTGCGGATACATACGGCCGATCGCTGGGCCAGGTCAAGGCCGATGTCGAGGAGGGGTTGAAGAAATTGTCCATTCCGCCGGGGATAACGCTCGATTTCGGCGGTGAAGTCGAAGAACAGGCCAAGGCGTTTCACGACCTGGTCTCGCTGTTGGTGGTCGGGCTGATTCTGGTCTACATGGTGATGGCGGGGCAGTTCGAATCGCTGAAGACCCCTTTTATCATCGCCTTTGCGATTCCCTTTGCTTTTATCGGCGTGATCTGGGCGTTTTTCCTCACCGGGGTGACGCTGAGCCTGATGTCCTTCATGGCTGTCATTATGCTGGTGGGCGTAGTAGTCAACAATGCGATCGTTCTCGTGGACTACGCCGATATCTTGCGGGCGCGCGGGTTGCCGCTTGTGGCGGCGGTCAAGAAGGCCGGACACGATCGCCTCCGCCCGGTACTGATGACCACTTTGACGACCGTCTTCGGCATGTTGCCTCTGGCAGTTTCGCATGGGGAGGGAGCCGAGATGTGGCAGTCCTTCGGAATTACGGCCATAGGCGGGCTCTCGCTTTCGACACTGGTTACCCTGGTTCTGGTCCCGATTGTTTACTCCTTGATCGAAAGGGAGCGCGGCGGCGGGCGAGAAGGTGCCCGGCGGGAGGTTCGGCGATGAAGATGGTGCTGATAACATACAACGTTGTGCTGCATGATGAACTGATGGAACTGCTCGCGAGACTGGGGCTTGAGAGTTATACCCGCTGGAGCGGGGTGACCGGAGTCGGGCGTCTGAGCGGGCCGCATCTCGACAGTCACGTTTGGCCCGCCAAGAACTCCGCGCTTGCCGTGGCTGCAGACGACGCCAAGGCCGCACGTCTGCTGGAGGAAATCCGACGGATGCGCGAGGTCGCCGGCAGAGAAGGGCTGAAAGCTTTCGCGTGGCGTCTCGAAAGTGTGACTTGAGGGGCGGGGCCCCGTGCCACAATCGCCCGTATCGCATCAAGGGCTCTCGTCCGTTGAGAGCCGGCCGGCCATTTCGGCCCAAGCCGTAATGGAAACATTTTCGGGTCTGGCATCCGGAGGGACTCCGGCCTGCTTCAACAGGCGTTGACGGTCGTTTTCCGTCAGCCCGTAGTGATCGCGCAACAGAGAGGAGATTTTCTTGCGCCGGCGGGTGAAGGCCGTCCGCACCAGATCACGAAAGGCCTTGCGATGTGCGCGGGGGCAGATCGGATATTCGCGTTGCATGAGGAGTACGACCGCAGAGTCGATGCGAGGCACCGGCACGAAACAGTGAGGGCTGACGACCTTCAGCCGCCGGGCCGTGTAGACAGCGCCCACGAGGATCGTAAGGACCCCATAGGCGGATGTTCCCGGGCGTGCGACCAGTCGTTCGGCGACGTCTTTCTGGATGGTGACGACCATCCTGGGAACAGGGCGCTCGAGCTGTGCCAGCCGGACAAGGATACGGCTGGCGACGGAATAGGGAAGGTTCGAGACCACGCGGGTGATATGTCCGGCGGTGATGAGGGCGGGCAGGTCCAGATCGAGAATATCACCGTGGATGAGCGTGATGTTCGGAATGCCGGCGAAATAGGACGCCAAGTGGTCTGTCAGTCGGGGGTCTTTTTCCACGGCGATGACCGCCGTCTTCCTTGCGGCCAGAGCTTCACTGAGTACACCCAGCCCGGCTCCTATTTCGAGAACGGCATCATTTTGTGACACGGCGGCGGCGTTGATGATGAATTCGACGATATTCGCATCTATCAGGAAGTTTTGTCCGAGTGAACGCCGGGGACGCAGGTTCATCTCCTTCATGATCCTGCGGACGTAGGTTGGGCTGGTAAGCTTCGACTTCATTATGACGGGCCGCACTACTTATGGGATCTGCGTTTCCAGGGGTTGGCGCGGCCGGCAAGCTCTGCGGCGACCGTGATTGCGGCGAGCATACTACCGGAATCGGCGCGTTTGCGGCCGGCGATATCGAAAGCCGTGCCGTGATCCGGGGAAGTGCGGACGAAGGGCAGCCCGAGGGTGATGTTGACGCCCTTGTCGAAGGCTATTGTTTTCAAGGCCGTCAGACCCTGATCGTGATACATACAGATCACCGCATCGAATTCGCCATGTAGTTCGCGGTGGAAAACAGCGTCGGCGGGCAATGGACCAGTTGCGGACAACCCCAGCCGGCGGGCGGCGTTGACAGCGGGCCGGATGACGAGGAGTTCCTCGTCGCCGATGGCGCCTCCATCGCCGGCATGTGGATTGAGCCCGCAGACGGCGATCCGTTTCCGGGGGGCTCCCAGCCATGGGAGGGCCTCGGCGACCAGGCGGATGTGTTCAAGAATCATGCGCTTGCTGAGTGTTGCGGGCACCTCTCGCAACGGGATGTGGCGGGTAACGGGAACTACGCGGAGTCCACCGCCGGAGAGCATCATTGCGAAGCGCGCGGTACCGCTCAACTCTGCCAGGAATTCCGTATGGCCGGGAACGGAAAGCCCGGCCGCCATCAGGCCTTCCTTGCATATCGGGGCGGTTACCATCCCATCGAATGCCCCCCTGAGGCACGCGAGCGCTGCGGCGCGGATCCAGGATAATGCCGCGAGTGCCGCTTCCGGGTCCACCTTGCCACGGTGGAGGCGCAGCCGATGTGGTGACGGATCCCATATGGAGACACGTGTTCTGGGATTCGAGGGGGAGTCCGGCTCCCAGGGCTCGGGGACCGGCAGTCCCAGGCGGCGGGCCTCACGTGCGCAAAGTGCGGCGTTTCCCACCAGCACCAGACGTACTCCCGGAAGTTTGGCCAGATTGGCTGCCCGCAAGGAGACCTCCGGACCGATGCCGTTGACGTCGCCGATGGATATGGCCAGACGTTTCATCGCGGAGACCGGTGATTTTCAGGGTGTCACCGGGAACACCTTAACGAAATACTTTTTCCGCAGCCGTTGTATCCATGCTTCGTAGAGGCGTTTTTCCGCATTACGCCGCAATTTCTTTTCTATCTCCGGGCGGACCTCTTCCAGGGGTTTCACCGATGCCGGTCGGCGCGCGATCACCTTGATGATGTAGCAGGCGTCGTCGGTTTCGATTACCGGACTGAGCATGCCGGCCTTGAGCTGACGCACCGCCCGAGCGAGTTCGGGGCGCAGGTCGGATGGGGCGATCCAGCCCCAATCGCCGCCCTCTTCGGCATGGGGCCCGCTGGATTCCTTTCGTGCAAGGAGGGAAAATTCTTCACCATTTGCAAGACGTTCGCGCAGTGCGGCGGCGGCTGCGCAGGGAGCGGCGTTCGTATCTCCGGCATCCTTCTTCTTGATCACGATCATGGACAGATGGACCTGGGCCGGCACGCGATACTTGGCGAGATTTTTTTCGTATTCGCGCCGGATTTCGCTCGGAGAAATGATCACCCGCATCGCGACTTCCCGGCGATGGGCCAGCATGAGCGTCAGGCGGTCCTTCAACTTCTGGCGCCAGTCATCGACCGTCATGCGTGTTTCCCGCAGGGCCTCGAGAAAAGCCGAGCGATCGTTGTTGAAGCGTTCATGGATCATGGCTTCCATTTGCTGGTCCACGAGCCGGTCGGGGATCGTTTCTTTCTTTTCCTCGGCGTCCTCCAGGATGAGGGCTCTCTCGATCAGTTCCTTGCGTCCGTCCTCGAAAAGTTGTTCCAGGCGGCGTCGCAGTTCGGTGCCGCGATATTTTTCGCGCAGCCGGTCCTGATCGGGCTGTATGTAACTGAGGACATCCCCGATGGTGATGACGCGGTCATTTACCACGGCGGCATAGCCGTCGAGACGAACGCCCTCGTTCTGTGCGCCGACGGATATTGCTGTGACGCCCAGAAACAGTATTGCCGGTCCAATTTTCATTGTTTTCGATTACCTTGTCGTCGTTTCCCCAAATCGGCCGCGGCCGGGGCGCACGTCCGTTGGGCGCGTCGGTGTTCCGGCCTCTTTTTATTACATGTATGCGGAAATGGCGATGCAATCTTTCGGTCATCTTTGCCGGTGAAGGGCGGTGAAGCGGATATCGGTCGGGCCGAGGATCACTGCTTGAGGACGGCGCGGGCCTGCTCGCGGACGAGGGGCGGCATTTGCTCGCGGGCGAGATATTCCAGGGTTTTGCGTGCCTCGCGGGAGTCCCAGTTGCCCAAGGCGACCGCCACGTTGCGGAGGACGCGTTCCCATCCGGCGTGTTGCAGGGGTGTCTTACCGTAAATTTCCCTGAATTGTGCGGGCGTCAGTAGGGCGAGCTCCGTGAGGCGGGGGGTGTCGCGGGAGGGATCGAAGGCGAGAAAGGCATGTTCTGGATCGGCGGGCCGCGCCGCCCCGTTCCACGGGCAGACTTCCTGGCAGACATCGCAGCCGAATATGCGGTTGCCGAGCAGGGGACGGACGGCTTCCGGAATAAGGCTGCGGCTTTCGATCGTCAGGCAGGAAAGGCAGCGGCGGCAGTCGAGCAATCCGTTGTTACGGAGGGCGGCGGCCGGGCAGGAGTTGATACAGAGGCGGCACTCGTCGCAGGCAGGGGCGATTGTTTGTGAGTCAGGGTTGAGTTCCAAGTCGGTCAGGATTTCTCCGAGGAAGAACCATGATCCGAAACGTGGATTGATGAGCATGCCGTTACGGCCGATGAAGCCGAGTCCGGCGCGCTGTCCGAGTTCGCGTTCCATGAGGGGGGCTGTATCCACCGCGACTCGGGTGATGATGTTGCTGTGGGTGATTTTTTTCATGAAACCGGCAAGTTTGTGCAGTCGTGGACGAAGGACGTCGTGATAGTCCGGGCCCCAGGCATAGCGGGCGATGCGGCCGCGGGAGGGGTCTTGGGCCAGTTCCTCCGGGATATCTCCGGGGTAGTAATTCATGCCGAGGACGATGATGGAAGTCATGCCGGGAAATGCCGTTATGGGATTGAGGCGCTTGGCGGCATTGCGTTCGATCCAGTGCAAGTCTCCGTGCAGCCCGGCTTTGATCCATTCCTGAAATTGTTGGGCATGGGGGCTCGGCGCGGGTGTGGTGAAGCCGATGAAGTCGAAACCGAGTTCGTGGGCGTATTCTGTGATAGTCTCTTCTACGGGCGGCATGATGTCGGCCATTATAATGCGGGACGGGGGTGGTTTGGGAGGTACAAGCCTGGAAATTGCGGAGTGAAGGGATATTGGGGCGAAATCCTTAGCATCACCGGCTGTAGGGGAGGGCATTCGGCACGGAGGAAAATATTTTTGATTACTTGACCGGGCTCCCTACATGTGATATTGAATTAATTCAATATTTATGCGACATGGCCCGAGGATAGCAAACGGTCTGCATATAAACATAAATTAATTAAATGTTTATGCACCACAAGGCAAAGGATGCCTTTGAAAGGCTATGTGCGCTGGCTGCCCGACAGGACGGTTTCTTTACTGCCGGACAGGCGGTAGAGGCGGGATATCAGCGTCCGCTTCATTCCTATCACGTCCGGAACGGGGACTGGAAGCGGGAGGGATGGGGGCTGTATCGGCTGGCGTTTTTTCCGCCGCCGGAGCATGGGCGGCTGGCGGTGGGGTGGTGGTGGACGCGGGGGAGGCGTGGGTTGCCCGTAGGGGTTGTCTCCCACCGGACAGCGCTGGAATTATTGGGGGTTGTGGAGCCGGACGGGGATGATGTGCATTTGACCGTACCGCCGGGGTTCCGGCGGAACAGCCGCCCGCCGGGTGGGGTGATATTGCATGTGGGGCGGGTGCCGGAGGGTGAAATTGTCCAGGTTGGTTGTTATCGTGTGACGAGTGCGGAACGCGCGCTGAAGGATATGGAGGGAGTGGAAGATGTCTTGTTGCGTGGCGCTGAGGGTGCGTTGCGCCGGGGATCAGAATCTATTGAGGGTGAAGATTCTGAGGCGTACGGGAGGATGACGTACCATGTGGAACGGCCGGAGGAGAGGGGTGGCGAGGGCGGTTATGATGCTGTAATAGAGGCGGGTATGGATTGAACGACGGAACGACTCGGTTGGTGGGCGTGTGGCAGACGTAGGGGGGGAGGCGTTTCGGGAGAGGAGGAACATGGAAGGGCCAGAGTTGGGCGATGTGGGCAAGAGGGAACGGCTGGCAAAGCTGATACGGAAGTATGGAGGGGCGTTGTGGGGTAGGGTGAGTCCGGTTGAGGTCGTCGTTCTTGTGGTGTTGCCCATTGGGATGGGCATGGCTCACGCCGCGGGCCGTCGTTTTGAGTGGCTTGCGTGGGCCAACTTGAAGCTGACGGCGGGGCTCCTAAGTTGGATAGCACCGTGTCTCCTGGTCCATTTCACCGGGAGGCTTCTCCGGTTGCGGCGGCGGGTGGTAAGGGGCCTATACCTCGGCTACTACTGGTTACTGGCGTTGTTTCTGATTGGATCGAACATAGAGGCGGCGTTAATCAGAACCGGTTGGCTGATGCGTGGCAGCGCCGTGCTTTATTCGATTGCCGTGATTGACGGGTTGCTTGTACTTCCAGTGCTGGGGGCGGCCTTCGTGGCACGCCGTCGTGATGGGTTGCATGCCGACATGGTTATCCTGTCGGAGTTGATCGAGTTGACGTATATCCTGCGCCTGCTGGTTTCGCTGGGGATTCTGTTCGCCGTGTACAGCAACCTGAAGGCGCTCATTCCGGTATTTCGGACGGGGTTATGGGACCCGGTGTATTATCAATGGGACAAGCTGCTTTTTTTCGGCCACGACCCATTACCCATTCTGGCGGGTGCGTTCGGCGAGCGCTTTCGGGCTCTGATGGAGCGGAGTTATTTTTTTCTCTTCTTTTTTCTGATTTTCGGGCTTTCGGCGGCGTACGTGTATCGTTCCGTGCGCTATTTTGAGAAGGCGCTTCTGGCGATGGTGCTGACGTATGTGCTGGGGACGGCGGCATATTACATTGCTCCGAGCGTGGGCCCGGCGTTTCATGATCAAACGTGGAATTTGTTTGCCGGAACCAGCGGAGCCCCTTTGAAGGCGAGCCTGTACAGAAGTTACCGGGCGATTTGCGAGGCTCCGCGGCAGGCGCCGATTCATCTTTTCCAGGGATTGGCGGCGTTTCCGAGCCTGCACGTGGCGGTGATGGTGGTATTCCTGTACTACCTATGGTACTGCGAGCGGCTTTTGGTCTACACGTTGTTGCCGCCCATGCTGCTTATGACGGTCTCGACGGTGTATCTCGGCTGGCATTATGTGGTTGACATTCCGGGCGGTATCGCGGTCGGTGCGGCGGGGATTTGGCTGGCGGATCGGATGATTGTCATGTGGAAAGGCCGCGCGAGGCGGGGGCTGACATGACGCGCGGCAAATGGGGCTCAATACGGGAGGAGGATGCTGGATTTGCACGCTGACTTGGCTGAACGGTTGAAAGTGTGGTTGTCATTGGGGGGGTAGGTGTGGGAGGATTCCGGTCCCTGTTGGAGAAGCGGTAATTGTTTGAAGGAGTTCTGATCGATGATGCGAAATTCTCGTGGTGATTGGTTGTGGTCTCTCGTGCGGTATTGGAGGCGGGCGCGGTGGCTGGCGCTGAGTATTGGGCTTGGTGTCGTTGTGAGCGCTTGCAATGTCCCGCCGGTTGGTAAGGAGGAAAAAAAGGCGGCTGCAAAGCAGGCCGGGGTACCGCAAAAGGAGAAGGTTCCTCCGGCGCTGACCAACAGGGCCGGGTGGCGCGTCAGTGCTTCTACACATGAGGGGAACTTTACGCCGGAATTGGCGGCGGACGGGGTAATGACGACCCGTTGGAGCAGCGCGTGGTCGGATCACCAGTGGTGGATGGTGGATTTCGGACGCACGGAGAAGGTGGGCCGGGTGACATTGCATTGGGAAGACGCCTACGCGGCCGCCTATGGGATTCTGGTATCGGAGGACGGGCAGACCTGGCGCAAGGTATATGAAACGGAGCAGGGCGATGGCGGGATTGATGAAGTCACTTTTGATCCGCAGCCGGTACGTTATGTGAAGATCGACCTGAGACGGCGGGCGACGCGCTGGGGGTTCTCGTTGTATGAAGTTGGGTTCAACCAGGAGGCGAAGCCGCATACCGAGGTTTCGGCTTCTTCGGGAACGGGGGCCTTTGCGCCGGTGAAGGCGATAGACGGCCGCATGGACACCCGCTGGAGCAGTGATTTCAGTGATGATCAATGGTGGCAGGTGAAATTCGACAAGGTGCGCACGCTCGGGGGAGTCGAAATAAAATGGGAAACGGCTTTTGGGGAGAAGTACGAGATTCTGGTATCGCGCGACGGGCGGCAATGGGAGTGTGCGCGGCGGGTGGAGGACGGCGACGGCAAGACCGACATTCTTTTCTTCCGTCCGCGTCCGGTGAGGTACCTGAAGTTGCGCGGAATACAGAGAGGAACCGGCTGGGGATACTCGATCTGGGAGATGCATTTCTTCGCCGGAGACGATATTCCGCGCGTGTCCGTTTCGGGCGAGAAGACCGGGTTCCCGGGTGATAACGCTATTGACGGTGATGCGGCGGATTGCTGGCACTCGCGCGATGACGGAGCCCAGTGGCTGGAATTGCGGTTGCCGAAGGAGACAGCCGTGGGGGGGTTGGTGATCACCTGGGGGAGGGACCACGCGGTAAAGTATGCATTGGAAGTGCAGAGCGGGACGGCGCAAACGCAGGCTTGGCAGACCGTGTACCGGACCGAACGCGGTAATGGGGGCAGAGACTACATATACTTCCCCGCGCGGCGGGTGAAAGCGTTACGCGTGCGCTGTCTGGAGAGTGTTGCGGGCGAGGGATATGCGATATGCGGCCTGGAGTTGAAGGGTGCGGACGAGGCCGCTACTCCTTTGCGCGAGTACAAGGCAGCCGCCGCCGAGGCCCCGCGCGGGTGGTATCCGATGTGGCTCCGTCGCGAGCAGGAGTTTTGGACCATTACGGGCGTGGCGGGGGACAGTGAAGAGACGCTCGTCGGTGAAACCGGTGTGGTCGAGCCGTACAAGGGGGGATTCAGCGTGTTGCCGGTGATGCTGGTGTCGAACGCTGTGGTCACCTGGGCGGACGTCGACCGCGAACAGAGTCTTGAGGAAGGTTTTCTGCCGTTGCCGACAGTGCGCTGGAAGGGTTCCGGGTGGAATCTCGAGGTGACGGCGTTGGGCTGTGGTGCGGCGGGAGAGGCGGCGACGCTGGTGCGCTATGCCGTTGAGAGGACCGGGTCAGGACCTTTTGAGGGACGCTTACTGCTGGCCGTACGCCCGGTGCAGGTCAATCCCGCCTGGCAGCATGGCGGGATGAGCCCGATCCGGACGGCGGCCTGTCGTGAGAACGGAGAGACACAATCGGTGGTGGTGATCAACGGAGAGGAACGGATCATCTCCTTGGCTCGTCCTGATTCATGGGGCGCGGTTGTCCTCGATCAGGGAGACGTGATTCCGTTCTGGCGCGGCGGTGACGGTCCGGGCAGCCTGGTTGCGACCGATGGATTGGGGCGGGTCAGTGTGGGTCTGTGTTACGACATCAACCTGGTGACCAATCGGCGTTTCGAGGCGCTGCTGGCGTTTCCCCTGCATGCCGGCGGGGTACGCTTGCCGGAGCAGGCCGGCAGCCGGCCGCTGGCGGCTTTCAGCAAGGAGTATTCGGGTCGTCGTGACTGGTGGCGGAAGGTGGTCGGCAGGGCTGAGATTTCGATTCCCGAAAGGCGTCTGATCGACATATTGCGCAGCAATCTGGCTTACATTCTTCTCAATCAGGACGGGCCGTGGATTAAGCCCGGACCGCGCAATTACAATCATGCATGGATCAGGGACGGGGCAATGACGTGTGCGGCGTTGTTGCGCATGGGCCTGGTGTCACCCGTGCGTGCATATGTTTACGCATACACGCCGCTGGTGGCCGAGTCCGGATGGGTCCCTTACATCGTGATGGAGGGGGGCAACCCGGTCGGCTTCAATGCGGATCTCGAACGCGGGGAGGGGCACGAGTACGACAGCCAGGGAGAATTCCCGTTTCTGGTGAAGACGTATTACGAGTACACCGCGGACACGAATCTCCTGCGCAAGGCGTATCCGCGGGTAGTCGCTGCGTTGCGTTTTGTGCAGCGGCTGCGCCGCCTGCGGAAGACTGCGGATTACCGCAGTGACCCGGTGAAGAGGGCCTATTACGGATTGCTGCCGGCATCCAACAGCCACGAAGGATACTATCCCGCCCAGCACAGCTATTGGGACGATTTCTGGGCGCTGAGAGGCCTGAAGGATGGCGCTTGGCTTGCCGAGCGCCTGGGCCGGGTGGAGGATGCCCGCTGGATGCGGAGTGAGGCTGAGGACCTGCGGCGTTGCCTGGTGGCTTCTCTGCAGGCGGTCATCCACCGTAACGGGTTGGACTACATTCCGGGTTGCGTGGAGAAGGGTGATTTCGATCCGACCTCGACGGCGATAGCCGTGATGGCGTGTGACGAAGCGGGGGGGCTGCCCGAACCTTACCTGCGACATACCTTCGACAGATTTTTCGAGGACTTCCGCCGTGCGGCGGAGCATGGCCGGCGGACATATACGCCTTACGAGGTTCGCAGCGCGGAGGCATTCGTACGCATGGGGATGCGCAAGCGCGCGCTTTACATGCTGCGGTTTTTCGCGCGGGACGCGGTTCGCCCTCAGGGGTGGAATGAAATGGCCGAGGTGGTGCACGCCCGCGAGCGGGCACCCTCCTACATCGGGGACATGCCGCACACGTGGGTTGGTTCCGGTTACATCAGCGCCGTACGGAGTCTCTTTGTCTATGAAGACGGGGATTCATTAGTGGTGGGTGCGGGCATTGATCCCGCCTGGCTGAAAGAGGGGGTGGAGGTCAAGAACCTCGGCACATGTTTCGGCGGCTTGAGTTATGCGATGCGCATGGGGGAAGGCGGGATTGTATTTCATGCGGAAGGGACGGCGGCACCGCCGGCGGGTTTCCACCTGGCACTGACACCGGAACAGGCAGCTTACGCGGTGTTGGTCAACGGCAATCAGGCTCCGATCATGCATGGTATGGTGAGGTTCGGAAAGTTGCCGGTAACGATCAAGCTGACGCCGCCGGGTGATGTCGGGCAGGCGCCCTCCGAGTGAGCCGGAGCGAGGGTGCCGTGGTTGCGCCGGCTACTGGGTTACGAGACGGACACGGTAGCAGCGCAGGCCGTTCGTGGGAGGGCCGCCGGTATCGGAGTAGTCGTCGAGGTATGTCTCGGAAGAATTGACGCCGTCGGCGACGTCGTCTTCGGTGATCTCAACCGCCGTTTGGAACGGCTGTCCGGAAAGGTCGTCGCAGAATTCCACGGCGTAGTTTTTCCCCCCGACGGTGGACCATGTAATTCGGGGATACTCCACGGCGGCGTTGAGGTTGGTGACCACGAAGGTTGAAAAGCCGCTGAGCGGATGAGTGCCGAGCAGGTATTCTTCCCGGTTGTTGAATCCGTCGCCGTCGTTATCCATATTCCAGACGGCGTTGGTGGGTCCGCCGAAGTAGCGTGTCTCCCAGTCGTCCGGCAGTCCGTCGCCGTCGCTGTCGGCATCGGGGAACCCGACTTCGAGGCCGGTGAGGGTTACGAACGTGAAGGCGAAGTTCCCGTAGGCATCGCGGTCGGCGTCGTTGGTGGCGGCCCGGCCGAGGTAATTCCCGGAGAGGTAGCGGTCGTTGCCGCTGACGCTGTCGTTGGCGAAGATGCCGGCCACGCGGCAGGATGTGATCGAGCCTATGCCGGTTGCATTGAGACTGCTCCAGGGGATCGAGGCTTCCCAGCGTTCCGTGAGCCGATCGCCGTCGTCGTCGGTGCTGGTGGTGGCGTTTGTTCCGGAACCGTCGAACTGTGAGAGATGCGCGCCGTCAACGGGGACAAAGGAGGTGGCCGAGAGATAGAAAACACCCTGACCGAAGTCATATCCATTGCCGAGGTCGAAATGGGGGAAGGTGCCGTCGCCGTATTCGTCACCGAGTACGATGGCGATATCCATCGGCGGATCGAAAGCGAGGTTATGGAGATAGTCGAGTCCGTTGGGTGGCCCGGACTTATCCCACAGGTTTCCGGCGTTATCGCTGAGGGTATTGAAGTCCAGGAAGATGATCATGGCGTTGTTGTCGCCGCCGGAAAGGCTGCAATCGGTGGCACCGACATAGAGGTTACTGGAGTCGTAGTTGAAGTAGAGGTGGCCGAAGCTGCCGAAGCCGCCCTGGTCGGTGGTTACCGCGTCGCCGCCGGAGAGGACGAAGTCGAAGCTGTCGCCGGCGTGGTTCTGGCCGTTGGTCGGATCGGAACTGATCTGCGGGGAGCCTTCGGCGAAGCGGATGGTCTGGTTTGTACCGCCGCTGCAGTTTTCGACGCTGACGGCCCAGTCGTTGCCGCCGTTGTTGTCCCAGGTTCCGTTGCCGTCGTTGAAGGCGCAATTGATTTGACGGGTGGCGTCGGGGATGGAGTAAGTATAGCTCCAGGAACCGCCGGTTGTAGAAGTCATGGCGGGGTCGGGAGAGATGATATCCTGCCAACCATTGCGGCCGACGTGGATGTAGACGCCGGTGGCCGATGCCAGCGGCCCGTCGCCGGGATGGTAAGTGATGGTGACGTCGTCACAACCATTGGGTTGGGCCGGGCTGAAGTCCACGCTGGAGGACGCGTTCGAGGAGCAGGGCCGAATCGTGACCGACCAGTTGTCGCCGGAGTTGTCGTCCACGAGCGAGCCGTCGTTGTTGCGGAAATTGACCACGGCATTGGTGGCGCCGGAAGGCACGCTGTTGGTGAATGTCCAGACGGCCCCGCCGGCGGACGCCATCTGGTAGTTGTTCGAGGTGGACCAGTTGTCGAAGGTGATTGTCAGGAAGACCGGGCTGGTGTTGCTCAGGATGCGGTCGGTTGCATCGTAGCGTGTAACGAGGTCGTCGCAGTCTTCGGGTTCTGCGGGGCTGAACACCACGGGGGTGCCGCCGCCCTGGGAGCCGACGTAAACATGCTGGATATCGGTTTTCTTCAGGTTGCCGTAGGCATCGCGGGCTTCGATGTAATAATCCAGCAGCTGGTTGTTGTAGCCGGTGAGGTGGTACCAGTATTCGTCGGCGATTGCGGTCGGCATGATGAAGAAGTCTATTTCGGAGTTGTTGAATATGTTGCTGACGAACGTGTCGCCGCTGCGCCGGTTCATCTGGTAAGAGGTCCATGATCCCACGGAGGGGCCGCCGGCATAGGTTTCGTTGTCGTTATTGTCGAGCGGGTTGACTCCGTCATTATCCACGCGGACCTTGAGGACGACCGAGGTTATACCGGAGACATCGTAGGCGAGGGTCCAGATGTAGAAATCGGAAGGGGCCACCCAGGAGCGGTATCCGTATTGGGCACCGTAGTTGGTGGATCCCGGGTTGTAGGGATAGCGCTGGGGCACGAAGACCGTCGGGCCGGTCTGGTCGTGGTCGGCGGGATAGGCGGCGAGCACATTCGTGGCGTAGGAGACGGCCTGGTTGCAGGCCAGAGTCGGCTTGACTTCCATATCCAGGGAAGTTCCGTAGTACATGTATCCGCTGGTGAGGGCCGGCAGGAAGAAGTGCCAGGCGAGCTCGACGTCGTTGGCGCCGTTGTCGGTGCCGTCGGGCTGAACGGGTTCCTGGATTTTCCAATCGGCGACGCTGCCGCCGTTGAGTTTGTAGACCTGTTCGGCGGTGCTGACATAGTTCTGGGCGGCGACGATGACGGCCCAGTTACGGAAGTCCTCGGCCCAGCCATGCTCGATATCCGCATAGGTCGAAGGGTCGTTGTAGTCGTACTGGGGCGAATTGCGGTCACGTTGGGGATACCAGAGCCAGTTCAGGAATTGCGGATGTCCCCAGTCGTCGGCGGCGTTGACCCAGGCGCCGTCCTCGACGTGGACGACATCATTTTGCGGGGGTGGATTTTCGTCGAGAAATGTCTGGATCGTCGTGGGGCGGTAGCCCTTCGAGGCGGCGCTGCTGACGAAGTTGGGAACGGCTTCCATGTAATAGCTGTATCCGCCTCCCCAGGCGTTGTCGCCGTCGTGGCAGAAAAGCGTGATGCAGGGATGGTCGTAGGATGCATAGGGGGCGATATTCGAGTCGATCGTTTCGGTCCCTTGCTGGCTGTAGCCGTCGCGGTAGCTGAGGATATCGCCCATGGGGACGATGATGATCTTGTATTCCTGGCCGGATTCCGGGTCAACGTACTTGGCGCGGTGGGCCTGGTAACAGAAGGGCACCGCCAGCGTGGCGCCGCGTCCGTCTATTTCGCCGGACCACCAGTGGTCGCCTGTGCCGTTGACTTGGTCGGCGCGGTTGGGCGGGTCGTAAAGGCCCTTGCCGTGAAGGGGCACATAATTCGAGAGGGTCCGTGCCAAGTGATGGTTGGCGACGATGACCCATTCGTAGCCCGCCTGAACCAGTTGCTTGATTATTCGTTCCGTGAAGGCTTCCTCCGGGCAGCGGAAGCCCTTGGGATGGTCCGACTTGTCAGGGTTGCCGTTCCAGGCTTTCCACCATATTTCCTTATTGATGGAGATTTCCTTAACGAGGGCGTCCTTGTCTATCAGCGGCACGAGGGCATGATGGTAAGGGAAGCCGACCGGCTCGATCTTGCGTTTTCCGCGGGTCGTGGTCCAGCCCATGGCTTCGCGGATGGCGCTGTTCCAATCCGGGGAATAGCCGAGCGAATTGTGATTGCCGAGGCTCTGGATGTTTTCGATCAGCACGCCGGAATACGAGATTTGTGCGCCGGCATCCGGCTGGTTCATGGCGGCGACGGCGTCGCGGGTACGGTACTGGTAGACGGCGACGCGGTCGTCTTTGCCGAAGATATCAGCGAGATTATTGGCGGGGTGTCCGGGATAGGTGGGGCTGCCGCCGAGTTGTTCGTAGGCGAACATGTAACGGTTGGCGCCGTTGAGTTTTTCGGGCCAGTAGTTCGGTTGTTGAAGGTGCCAGAGATAGGTGGTGTAGACCTTGTAGTTACCGGCGAGCGAGGCACTCGGGGCGATGGTCAGCAGAAAGACGAGTGTGGCGGGGGCGAGTATAGTGGAGGGGCATCCCTGCGATATCCTTCTGAGGGGGCCGCGCATGTGTTTACTCCTTTGGTAAAACGCTACACTAGCCTGGTATCGAAGTAAAGAAGGAAGCAGTGAGATTTGGCCTGAACCAGGGTGGGCCGCAGTTGTGATAGTACGAAATTTTATCGGGTGGACTCGCTCCCAAAAAATACCCGCCATCCCTTGACAAGATTTGATATTCGGCATATCTGTGCATACGATTGATTAAACTGGTTCGCCTGAAAGCCGCTGGTCGGTAGGAGATCTGGTGGGATTGTTCGTTTTGACGGAAGGAGGAATGACAGTGGAACAGCAACTCTTGAGCGAACGGATACAGATTGAGCGGAAGCAGTTTTTTTTCGATTTCAAGGAAAACCCGCGTGGCAGATTTTTGAAGATAACCGAAGATGTCGGCGGGCGGCGGGATACAATCATTGTTCCCTCGAGCGGACTTGATTTGTTTTGCGAGACGATCGAAAAGGCCATCAAGTGGGGGAAGGACCGTTCCGGGGCTGAGGACGGGGGGACTGAGACTGCGTCCTAGCCGAGAGCGTTTGCACCATGGGGAGGGAAGGAGCCGGCACGGTGAGGCATGCGGTCGGCTGGACATTTCCGCGGATTGCCTGCATGATGTGACCGTGGTCATGACAGGCGGGCTATGTCCATGAAGTTCAGGCGTGAGAGGGATTCGCTGGGGGAAAAGGATGTTCCGGCGGACGTACTGTACGGGATCCACACAGTGCGCTCTCTGGAAAACTTTCGTGCCGCGGGACAACCGCTTCCACGGGAGTTGATCCTGGCGATGGTGCGCATAAAGTGGGCCTGTGCACTGGCGAATGAGGAACTGGGACGTCTTGATCCGCGGAAGGCGCAGGCGATCGTCGCGAGTTGTCAGCGGATACTTGACGGCGGTTATGACGACCAGTTCCCGGTAGATATTTTTCAGGCGGGTTCGGGGACGTCGTCGCACATGAACGTCAACGAGGTGATCGCCAACCTGGCCTGCGAGGTGCTCGGGGGGGCGCGGGGCGATCGCGGTCTGGTGCATCCGAACGACGATGTCAATCGGGGGCAATCCACGAACAACGTATTTCCCACGGCGATCCGTGTAGCGGTGTTGCTGGAATCGCGTGGTCTGCTGGAGGCGCTGGAATCCCTGGAGTTGTCGTTGCGGAAGCAGGCGGAGGCGTTCGCTGATGTTCTCAAGGCGGGGCGGACGCACTTGCAGGATGCGGTCCCGATGACCCTGGGCATGGAATTCGGGGCTTGGGCGGAGGCCCTACGCAAGGCCGGTGCACGGGTGAAGGCGGCCCGCGAGAAGTTGCTGGTGGTGGGGCTGGGTGGAAATGCGGTGGGGACAGGATTGAACACGCATCCTCTTTTCCGTGAGAAGGCGGTCGCTCGCTTGGCGGAACTGGTCGGCGAGCCGTTACGGATACCGGATGACGGTGTTGAGGCGACGCAGTTCCTCACGGACGTGGCGGAGTATTCGTCCGCTTTGAAGCTGCTTGCGGTGGACATGATAAAGGTGGCCGATGATCTACGTTTGTTGTCTTCCGGCCCGCACACCGGGCTGGGTGAGCTGACCCTGCCGGCGGTGGAACCGGGTTCGTCCATGATGCCCGGCAAGGTTAACCCGAGCATTTGCGAGGCCGTTGACATGGCTTGTCTGCAGGTATTCGGGTATGACACTGCAGTAGCGGCGGCGTGCAGCCGCGGCCAGCTTGACCTGAACACACATATGCCATTGATCGGAAGCGACGTGGTGCAGGCCACGAAGATTTTACGGGAGATCTGTCGCATGCTGGATCGGGCGTGTGTGACGGGTATTACGGTACACAAGGAGCGCTGTTCGGCTTACTGCAGTGAGAGTGCGGGGGTCGCGACGGTGTTGGTTCCGCGCCTGGGATATGATCGGACCGCCGCGCTGGTACGGCGGGCGGTGGAGGCCGGGCGCCCGGTACGGGATGTGGTGATGGAGGAAGGTATATTGACTCCCGCCGAGTGGGATGAACTCTTGCGGCGTTCACTTGGGCCCGGCTGAGGCCGCGGGGGATTCCCCCCTCAGAAGAAGAAGCGCATTCCGAGCCGGAGTTGGGCGTTTGTGTCCTGCAGTTCGTTTTCGTCTTCCAGGAAGATGTCGTCCGTAGCCCATTCAAGGACGAGGGCGCCGCTTACGGCGACGTTTTCGGTGACGAAATACTTGGCTCCGGCCTCGGCGGTGAAGACGAGGGCGTTGCCGTTGTCGGTGGTCGTATTCCCGAGTGGGGTGGTGCGGTCGAGTTCATAGTGGGCGTAGGAGACGGCGCCCCCGAGGTAGGGGACCATTTCCATGCCGAGATCGAAATCGTATTCGCCGCGGGCTCCGAAACGCCAGATGGTGCGGTTGTCATCGTCGATGACCCCCAACAGTCCGCCGGCCTCGATATAGTCGTACAGGAAGACGCCGTAGAAGAGGGAGGCGTCGATAAGCGTGCCGGCGGCGGTGTCGAAATCCACCAGGCCGCTGACGTTGAGTTCCTGGGTGCCGGCGGACAGCAACTGGGCTTGGGCTGCGCCGGCCGTGAGAGCGAGAACGGCAAAGATTACGACGACGATTCGTTTCATCCTGCACCTCCGGCTGTGTTTCCCGTACCGGGGGACGGACGCCGTGTCCGACCCCGCTTGAGAATGCGTGATGGGGCTTGGGGAGTCAAGCCGACTGTGGCGGGCCTAGAGGAAAGGGGTAAGGGCGGTTTTCCCGTGAATAAGGTCTTCCCGCAGCAGGGCGGAGAGCCTCTCGTAGACCGGTCCGGGCTGTCCCGTTCCGACGGGCCGATCATTGAGCCGGGTGACGGCGACGACGTCTATGGTTGTCCCGACCAGTATGATTTCGCGTGCGGAGTAGACTGTGTCGCGCGGGAGCGCACGGCGCTGGATGGGCACCGGAGGGGTGGTTTCCTGCAGCAGGGCGACGAGGCGCTCGGCGGTGGTTCCCGGAAGCAACTGCCGGCTGCTGGGGAGGCAGAGAGAGCCGTCGGAGGTGACCACCATGGCGGATTCCGTGGCGCCTTCGGAGAGACGGCCCTTGTTGTCGAGGGCCAGGGCGAAGTCTGCGCCGGCGTCGGCGGCTTCCTTTTTCATAAGGACGTTGGGCAGGTAGTTGCAGGTTTTGGCTTGGGCCAGCAGGGAGGATTTTGCCGGTATGGAGCTGATGATCGCACTTGCGCCGGCGGGATGAGTTTCCATGAAGGGTGGGGGCAGGGGGGCGGCGATGACGTAGAGCTGTGCGTGGGTGCACTCATAGGGGTTGACACCCAGTCCGCCCGGGCCGCGCGAGAGGAGCAGGCGGATGGCGCAGTCCGGCCGGGCGGCCGCCCGCGCGGTTTCCAGCACGGCGGCGCGCAGGTGCCCGCGGCTGAAGGGGGATGACAGCCCGATGCGTTCGGTGGAATTCAGGAGGCGGGTGAGGTGGGCGTCGAGGTTATAGACTGAACCGCGGATGCATTTCATCGTTTCGAAAACACCGTCACCGCGATGAACCAGGTGATCGTCCACGGGCACGAACATCAGGGCCGGATCGGTCAGGATGCCGCCGACATAACTTGAATACATGGCGAGGAGTTCGGCGGGGTTGTTGCGGCGGGCGTCGTGGAAGGTTTCCAAGAGTCGGCTGGGACCGATGACTGGGAATTGATGGTGCATGCCCGCCGTTTCTTATCTTGAGGGTTTCCGCCGGCGGAAGGCCGCGGGGGATTACACGGTCATGATTTCTTCTTCCTTGGCCTTGATCATTTCCTCGATGTGGCTGATGTGGTCGTCGGTCAGTTTCTGTATTTTTTCCAGGGCTTGGTCGCGTTCGTCTTCGGTGATGGTGGAGTTTTTCTGGAGAGCCTTGACGTGTTCGTTGGCATCGCGGCGCACGTTGCGCACGGCCACTTTCTGTTCTTCGGCATTGCGCTTGATGACCTTGACGAGTTCCCTGCGGCGTTCCTCGGTCAATTCGGGGATGGGGATACGAATGACGTGGCCGTCATTCATGGGGGTTACGCCGATATTGGCCGCGAGGATGGCTTTCTCTATGGCGGACATGGAGGAGGGGTCGTAAGGATTGATCACCAGCAGGCGCGGTTCGGGCGTGGAGATGTTCGCCAGTTCCCGCAGGCGCACGGAGGAGCCGTAATAATCCACGCTGACATTTTCCACGAGGGCCGGGGAGGCCTTGCCGGTCCGCAGGCGGGCGAATTCCTGGGTAAGGAATTCCACCGCCTTGTCCATTTTTTCTTGGGCTTCCTTGAGTAGATCATCGAGTGGGTTCATGGTATTGCCCTTTCTGCTGGTTCAAGCTTCGACCACGGTTCCTACGGGTTCCCCTCGCAGGACGCGCAGGATTTCATTCTTGCGGAAAAAGTTGAAGACGATGATCGGGATGTTGTTTTCCATGCAGAGGGAGAAGGCCGCCGTATCCATGATGCGCAGTCGGCGGGCAATGGCCTCGCTGAAGGATATGCGCTCATAGCGGGTGGCCCCGGGGACCTTTTGGGGGTCATCGGAATAGACCCCATCCACCTTGGTGCCTTTCAGGAGAACGTCGGCCCGGATTTCGCTGGCGCGCAAAGCGGCGGCGCTGTCGGTCGTGAAGTAGGGGTTTCCGGTGCCGGCGGCGAAGATGACCACGCGGCCCTTTTCGAGATGACGCATGGCGCGCCGCCGGATGAGCGGTTCGGCGACCTTGGGCATTTCAATGGCGGTCATCAGGCGGGTAGGGACTCCCTTGTTTTCGAGTGCGGTTTGGAGGGCGAGACTGTTGATCACCGTGGCGAGCATGCCCATGTAGTCGCCGGTCGTGCGGTCAATGCCCGACTGGACGCCGGGAAGTCCGCGGAAGATGTTGCCGCCGCCCACGACCAGCGCGAGTTCGACTCCCAGGGAGCGGACCGCGGCCAGCTCCTCGGCGATGGAGACAAGCCTTTCGGGGTCGAGGTTGCGCGATCCGTCGCGGCTGTTGAAGGCCTCACCGCTGAGTTTGAGGACGACTCTCCGGTAGCGGGTCGGCGCGGCTTCTTCTTTTGCGCTCATCGTCGGGGCTCCCATCGCAGCATGCCCGTACCACCACGGGCACCGGGCTGCATGTTAGGACAATCATTATGGGGTGTAAAGGTCCGCGGGTCATCTTTTCGCTGTTCGTGCAGGATTGCCGTCGGCGGGATCCGTAACCAGTGCCGGGCGGATGAGCGGCAGGAGGCGGCTGGGGAAGGTCGGGTCGAGGCTGTAGAGGACGAAGCCGGCGGAATTGAGGTTGCGCAGGACGGCGATTTGTTCCAGCACCCGGTCGGGAGAAAGCTGGCATTCGGCGGCGGTCACGCCGATACCGGGGATGATGCGCCGTGGCCCGGCAAGGGCGATCTGCCGGGTGAGAAGTTCCTGGAAACGGGCGCTGTTCGGGACGTAGTTCATGGGGCAGACGAAGTCCACGAGCCCGCGGCGCAACCATGAAGCCCAGTCCTGTCCGACGCTTAAGGCGGCGTCCGGATAGTCGCCGAAGACGGCCGCCGAGAGCTGAAGGTCGGGCGAGGTCTTTTTCAAGAGTGCACGTACCCGGCTGACGAGGTCTTCGATGACCCTGCATTTCCAGGTGGTGAGGGCGGCCTGGGTGAAGGCGTCCGGGGCGACGCCGAGTGGGGTGCCCCTGTTGAGAATGACCTGTTTGCGGAACCAACGGCGGGTGAAGGGGGTGAAAGCGCCGGTCTGTTCGGGGAAACGGATGTAGTCGAGTTGGATGCCGGCGATTCCGCCGCGCGCGGCGATTTCGGCGATGGTTTCAAGTTCGAGGCGGCGGTTGGCGGGATGGGCCGGTGAGAGCCACGGCAGGGGACGCCCGTGGGCGTCGAGTACCAGACGTCCTTCCGCGGCCATGCGTTTTATGAATGACGGGGGGGCCCCTTCCAGGTTGAAGCATATTTTCCAGACATGGACGGCGAGCCCGTTGCGTTCGGCGGCGCGCGTGCATTGACGGAGCTGGTCGCCATAGCGCCGGTAGATATCGGAAGGAGGCAGAACACGGCTGGCATAATGGGCGCAGCCTCCGCCGGCGAAGTTCGCAAGGATGGAATTTATGCCGCACGCGGAAAGTTCAGCACAGGTTCGGTTCCATCGGCCGGGATAGATGCCGATGCCGCGCCGATCCCAGACACCGCGGAACTCATGGGGCCGCGGTTCCTGGGCGAGGGCGTATGCCTTCGTGAGATTTTCATTGAGGAGATGGACGGTATCGATGGTTTCGACATAGTTCGCGGTGTGGTAGGAGTCGCCGGCCTTTTTCAGCAGGCGGGCGGAGGTCTTAACGAGGGATTCGACCCGTCCGCGGCGGCTGGACGGGGTTGTTTTCCGCAGGGCGGCGGCGGTTTCTTCGAATGATCGGAACGAGTCTATCGCACCTGCCCCGCGCAGGGCGGCGCGGGCCGCGCGTTCGGCGGTTTGCGGGAGCAGGTGCATGACCAGCGCCAGCAGCATGCGGCGCTTGGCGGAGGGATCATCGGCAAGGAGGATATGGCTGATCCAGATCCCGGCGGGGGAAGCGACCACGGCGGGGTAGCGGGTCCGTCGTCCGCGGGCGTCGTGCCACCAGGCGACGACCGCCGCCTGCCGATCAGCCGGATAGGCGGGACGGATATTCCAGGATTGTTGCACGATAAGATCGGGTACGTGCCATGCGTGGGGCCGCGCGAAGACGATCCGCGACCAGGTCCCCGGGCGGGGGGCCCGGTGGTAGCGGCCCAGCCGGAAATGCATCAAGCCGGCCAACTTGCTGTCGGCGCAATAAACGACCAGGAGGCGGCCGCCACTGTCGAGGAAGGCATGCAGCGCCGAGCGCATTGTGGCGGAGGGATTGGGATTATACGGTAGAATCAACAGGCGGGCTGGACCGATGCGTGTGGGTACGGCGGATTCTTCAATGATACCGTGGGGAACTGCGGATTGGCGCAGCCAGGTGCTGATGCGCCGGGCGGCGCGCGCGGCGATGCTGCGGTCACGTTGCGGACAACTGGGACCCGGCCGGACAATCAGGAGAGCGTCGCGCCGGGCGCTGAGGGTTGTGAGGGTCAGGGATGCATCCAGGGCGGCGCCCTTCCAGGCGGCAATGCGGACGGCCTCGATCCTGTTCCAGCCGGCCGGCCGGCCCTCGTGGGTGAATTCGGCGCGTGGAACCAGCAGGAAACCGTGGTGCGGCGGCAGGTCTCCGGTCCAGGCATACCATCCCGCGCCGCTCTTGAAGTATATCGAAACCGCCCGAAGGGCCTCCGGATGGCGGCAGGAGAGATCGAGTTCGAGGCTGGTTACGCCGGTCAGGTTGCGCCGCAGGGGGAAATCCCAGTAGAAACGGTCGGCGGATCGCGAGGCGAAAGGGCAGGGGAGGATCACGCCCTTATCCGACTGGGCGGCGGGCGGGGTTTCACGGCCGGGTCGCCAGGCGCGGGCCGAGCGGGGAGCGGTGCCGTTGAGCAGGAGAAATTCGGCGGGGGAAACCGGCGGCGCCGCGGCCGTGAGGCTGCATCCGGCCAGTCCGATCGGGAGCGATAGCAGCAGGATATGTCTCTTGAGCTGCAACGGTGGTTCGTCTCCGCAAGAAAGACCATTTCGAGCACCGCGGCGAGCGCGGGGCGTGGGGAATCAATAGCCTGCGCCGGGCGCCCAGTCAAGCCGGAGTAGTGGGGCGGGGGGACGTGCCAAGAAGTTCTTCCAATACGGTTCGGGCTGGGATAGACTGCGGGGGTGGTGACAGGAAATAACGTCCCGGGCGGCCTCGCTGGGATGGTCGCCGGGGTGCTCGTAGTGGGGATGGAAAAGTGACGGATATCATATTCTATTGCCCGAAATGCGGCGCGAAGCTCTCCGCAGGCGTTGATGAAGTCGGCGAAGAGTTTGAGTGTCCGGTTTGCGGAGCACTTCAGAGAGTGCCGGGGGAGAAGTCGGCGGCGCCCGCCGCCGAAGTGGTCCAGACGATTGCACCGGCCCCGGCCGGTCCGCCGCCGTCTACCAAGGTGATCCGCGTTCCAAAAAAGAAGATCGTTTTGTCTTCGCGCGAGGAAGAGTCCGAAGACGAAGTCGAGGAGATCGAGGAGGAAATCGAAGAGCAGGTTGCCGGTTCGGGGTTGCGCGTGCTGGCAATGGCCGTCGGAGCGGTGGCGGTGATCTTGTGTGGGGCGGCGCTGACCTGGGTCGTATTCACGGCGCGGGGGGCTTACCGGGATTGGTGGCAGATCATGCTGACCTTCGGTACGATTTTCCTGTTGTCATTGATCGGCGTGGTGGTGGCGGTCATCGCGTTCCGCATAGAACGGATACTGGCGCTGCTTGAGCTGCTGGAAATCGGCGGGGACGAAGAGGATTGAACGAAAATGCCGGGCGCTGGGGGGGGGGTCAGCGGCCGTCTGAGATTGTAGAAGGCGGCGCGGCGAGGTTTTTCCAGAGCAGCCAGAAACACCAGCAGAGCGGGCCGAAGGGAAGGTATCCGGTGTAACCCACCAGGGGCATTTCGAACAGGTGGAACTTGTCCACGTAGGGAAGAGAGTAATTCCACTGTGGCAGGCTGTAATAGTTCCACATTTCCCAGAAGAAACCGGTTATCAATGCGGCTGCCGCGAGGACCAGCAGTTGCGTGTAATCGCCCTTGAGCAAGTCGTGGAAGGGGGTAGATGTATTGGTAAGGGCGAGTGCGCCGGCCAGGACGGCCAGCGGGCCGAGCCAGGTGGCGAAGAAGAATGCATCCGGGAAGGCGGCCAGGAGATAAAGGGCGGCGGTTCCGCCCAGCATCGCGAGCAGGCCGGCACGGCGCGGAGGATGGAGGCGGGGTCCCTTGCGGAAACGGCGGTTGAATGCCGGGAAGGTCAGCAGCCAGTCCCGCGTTTCGAAAATTGCCGGCAACACGGTGGAGAAGCAAAGTGTCGAGTAAATGACGTAATGCCAAGGGCCGAATTCCTCAATGCCACGGTACCACCAGTTGCGCATGAAGCGGTTGAGATATTCGAAATACCACCATGAGAGAGCCGAGGCCGGGAAGAGTGCCGCGAACTTCAGCGGCGTACGTGAGAGCCGGGAAGAGCCTTGCCGGCGGTAGACCAGTCCGTCCATGACGAGGATGTATCCCATCCAGAGAGGAGGGAACATATGCCGGCGCAACGGACCGAGCCATGTGAAGCGCCCCCAGGCACAGATCCATGCCAAGGCGGTAAGAACGAGTCCCAGGGTTCCCCAGGCGGGAAATTGCGCGGGTTTGCGGGGGCGGACCTCGGGGCCGGGGGTTGTTTGGCTGAATCCGAACCATGCCGGGCGCGCGTAGAGTACGAGCGTGGCGATACCCAGCAGGGCGAAGGTGCCGAAAATCAGGGGGGAGAATGGGGCGTGTTCCGGCCGTGCAACGATCAGGGGCGGGTAACGCCAGAAGTGTTCTCCGAGGCCGCGTTGCAGACCTCCCGCGAGAGGCGCGGCCAACAGCGCCGCGAGTGCTCCGGCCAGAACGACTCTTTTTCGGGTGGTGGTCATCACGCCGATGAATCCGGATCGGTTCACTTCGCCATTTTCATCCACCCCGGAAGTATAGCACATTTACGCCGGAGGGGCGAAATCGGATGGATACCGCAGAAAGGCGATCGGCCGCATTGAATATTTCCCGGCGGGGGGAGGACGGAGGACGGCGGTCGGCGGTCGGCGGTCAGAGGTCGGAGTTGTTGGGTTGCTGAGTTGTTGAGTTGTTGGGGGATGAGAGATTCCTCTGCGTGTCTTGGGCTCTTGGCGAGGGGCTCTTCTTTTCTTGCCTTTTCTTTGCGATCTTTGCGCTCTTTGCGAGAGATTCTTCTTTTCTCCTCGCCAAGCACGCCAAGGACGCCAAGGAAGGGGCGGACCGGTTGATGGTTGAGCGTTGATGGTTGCTTGGGATGACGGAATGCAGCCTTCATGATTCGTGGTTTGCGAGATGCCGCCGGGGAGAGAAATCCCCCCGGCAAGTGTGGCGGCACGTGGCGCGTGGCGCGGGATCACATTCGGCAAGCGGGAAGGGTGAGGAGAGACGCGGAATTGAGCGGAATAGAAAAGGGAGGGCGGCAGGCCTCCCCTTTCTCAACAATCGGTTGAATCGCCCGGGTGTTTACTTCTGGGGCGCGGACCAGAAATCTATGCGGATGCCCTCATCAGTGTTGCCGTTGGCGGCGTCCATGACCGACGAAATCTGGACAAGGCAGCAGAGCGCGCCGAGGATACATTCACCCCAGGGATAGGATCCCTGCCAGTCGCGGTTGTACCATTCACCGGTGCCGGGCAGGACGGCCGAAAGCAAGGCGGCAGCGCCCGCATCTTTCGCCGCCCGTGCGGGGACGACCGCGATGGTGGAAACCAGCATGATCACGCTCAGCAGAACTACGATGGTCTTGCGCATGGCATCATCTCCTTTGGCTGAACTGTTTCCACACCACCTCCCCGCAACCAGGGGAATTAGAGCACGGCCGCGCGGAGGGTGTCAACGGTTTTTCGCCGTGTGCGGATTGTTGGTGATCACTTGTACGGCGGGGGGCGGATGAAATCTGAATATGGATGGGTTAAGCGGCTGGTCGAGGCGGAGATGCTTGAGGAGTATCTCCTGGCGGACGAGACGCTGCTTGAGGAGCGAGCGCATGACCAGGCGGCGGGGAAGGTAACCGTAGCCGCTGACGGGGAGGAAGGCCTGGACAGCATAGGCGGCGGTGATGCGATCGGTCGAATCGCGCTGCTCGAAGGATCTGGGCAGCTCGTGGACGGTGTCAAGTACGATGCGGGCGGTGGGGTCTTTCAATGCGAGGATCAGGGTTTTTCCCGGTGGGGCGCCGTCGTTGACGGCTACGAGGCGGCGGGCGATGGAGTCCGGGTCGCCGACATGAAACCCTTCCAGGTGAAGGGGGGCGAGGGATCGGGCGGTGATGCGGCGGGCTTCGGCGGGGGGGAGGGCTCCCAGGTCGGTGAAGACGGCCTTGCGCAGGGTGGGGATGTATTCCCAGATGCCGTTATGGTTGACGACGATGGTTTTTTCGTAGGGTTGGAAGTAATCAATGTGGAACATATCGGGGGCCTGGTAGCTCATCATCCACTTGTCGTGGACGGTTGTGCGCGGGAGGACGGTTGTGCGTTCGGCGGTGTAGGAGAGTGTCTTGATGGACCTGAAACGCTTTTCGATGCGAGCGCAGAGCGCGAGGGCGCGCGCGCGCGGGTCGGCCGACGGGGGCTTGCCGGCGATGCCGGTGATGCCGGCCGTAAGCAGAACGGCGGCTATTGTGATGCGAGTTTTCACAGCGGCTGGTATTTTGGCGCATGAGGGCATGGAAATACAAGGAGATGTGAGGGGGCGCGGGAGTCAGAAACGCACGCCGAGGGCTGCGCCGCCGCCTTCCGGAACGGCGAACAGTCCGTAGCGCAGTTCGAGGTCGCGGAAGAACTTGCGTTGTTTGCGGCGGTTGTATTTATGGGCGTTGTTGACGGCGTTGTAGATGTTGCCGGTATACCAACCAAACTCTATCACGGCGAGCAGGCCGCCGGTGACATTCTCGCCGTTGTCGAAAGATTCCCAGGCCGCCCAGATGAGGACGCCGTTGAGGATGAAGGCGAAGGCGGCATCGGAATAGTAGCCGACGTAGCATTGCCCTGCGCCCGGGAGTGCGGCGGAGAGGATGCCGGCGGCGAGCGGCGATTTGCGCGGGAGCCGGTTATAGCGGGCGGCCTCTTCTTCGAGGGCGGATGCCGTGGCGTGGGAGGTGGAGGAGGGATCCACGGAATGGAATTCGCGGACGGCGGCATCGGTTTCGCCGGACCGCAACAGGCAAAGGCCGCGCATGATCCGGACCTGGTCGAGGTTGTCGGCGTCGGGATAGGTGCTCATGTAGCGGCCCAGTTCCAGGGCGGCGCGGGAAAAATCGCCGGCGGCGTGGTAGGATCCCGCGAGGAGCAGGGCGGCTTTCCGCGCGATGGGCGTACCGGCGTGGGCGGCTTCGATTTCCCGCAGGCGCGTGCGGCCGGCTTCCGGGCGTTGGCCGAGGAGGTAACAGAGGGCGATATCGAGTTCGATCTGGGGTATGTTCGTGGCGTCCGGGTGCAGGAAGGCATAGCGTTTGTACTCGGTGATGGCGCGGTAATAGTCGCCCTCGGCGCGGAGCTGCTCGGCGAAGGCCAGGACGGGGTCCGCCCCGGCGGTGTCCTGGGCCCGACTGTGGGCCGGCAGGAGCGCACACAGGCTGGCGGCCGCCAGTGCAAGGAGGAAATTATGGGCGCCTGTACCACCAGAAGTCATTGTTCTCCACCGGGTCGGGGAAGTGTGCTCTTCCGTTTATGAAGACGATGGGGGCTTCTTTTTGTGCGTGGGCCTCGTGAAGGAGGCGGTCGGCGGTCATCATGATTCCGACGAAGGGTCCGTGCTTGCGGATCGCCTGGACGCTGTAATTGGAACACGTCGGCAGCATGCGACAGCGGGAGATCATGACGACCGAAAGGATGCGCTGATAAAAGTGCAGCAAGAGGAAGGTATAGTCGCGGCCGAGGGAGGCGGTGGGGCCGTGGTCTTCGGGGGCCGGCGGGAGGGGGCGAAGGTCGGCCGGGACGGTGACGGGGTCGCGGGGTGAGACCGACCACGGGGGGGCGGAGCTGAAAGCCGCAAGGGGGCCCGCGAGGCAGCAGGCGCAGGTAATGATCAGTAAGCTTCGGATCTTCATGGCCGGCGGCAAGCATACGACGGGCGGCGTATGCTTGCAAGGGCGCGGATGGGCCTTGAGGGACTATTCGCCGTAGGCGGTGACCGTGAGGCGTTCGTAGATCAGAAGCACGTTGAAGTACTCGTAGTCGGCGTAATGTACTTTTGATATGCCGCCGTTACGGGCGGCGTCCTGGATGCTGCAGCTGTCGAAAGCCAGCGGCAGCCAGATGCAGGGATAGGGATTGATGTAGCTCACACTGGCGGATCCGCTTTTGGGACACTCGGCGGGTGTTCTATCGAAATTCGCCGTCAGGGGGGCCTTGACCTGGGAAATCAGACAGCCGCCCGGCGGGACGAAGGGGGCGCGGTATTGGGGGAGGGCGCAACCACTGACGGCCAGGACGAGCGCGGCCGGGAGGACCACCCTGATGCAGAATCGCGGCGGCTTCATTGATGCAATCATTCGCCCGTGACTATCACCGTGGTTTTGGTGTAGATGCCGATGATGTTAAAGAACTCATAATCGGCGTGATAGATTTTCGTCAGATTACCGTTGCGGGCGGCGGTGGCGATACTGCAGTCACCGAAAGCCAGCAATCCCCAAAGCATTGAGGTGGCCGAGGCCGTGCCCTGGCGGGTGCCGACGGGGGTCTTGTCGAAGTCGGTGCTGATGGGAGCCTTGGTCTGGTTGAAGACCAATCCGGGGGGCGGGACCACCGGTGCGATCAGGGTACAGCCGAGAGAGAAGACGCTCAGGACAAGAGCCACGGCGATGAGTAAAGCGAACCTTTTCATGAAACCTCCTTGTTTTCCCTGCATCCTGCCTGGAGGATATGCCGCCGGGTGTCCGGTGGTCAAGGGGTTTTCCGGCGGATGGTTTTTCAGAGGCTGGAACCGCGCCAGTGAAGTTTGCGCCGCAGGAGATCGAAGTAGCTGTAACCGGGCACGAGCACGAGGCGTGCCGAGCGGGGGCTGCGGGTGATGGTGATGGTGTCGTTTTGAAGGAGATGGGCGTGTTCCTGGCCGTCCACCGACATAAGTGCGGCGCGCGCCGCCTTTGGCTCCGTTGGTGAGGACCAGCCGCCCCTCACCATAGTTTCCGGCATAAAACAGGCTGTTGTTATTCAGAAGAGAATTTGCTCCCTCAATGACTACCTTGCCGTTTCCATTTGTGCCGTTGCCGATATAAAAGTAGTAATTGTTGAGGAGTCGGCCGTCGTTGCTTATACAAAGCGTGCCATTGCCTTCATCACCGATGTAGAAATTGTCCTCGTTATTCCAGTCACTTCCGGAATTGGAAATGTTCAATGTTCCCGTGCTGCCGATCATGTAGCCGACTATTGCATTCGTGGTGTAAATGCTGCCGCCGATGATATTCAATGTGGCGTCATCAGACGCATCCTGCCCGATACGAAAGCCGTAATTGTATTCCTTGGCGGTTCTTATCCAGTGGGCTGCAAGGTTGAATGAAACGTCGCCGTAATGAATCGCAAGATGATTCAGCGTATGGTTATTGGCAAAAGAGACAGTGTAAGTTGCCGTATTGGTGAATATGCACCAGTCGTCTTCGGTCGGCAGGGCTATATTTGGGATCCCAATTGTCCGTGTTTTCAAAAAGCCCGTTTTCAACGAGCCGGTGATAGGGCTGTGCGGGAGAATTGAGTCCCGCCAGCAGAAGCAGCAGAAGGCACAACGAAATTTGTGCAGATTTCGTCATACCCGGAAGGTTACCAAGACGGGTGACCGCATCCTTTCGCGCCTGCCGGGCTGTTTCCCTGCGAAGCATGGTAATTCGCGGGCCTGCGCGTTTGCTTTCCACCCGAAGTCGGCACGCCTTAATGGGTCTATAGGTTTTTTTGTTGCCAAGGATATTCATTATGGGAATAATGCGCCGCATATTTTACCTCCGATGCCTGTCAAACGGGCAGCAGGAGAAGGTTTAATGCCGATAGCTTGGACTCAGGCTGAGAGTTTTGAAGGCATTATTTCGCTATTGATGTAGAGTTCGGTTGTTCAATCAGGCAACTAAATGGAGAATAATCAAATGGAGGATAATCAAATAGAATAAGCGCAAGAAAGGTCGCCGCTTTCGTTTGACAGGTGTGTCTTTTTCGGGCTAGCGACCTCTCCAGATCGCAGTTGGCGACTTGAGATACTCGCAAAAGGTTGCCGGGGATGGTCGCCTTAGCATGAGGTAAAAAATGCGTAAAAATCAAAAAAGGAGCGGAGAAATGACGAAGCGTAATCCCTTTGAGGTTGCACAAAAGCAGTTGGATGAATGCGCACAGATTATGAAGTTAGATTCTGCTTCGCATGCAATCCTTCGAGTCCCAAAGCGGGAGATCCACGTATCATTGCCGGTGCGGATGGATGACGGCTCTATCAAAATGTTTCAAGGATTCAGGGTTCAGTACAATGATGCAAGGGGGCCAACAAAAGGGGGGATTAGGTTCCATCCCGATGAAACAATTGATACTGTTCGGGCATTAGCGGCCTGGATGACATGGAAGTGTGCCCTGCTCGACCTACCTCTTGGCGGTGGGAAAGGTGGGGTCATTTGCAATCCCAAAGAAATGTCCCAGGGTGAACTGGAGCGCTTGAGTCGCGCATACATCCGGGCGATATCCCAGTTCATCGGCCCAGACAAAGACGTTCCAGCACCTGATGTTTACACAAATCCTCAAACAATGGCTTGGATGATGGATGAGTATTCAAAGATTGCAGGTAAGAATCAATTTGGTGTTATCACTGGCAAACCGCTTAGTGTAGGTGGTTCTGTTGGGCGAGGTGACGCCACAGCACGCGGCGGGGTATACACCCTGCGTGAAGCTGCAAAAGAACGTGGTATCGACCTTAAGAAAGCCACTGTTGCCGTTCAGGGTTATGGTAATGCCGGATATTATGTGGCGGGTCTCGCTAAATCTCTTTTAGGCTGTAAGGTAGTCGCTGTTAGTGATAGCAAAGGGGGCATATTCACAGAGGAAGGGCTTGATCCAGAGGCTGTTCATAAACATAAGGCTGAAACGGGGTCGGTGATTAATTTCCCAAATACTAAAGCGATTTCTAACGAAGATATTTTGGAACTTGAAGTGGACGTGCTTATTCCCGCCGCCTTGGAAAATGTTATCACAGAGAAGAATGCACCGAATATTAAGGCTAAAATTGTTGCTGAATTGGCTAATGGCCCAATTACACCAGAGGCCGATGATATACTACATAAGAACGGCATCCACGTGATACCAGATTTCTTATGCAACGCTGGCGGAGTAACTGTTTCATATTTTGAGATGGTGCAAAACATGTATATGTACTATTGGGACGAAAAAGAAATCCACGAACACTTAGATAAGAAAATGACTACAGCGTATCATTCAGTGCTAAATGCATCCAAAAAATACAATATAAATATGCGGCAGGCAGCTTATGTTTTGGCTGTTGAACGTGTAGTTGATGCGATGAAGGTTCGTGGGTGGATATAGTTTATTGATGATATGAAATTGGAGTGGAGGCGTAGTATGGCGTTCGGGGTCACGACTGGACAAGCCACAAACAGATCATGTGGTGGCCGCTGAATGTGCTGGAGCTTGTGAATAGCAGGGCCTTTAAGGATAGATATAGAGAACGGCTGGTATCATATCACCGCACAAGCCATGCAGCGGCGGAGTCTTTTCCCCGATGATTCATACAGTGTGCATTTTCTGGAACTGCCGCCGGAGACGAGTCTGCGCTGTGGCGTGGAGGCACATGCCGGCCCGCTTGAGGGGGGAATGACTATCATCGGATTATTCGGGCGCCGGTGCGGTATTGCAATGGTTGAATGTCAGTCACAGCGTGTGGTTCAACCGGGAGGAAAAATCAGGGGGACTTGTTTTGCCGGGAGCGATTCGGGGAGCGTTGTCATTGACGAGAAAAGACACCTAGCTCTTGATTGCAAGTTGTCCGATGTCCAGATGTGTGACTCCTCCGAGAAAAGGTTTCACCGGCGAGTTCTTGGTGGTGAACTATAAGCCTTGCATTCCCATATTTGCATTCTGTAGTCGGAGGAGGGCACCCTGATCATACCAAAAATTGGGGGTAGAGGTTGACCGATTTCCTGGATGAAGCGAGCGCTGTCCGGCAATTTGGTGGTTTTGCCGACCTTTGTAACTATGTAGTCATGAATTTTGCAGTTGGGTTCACCAAGCAGGCGCAGTTTTGCTCCAGCTTTTTCGGTCGCGTACCAAATTTCTGGCGGCCCCCAAACAATCGCGCCTTGGGGGATAGCCTGCGGAGGGCCAGATAAAGAGGCGTTGCTACAGTAACTTTGTTCCGTAGGC
>JAOZMZ010000061.1 GCA_029934055.1 Kiritimatiellia bacterium
CTGCTGCTGGAGAGTAATCGCAGAGAGGAATGCCTGGCGATGCTGCGGGAAATCGTTGGCCGCCGCAGGGCCGGAATACACCTTCTCCTGTGGATAATGCGCAACACCGAAGTTGCGGAGGCGGCGGGGATAACCGATATACCACATCTAGCGCTGATGGTGGTGGCCGAGTTGGGCAAGCCGCACTCGGGCGACGATCTGAAGGCGGCCAATTTGGCGCGGCGTCTTTTCATGGACGCGGTCTGGTTGGACGGGGTCTTGACGGCTATGACGCCGGAAGACCGTCTGGGGCTGGTGCGGAGGATTGCGGGCGGCAGTGCGTGGAAGACTTTGGACCGCCGGTCGTTACTCGGACGGATAATCAAGAAGTATCCCGAGTTGGAGGAGGCGCTGGCGACGAGCACCGAGTCGGAGCAGGCGTCGCCGCGGCGGCGGACGACTTCACAGCGCAGTTACGCTCAGCGGCAGGCACAATTGCAGAAGTTGGTGCAGGAAGAGATTCCCCGCATAAGCAGGGAGATTGCACGGGCGAGGAGTTACGGGGACCTGAGCGAGAATCACGAATACAAGGCGGCCAAAGAGATGCAGGCCTTTTTGATGCGGCGTCGGAGTGAGTTGGAAAAGATGCTCGAAGAAGTGCGTCCGGATGATTTCAGTGAGGCGGGCACTGAGGTGGTGGGGCCGGGAACGGAGGTCGAACTGGAGTGTGCAGACGGCGGACGACAGCGCGTCGTAATTCTGGGGATGTGGGACCGGGATGAAGCCCTGGGCATCATTTCTTCGGAGAGCCCCCTGGCGCGGGTGCTTGAGGGGCACAGGGTTGGAGAGACTGTTTCGATTCCGGGGGAGACTGGGTCGCGCGAGTGCAGAATTTCGGCGATCAATGGGCTGTCCGATGAAGTGCGCAGGTGGATGGGCGAGGTTCCGGAACCTTGAATGTGTTTGACGGGCAACGGGGAGTCGAGTTGTGAGAAAGATACTGGCTCAGTTCATGCAACGTGAGGCGCATCCGGTCATCCAGTTCATCAAATACGGGATCGCCGGGGCGGCCGCCACGGCGGTGGACATCTTGATTTTCTATTTTCTGGCCTGGCGTCTGTTGCCGGCCTTGACGTCGGACGATTTTATGGTGCGTTTGCTGGGGATTACGCCGGTCGGCATCGGCGAGGCCGTGAGGTCACGCAACTTCGTCATCGACAGCGGGATCGCCTTCATTTTTTCGAATTTGACTGCATACCTGATAAACATATTTTGGGTCTTTGAACCGGGACGTCACAAGCGGCATGTAGAGATCGCCCTTTTTTATTTGGTATCGGTGACAAGCATCGTCGTGGGGACGCTGTTGGGGTGGAGTCTGATCCGATTCTGGGGGATCACGACGAGTGCGTCCTACCTTGCGAAGATGGTGGCGGCGGTGCTGATCAACTACGTATGCCGCAAGTTTTTGGTTTTCAAGGGGTGAGACGGCCATCGGCATGTCGGGCCTATTCTGGCGGCATGCGTTTTTTTTCTGCGAGAAGGGATTCTGCGGCTTCGAGTATGCGTCGTGCGCATTCGGTTTTGCGCAAGCGGCCCCAGTCGTCAGGATGCTGGGGTCTGTCGGCGGAAAGGAAGAGATATGAGCTTTCTTCGGCCCCCACGGCCGCCGGCGAGTTGACGATGACGGCATCGAGTTTTTTCTCGATCAGTTTCCGCCGGGCAGCCTCAACGTCGTTGTTTTCCTGGAGCGCGAAACCTATCAGTACCTGTCCTTGGCGGCGCTGTGCGGCAAGGGTTGCGGCGATATCAGGGGTGGGTTCCAAGGTCAGATTGACAGTCTTGCGGTGTCTGGGTTGCTTGTGGTCGGCCTTGACGGCGGGGCGGAAGTCGGCGACTGCGGCCGGCATGAGAATGAGGTCGCAACCCGCGGCCTTGGCGCTGGCGGCCTGAAGCATGTCGGAGGCGCTTGTGACGTTGATGATCTCGATGTTTTCCCGCTGCGGGAGTTGGGAGGGGGCGACCGGTCCGGTGACGAAGGTGACGTGAGCACCGCGGGCGGCGGCTTCTTCGGCGATGGCGCGGCCCATGCGGCCGGTACTGGCGTTACTGATGAAGCGAACAGTATCGAAATATTCGCGGGTAGGTCCGGAACAGATGAGCACGCTGCGATTTGCGAGTGAGGGTGACGCTCCGATTGAGCGCAGGACGACGCTTACAATTTCATCGGGTTCAGCAAGACGTCCGGGTCCTACGCCCCCGCAGGCCAGGGGTCCCGGATTGGGTCCGATGCGGATCCATCCGTCTTTTTCGAGGCTGGCGACATTCCGGCGGACGGCGGGGTTGTTCCACATGGCCGAGTTCATCGCCGGGCAGATGATGCGAAGAGCGTGCTCCGACAGGGTCAGGGCGGCGGCGGAGACCAAGTCGTCGGCCTGCCCGTGGGCCAGCTTGGCGAGCATGTCGGCTGTTGCCGGGAGGACGATGAAGGCGTCGGCATCGGTGGCTGGATAGATGTGGGGAAAGATATCTTCCGGTCGGCCTTGGGAGGGACGCGGAAACATCTCCACGGCGACAGGACGGCGGGTTAGCGCTTGGAAGGTGAGTGGTGCGATAAAACGGCAGGCGGCCCGGGTCATAACCACGCTGACGTCGTGACCGGCTTTCACGAGACGGCTGACGACCTCGGCCGCTTTGTAGGCGGCGATTCCTCCGCATATGCCGCAATGGATGCGCCTCTGAAGGGTTGCGCTCATGCGGAGAAGATAACATGAGTCGGGCGAAGTTGCCAGTTGTATGGGGTGTCGGGACGCGTTCTCCCTCGCGGGTGGGGGTGAGGCGGGCGGAGGTAAGTTAGGTGCCGCCGGAAGGGCTCCTTGACAAGGGGCGCAAGGATATGTTTCCTGAGCTGATTGCTGGAGTGGGGGCATACTTGGTTTGTAGGCTGGATTGTTGAAATAGAGGTCGCAGGTAGACGGGGGCCCGGTGGGGGATGGAGGAGTCGAGCGATGGGAATAAAGCACACCCGCAAGGCGACCGAGATAGACGTCGGTTACGTGGCCGGTCTGGCCAGGTTGAAGTTGAGCGATGAGGAGATTGCATCCTTCAATGTTCAACTCGGGCAGATTTTGGAATACGTGCACAAGCTTGGTGAAGTGGACGTTGAAAATGTCGAGCCCGTGGCGCATGTGGCGGAGATCTTCAATGTGCTCAGGAAGGATGTGGATACCGAGGGTGATTGGCATGACCGTGTCATGAAGAACGCCCCCCGCACGCGTGCCGGGCAGTATATGGTGCCACGGATCATAGAATAGGTTGAAGAAAGAGAATGTGAGATGTCCGAGCTGTATTCGTTGACAGTACGGGATTTGGCCGACCGTATGGGGCGGGGGGAATGTTCATCGGTGGAGGTGGTCAATTCTCTGCTTGAGAGAATAGAGAATCTGGACGGGGAGATCGGGGCGTACCTTTCCGTTGACAAGGAAAGGGCGCTTGATGAGGCGCGCGCGAGTGATCGGCGGCGCGAGACCGGGCAGGGGTTGAGTCCCTTGGACGGCATACCGATCGGCGTGAAGGATATCTTCAACGTGGCGGGAGAGGAGTGCCGGTGTGGTTCCCGGATACTGGAGGGGTACGTAGCGCCCTACGACGCCACCGCTGTGGCCCGCCTGCGCGCGAAGGGCATGATCTTGTTGGGGCGCCTCAACATGGACGAGTTTGCGATGGGTTCGAGCACGGAGAATTCGGCCTACGGGGTTACGCGCAATCCCTGGAACCGCAACCTGGTGCCGGGTGGATCAAGCGGAGGGTCGGCGGCGGCTGTAAGTGCGGACATGGCGTTTGCCTCGCTGGCGACCGATACGGGCGGTTCGATACGTCAGCCGGCGGCATTTTGCGGGTGTGTAGGGCTGAAGCCGACGTATGGGCGGGTATCGCGGTATGGGTTGACGGCCTACGCTTCCTCGCTCGACCAGGCGGGAGTTATCACCAAGGACGTGGGCGACGCGGCGTTGCTGCTGGGGGTGATCGCGGGGCACGACCCTGCGGATGCGACATCGCTGGCGGCCGAAGTTCCCGACTATCTGCAATGTTTGCGGACTGATTTGAAGGGGGTACGGATTGGGTATCCGCGGGAATATTTTGTGGAAGGGGTGGAGAAGGATGTGGCCCGGAGCGTGCAGGGAGCCATAGAGGAATGCCGGCGGCTAGGAGCTGAGGTGATTGAGGTAAGTCTGCCGCACACCGAATATGCCGTTGCGGCATATTACATAATAGCGACGGCGGAAGCTTCGGCGAACCTGGCGCGATTCGACGGGGTGCGGTATGGACTGCGGGCAGGCGGGCGCGACCCGCTGGAAATGTACGCCGAGACGCGCGCGGCCGGATTCGGGAGGGAAGTCAAGCGCCGGATAATACTGGGAACCTACGTGCTGAGCAGCGGGTATTATGATGCGTACTATCTGCGCGCGCAGAAGGTACGCTCCCTGATCCGCGCTGATTTTCAGGAAGCCTTCAAGGTATGCGACGTGATTCTGGCGCCGACTGCTCCGGGGGCGGCGTTTGCCGTCGGCGAAAGGACGCAGGATCCTTTACGGATGTATCTTGGTGATATTTTTACCGTCACGGCGAATCTGGCGGGGATATGCGGGATATCGGTGCCCTGTGGTTTTACGGATGACGGGCGTCCGGTGGGCCTGCAGATTTTGGGGCCGGCCATGGGGGAGGAAAAGATTTTGCGGACGGCGTATGCTTACGAGCAGGCGACGCCGTGGCATACCCGCCGTCCGCCGATTGCGGGGAAGGAGGGGGTGGAGTGAAGAAAGTGGACTACTTGGTAAACATAGGATTGGAGACGCACGTCCAGCTCAAGACGCGGAGCAAGATTTTCTGCGGGTGCCGCAATGTGTTCGGGGGAGAGCCGAACACGCATGTTTGTCCGGTGTGTTTGGGATATCCGGGGACGCTGCCGGTCCTGAATGAGGAAGCCGTGAGGCTGACGGTGATTACGGGGCTGATGCTGGGCAGTCGGATCAATTTGTTCAGCAAGTTCGACCGCAAGAGCTATTTTTACCCTGATATGCCGAAGAACTACCAGATATCGCAATACGACAAGCCGTTTTGTGTGGGTGGCGGGGTGGAGATCGACCTGGAAGGCGGGGGCCGCAAGGTGATCGGCATTACGCGAATACACCTGGAAGAAGACGTCGGCAAGAGCATGCATTTCGAGAGTAGCAGCGGGGTGGATTTCAATCGGGCGGGCACGCCGCTCATGGAGATCGTATCCGAGCCGGAGATGGAGAGTCCGGAAGAGGCCTACGCATATTTGCAGGCCTTGAAAGAGATACTCCTGTACGCGGGTGTGAGCGACTGTAATCTCGAGGAGGGCAACATGCGCTGTGATATCAATTGCAGCGTGCGCCCGGCGGGTTCCGAGCAGCTCGGCACCAAGACAGAGATCAAGAACATGAACACGTTTCATGGGGTGCTGCATGCCTTGCGGTACGAAGTCCGCCGTCAGATCGACATTTTGGAGAAGGGCGGGCGGATTGAGCAGGAGACCTTACGCTGGGACGACCGCGCCGGGGTGACGGTGGCGATGAGGTCGAAGGAATATGCTCATGACTACCGCTATTTCCCGGAGCCGGACCTGCCGCCGGTGCGGCTGACGGAGGAGACCGTGGCGGCCTGGCGGGCCGAGCTTCCGGAAATGCCGCGCGCGCGCCGCGAACGTTTCGTACGGAATTATGGACTGCCGGAGTACGATGCGGGTGTATTGTCCGCGGATCGGGCGGTGGCCGATTTTTTTGAAGAGACGGCGAGGTTGTGCGGGCAACCCAAGGCGGCCTCGAACTGGGTGATGACGGAGGTGTTGAGGGTCATTTCCGAAAAGGGCTTGGAGATCACCGCCTTGAAGATCACGCCGCGGGCGCTTGCCGATCTGATAGGCATGGTGGTTGAAGGTAAAATCAATACGACCGCCGCCAAGGAGGTTTTCGATGTCCTGGCGGTGCGCGGGGGCGAGGCGCGTGCGGTCGTGGAGGAGCGGGGGCTGTTGCAGGTGCGGGATGCTGCGGCGATTGAGGAATATGTGCTGGCGGCGATCGCCGATAACCCGAAGTCCGTGGATGACTATCGCAAGGGAAAGAAGGCGGCCTTGCAGTATCTCGTCGGCCAGGTCATGCGCAAGAGTCGCGGCAAGGCGGATCCGCAGTTGGTGCTGGAAGAGTTGCGACGCAGGCTTGGATGAGTAGGACGGGAGCGGGCGCCCTGATTGACACCGGGATACGGCGCGTGTAACCTTGCTGCGAGAAATCGTGATTGTAATTGCCGGGGCGCTGACCTTGACGGCCAACGATGAATATATTGTGGAGATCCTGGAGGGGGTGGGTCTCATCAGTCACAAGCAGGCCGAGGATTCCCTGCGGCGTGCGCGTGAAGAGGACAAGCGGGTCATTGATATACTCACGGCAGGGGGGACGGTTTCCGAGATGGAGATCCTCAAAGCCCTGGCGGCGCAGTTCGGCATGGAGACGATCAGTCTTTCCGGGCTGGACATTCCCCAGGACGTCATTGACATGGTTCCCGCGGAAGTGGCGCGGCGTTACAAGGTGGTTCCCGTATACAAGACTGAGAGTTCCCTGACGGTAGCGCTGAGTGATCCGCTCGATGTGGAAACACTTGACAGTCTGCGTTACATATTGAAGTGCAACGTCGAGGGGGTGGTAGCGCCGCAGGCGGAAATAGAGGTGGCGCTCAACCAGTATTATCAGCGGGATGCGGGTTCGGTGGATTCGATGCTCGAAGAGATCACCGAGGGCACCGTGGCCATGCCGACGACGAGCCAGGAATTGATGGAGGCCGCGGAGGCCAGCGAGGCGGACGCTCCGATCATCAAGCTTGTGAGCCTGATAATCCTGGAGGCGTTCAGGAACAGGGCGTCGGACATACATCTGGAGCCGCTCTCGCGCCAGTTTCGGGTACGCTATCGGATTGACGGTGTTCTCCACGAGGTTGAGAGTCCACCGAAACGTCTTCAGTCGGCGATAATCAGTCGGGTGAAGATAATGGCGAACATGAGTATCGCCGAGAAGCGCCTGCCGCAGGATGGGCGTATTCAGGTGAACGTCATGGGCCGTGATCTCGACTTGAGGGTTTCTTCGATTCCTACGAACCACGGCGAGAGCATCGTGATGCGCATTCTCGACAAGCAGAGCCTCTTGCTGGGGCTGCCGAAGCTCGGGTTCTTTTCAGACGACCAGCAGACGTTCGAGAGGATAATTACGGCGCCGGACGGCATCATTCTTGTTACGGGGCCGACGGGATCGGGGAAAACGACCACGCTGTATGCTTGCTTGAGCCACATCAATCGGCCGGACAGGAAGATCATTACGGTGGAGGATCCGGTTGAATATCAGATATCGGGGATAAACCAGGTACAGGTGCGTGCGGATATCGGGTTGACCTTTGCGGCGGCGTTGCGCTCGATTCTGCGGCAGGCTCCGAACATTGTGATGATCGGTGAAATTCGTGATCTGGAAACGGCGGAGATTGCGGTGAACGCTTCGCTGACCGGGCATCTGGTGTTCAGCACGCTGCACACCAATGATGCACCCAGCGCAATCACCCGATTGATTGATATCGGGGTCAAGCCGTTCCTGGTGGCTTCTTCGACGCGGGCGATAATGGCGCAGCGCCTGGTGCGGCGGATTTGCGACAACTGCAAAGAGGAGTACACGCCGACCGAGAACGAATTGCGGTTGCTCGGTTCGGCGGCCGAGCAGGTGCGGCAGGCGCAGCTCTACCGCGGCCGAGGGTGCAACGAGTGCGCGCTGACCGGGTACCGGGGGCGGATGGGCATATTCGAGATATTCCGGGTGGATGATGAAGTCAGGCACATGATTTACCGGCGGGTGAGTTCCAGCGAGTTGCGCAAACGGGCGCGCGAACTCGGAATGCGGACTCTGCGGGAGGACGGGATCCGGAAAGTTATTGCGGGGATGACAACCCTTGAGGAGGTTCTGCGGGTAACGATGGGAGACATTGACTGATGACACCGATCAAATCGTCGGAGATATCGATCAACGATCTGCTTGACCTGGTAGTGGAGCAGCAGGCCAGCGATCTGCATTTGATCGTGGGCATGCCTCCTGTGCTGCGGATCAACGGAAGACTGCGGGCCCTGGATACCGAGGCGCTGCGCCCGGAGGACACCGAACGCTTCATGAAGGGGATCACATCTTCAGAACATCAGCAGATGGTGCGTGAAAGAGGGGGGACGGATTTTGGTTTCGGGTTCGGCGAGAAGGCCCGTTTCCGTGTGAGCGTATACCGCCAGAAGGGGTTCTTATCGTTGTCGTTGCGCCTGATACCGTCGCGGCTGATGACGTTGGAGGAGATCGGTTTGCCGCCGCAGGTGCGCGAGCTGCTTTTCAAGCCGCGCGGGCTGGTGCTGGTTACGGGGCCGACGGGATCCGGCAAGACCACCACTCTGGCGAGTATGATGAACGTAATCAACGAGGAGCGTGACTGCCATATCATAACGATTGAGGATCCGATCGAGTATTATCACACGCACAAGAGGAGTATTATTTCGCAGAGGGAAATCGGGGTTGACGTGCCGAGCTTCAAGGAGGCGATAGTACGTGGTTTGCGCCAGGATCCGGATGTCATTCTGGTCGGTGAGATGCGTGACCTGGAGACGATGGAGGCGGCGATTACGGCGGCCGAGACCGGACACCTGGTTTTTGCGACCCTGCATACCACCGGGGCGGCGCGGACGGTGGACCGGATTGTTGATGCCTTTCCGACGGACAGGCAGGAGCAGATCAGGACGCAGATATCGACCAGCATAGTGGCGGTGATTTCGCAGTTGTTGCTTGTGCGCCATGATCGCCCCGGTCGGATTGCGGCTTTTGAGATAATGGTGGCAACGCCCTCGATCAGGTCGCTGATCAGGGATCGCAAGACTTTCAGGATAACGTCGGATATTCAGACGGGCGCCCGTTGGGGTATGATGACGCTTGATGCGCACCTGCTGGCGCTTTTTGAGAAGGGGTTGATAAGCTACGAGGACGTGTTGACCAAGGCTCAGGATGCCGAGGCGATAGTGGAGAAGCTGGAGGCCATGGGCGCGACGAGGAAAAAGAGATAGGGCGGTTACGGGCGATGGAGACCGGATTGAAAGATCCCCTGTTGCAGGCGGTTTTGGAGAAAGGGCTTGTTGACGCGGCCCAGGCGCAGGAAGTGTTGGAAGAACACGAGCGTTCGGGCACGTCGATCCGCCAGCTTCTCTTGGAGATGGGTTTTGTCAGCGAGGATGCGCTGCTGGAGGTGATCGCCGAGCAACTGGGCACGCGGGTTATCAACCTGCCGGCGACGGACATTCCCCAGAAGGTGATCAAGAGCGTCCCCGCCAGTGTCGCCCGCATGTACAACGTCGTGCCGGTGGAAGCGGACAACAACTCGGTGGTTTTGGCGACATTCGACTTGTTGGGTCCGGAGTACATGGACGAGCTGGGGTTTGTGCTTACGCGCGACGTTTCGTTCGTGGTGGCGCGCGAGGAGGATATCCGCAACTGCCTGACGCGTTTTTACGGGGACGAGGGGGAGTCCGTGATGGATATGCTCGATTCCCTTGAATCAGAGCTGAAAGACACGGAGGAGCTGCTTGAATTTGGTGAGAGGGAGGGGGACGTGGCCGATCTGGAACAGGCGGCCAATCTGGCGCCGGTGGTGCGTTTCGTCAATCTGGTGCTCTTTCAGGCGGTGCGGGACCGTGCGTCCGACATACATTTCGAGCCATTCGAGGACGAGTTCAAGATCCGCTATCGGGTGGACGGGGCGCTTTACGAGATGGCACCGCCGCCCAAGCACCTGGCAATGCCGGTGACGTCGCGGCTCAAAGTGATTGCGGGCCTGAACATCGCCGAAAGGCGCTTGCCGCAGGACGGGCGGATTCAATTGACGATCGCCGGCCGGCCGATTGATTTTCGTGTTTCGACGTTGCCGACGCAGTTCGGCGAGAGCGTCGTCTTGCGGGTTCTCGACCGCAGCGTGGTGCAGCTGGAGCTGGAAAAACTGGGAATGGCCGAGGACGTCTACCAGTCTTTCACGGAGGAGATCCGCAAGCCGAACGGAATAATCATCGTTACCGGTCCGACCGGGTCCGGCAAGACGACGACGCTCTACTCGGCTTTGCGGCGCCTGAACACGATAGATTCCAAACTTTTGACTGCCGAGGAGCCGGTGGAGTATGACATCGAGGGCATTATTCAGGTGCCGATAAACGATGTCATCGGCCTGACTTTCGCGCGGACCCTGCGGGCGTTCTTGAGGCAGGATCCCGACATCATAATGGTGGGCGAAATCCGGGACCTTGAAACGGCGGAAATCGCGGTGCAGGCATCGTTGACCGGCCACCTCGTTTTCAGCACCCTGCATACCAACGACGCCCCCGGGGCGATAACGCGTCTGATCGACATGGGCGTGGAACCGTTCCTGATAGCCTCGACGCTGGAGGCCGTGCTCAGCCAGCGCCTGGTACGGACCATCTGCAACAGTTGCAAGGAGCCTTATCAGCCGGAGGCGGATATTCTGGAGCAGATCGGCCTGAGCACCGAGCTGTTGGGGGGGCGCCAGTTCTATCACGGCGCGGGCTGTGAGAGCTGCAATCAGACGGGATACCGCGGCCGGCACGGGCTTTTTGAGTATCTGCGCATCAGCGATCCGATTCGGGATTTGATCAATGAGCGCAAGCCGACAATTGTGATTCGTGAGAAAGCGGTGGAACTCGGTATGCGGACGTTGAGGGAAGACGGGATCCGCTGTATCCTTGACGGAATCACGACGGTCGAAGAAGTTCTCAAGTACACGTAACGATGGAGAATTGAGATCGGACAGGTGGCTTTCACCGGGGTCCGTGGAGATTCAGGAGATGCCAAGATACAGATATACGGCGCTTGATTCCGGAGGACAGGAGAGCAGCGGGGTGATGGAGGCCGCCAATGAGACGGCGGCGCTGACGAAGATTCGGGAGCAGGGGCTATTCCCGGTTAATCTCGAGGAGCTGGGGCACGGCAAGCGCAAGAAGCCCCGCGCGAAAAGCGCCGCGCCGTCCGGCGGTATGATGAGCATGGAAATCCGCTTGCCGGCCTTCCTGCAGCGCGTACGCATGAAGCACATGGCGATATTTACGCGTCAGCTAGCGACGCTGGTAGGAGCGGGGTTGCCCTTGTTGCGGGCCTTGCAGGTGTTGCAGCGCCAGGAGCGCAATCGTCTCTTGAAACGGACTTTGAACGAAATGGGGGAGGCTATTCAATCCGGCAGCACCTTTGCCGAGGCCCTGGCGCAGCATCCGCGGGTATTCAACAGATTGTTCGTGAACATGGTCCGGGCCGGGGAACTCGGAGGGGTATTGGACCAGGTTCTCGACCGACTGGCGGAGTTCATGGAAAAGGCGCAGAGGATCAAGAGCAAGGTCGTCAGTGCGATGATATATCCGGTGGTGGTCTTGACGATGGCCGGCGGGATTCTGACTTTTCTTATGATGGTGATCATTCCGAAGTTCCAGGCGATATTCGCCGAGCTGCTGGAGGGCGAGGGCCTGCCGCCGCTGACTTCGTTCGTTCTGAACAGCAGTCGCGGGTTCAGTCGCAATCTGCCGTGGATCGGCCTGGGGATTGTTGTATTGGTGGTGCTCGTAAAGTTACTGCGGCTGACGCGGGTTGGGCGGCATTTCATTGACTTGGTGAAGTTGCACATGCCGATATTCGGGGGTCTGGTTCAGCGGACCGCGGTGGCGCGTTTTTCACGCACCTTGGGGACGCTGATGGCGTCGGGCGTTCCGGTACTGCAGGCTTTGAACATCGTTCGGGACACAGCCGGAAACGAGGTCATTGCGCAGGCTATCGCCCAGGTGCACGACTCGGTCAAGGAGGGGGAGAACATGGCTCCGCCGCTGGAGGCGGCGGGGGTTTTCCCGCCGATGGTCATCAGTATGGTTGAGGTGGGAGAAGAAACGGGGAAATTGCCGGAGATGTTGATAAAGATCGCAGAGCGTTATGATGACGAGGTGGACATGGCGGTGGCCGGGCTGACTTCGATCATCGAACCGATATTGATTATTTTCATGGCCGTGGTGGTGGGTACGATCGTGATTTCGCTGTTCCTTCCGTTGATAACGATTATCGGGAAGTTGAGTTGAGCCATATGGGGGCGTGATGGGCGTTTTGGAGCGGCTCCGCGGGCGGTTGACGCGCGGGGAAATATTGGCGGGGGCAGGGCTGCTTCTGATTGCGGCGGGTATCTGTACGGCGGCAGGCGGCTGGTATCGGCAGCGGGTGTACCGGCGCACGGCGCGGCAGGGGATGCAGGAGTTTGTCAAGGTGCTTTCCGGGTCGGGATATTCAGGGTCTGCGACAGACCGTCATTTTTCAGCCATGGGCGATATCCGTTATGGAAAAGCGTCGGCGAACGCAGCGCTGGTGGAAAAGTTGTATGCCGGCGAAGGCGGTTTCGCGCGGCCGGATGTCTGGCGGCGCGGATCTTACGGGCTCGATGCTGATGGGAATTTCCTGGATCCGTGGGGTAATCAATACCAGGTGGTGCTCGACGGTGACGGGGATGGTTTCTGCAGTGTAAGGGTGCGTGGGCGGATTTGTTCGGTCGAGACGGGGGCGGTGGTGTGGTCATGCGGTCCGGACGGGGTCAGCGGGACGGGAGACGACATCCGCTCATGGTGAGATTACCGCGGCGATAGGAAGCTTTAACTGAAGACGTATGCGCCGTAGCCGACGACCTGATCGCGCGGGCCGCTGGTGTCTCCCGAGTTCCGGAGGTCCACGGTTTGCGGTTGCAGGTGATGCTCGCGGGCAGCCAGAAGGAGGCCGGCGACGGGAATGCGCCCACAGGCTTGGTGATAATCTATCTTTTCGGGCTGCAGGGTTTCGATGGCGCTGGTGGTTTGCCGGTCTATCCGGCGGGCGGTGGAGTAGTCATGGTAGTGACTGAGATCGGAGCTGACGACTACCAGGGTGGCATCGTCGTCCCAGAGCGTATTGATGGCGTCGGCGACGCGGGCCGGATCGGTATCGCCGACGACGACGGGGATGATGGAGAATTCGTGGAGGACGAGTTGCAGGAACGGGAGCTGGACCTCGATGCTGTGTTCATAGGCATGCGCCTCGTCGAGGGGCAGGGTGTCGGGGACGCGGTCGCGCAGAAGCCGTGAGGCTTGTTCATCGATGGGGATGATGCCCAGGGGTGTGGCGTAGGCCTCGGCACTGGTGAGGGCCAGTCCCCTGAAGGGCACGCGATGGGAGGGGCCGAAGATGAGTACGCGGGTGATATCGGCATGTTGGGCGGCCTCAAGGCAGGTGTAGGCGGAGGCGGCGATCGGTCCGGAATAGATGTATCCGGCGTGGGGGGCGATAAGGGCTTTTGGACGCGGGGCGCGGGCTTGGGCCTGGTCGAGGAAGGAACGCACCATGCTGCGCAGTTCGGCCGGGTCGGCCGGATAAAATGTGCCTGCGACGGCGGGTTGGCGGATGTTGCTCATTTTTCCGAAAACTCTGCTGATAACATGAATCCGGACGGGGGGGCATGCAAGTTTTCTCCGCGGGGTGCGGTTGTGGGGGCGGGCGGGTTGATGTATATAAGGGGGGTGGGAAGGCGTACTTACCGGTAGAGGTTCAGGGCAAGTGGACGAGGGTGTGAGAGAGGGTGAGGCGGCAAGGTATTGGCGGCGTCTTGATGACGGCCGGATCGAATGCCTGGTT